>NZ_JBHTIV010000006.1:0-227210 GCF_042677225.1 Psychroflexus salinarum
GGAACGCTTAAACTCTTCCGAAAAACTACGCTGCTTTTGAATTAATTTTACATTGGCTTTCATATAAATTGACTTTAAGTGGTCAACCTATATCAGGGACGTACATTATATTACTATTAACCCATAATATTATACCCTCCGTCCACGTGCCTTATTTCACCGGTAATTCTGCCGTTAGGTCTTAACAGGTGTAATACTTCATGCGCTAAATCTTCTGGCAGAGCATTACCCAGAGGACTCTTGCGATGTGCGTGTTCGACATCTTTTTGGTTTAGCGTTGCATTCCCAGCTTTACTTCCCATATAAGGGGAAAACCTAATGCAGTTCACCCGCGTGCCGTTTTTTCTACCCATTTCATCGGCAAGTTCAACAGTTATCCGTTCCAAAGCTGCTTTCGCGATGCTGATATTTCGGTAGGGGTGAAAAGTGACTTTTGAAGCAGCAATATAACTCAGAGAACAAATGGATGCATCGGCATTCAAAAGGTTATTTTTGAAAAGATGGCTTGTAAGGCTTATCAAGGAAAAAGCTGACACTTCCATGGTGTCACAAAACTCTTTAAAAGTGACATCCAATAGAGGCTTAACTACTTTATTTCTAATGGTTTTATCCATAGCTATTGCATGTAAAAAGCCGTCAACTTTCATTCCTTTAGACTTTAATGTCTCGCAGAAATCTTCTATGCTTTTTTCTAAGGACACATCTAAAATTTCTGTTGGTGTGTCTTTTCCTAATTCTTGATGAACACTATCTTGAAAATCTTTAAAATTTTGATTTAAGAAGGATTTAGCCTTGTCTGATAAGTCTTCGTGAAATTTACTCACACCTAAACCTGTACATATAACCTCACCTCCGTTTTCTTTTATTTTTTTTGCCACATACATGGCTAGTGAATGTTCATCTGCAATTCCTGTGATGAGATATGTTTTTCCTTTTAGCATTTTTTGAATTTTATTTACCATTTATAAAGTGCAGTTCCCCAAGTCCAGCCAGCTCCGACGGCTGCAAACAAGAGTAAATCACTTTCCTTAAATTTGTTTGCTTTATGTACCTCGTCTAATACTAAAGGAATCGTAGCACCAGAAGTATTGGCATACCTATCCATATTAGTCATCACTTTTTCAAAGGGCATATCGATTTTTTTTGCAATAGTTTTTAAGATTCCAATGCTAGGCTGGTGTGGAATCATAAAACTAATATCTTCAACTGAAGTATTTGTCTTTTCTAAAAGTTCATTTATAGACTCCGGAACAACTTCGGTTGCCGTATCAAAAACCTCTTTTCCATTCATCTGGAAATAATGCATTCTGTTCTCTATGGTTTCGTTTGAAGCGGGAGTTTCAGAACCTCCACCCGGAATAGTGAAATGCTCTTTTCCACGTCCATCAGAATGTAAATTGAAATCAATGAAGCCTTTGTCTTCTTCAGTTTTACTCAAAACTAAGGCACCAGCTCCATCCCCAAAAAATACAGAATCTCTGCGTTCCCAATCTATAATATTTGAAAACGTATCTGCACCAATGACCAATACATTATTATAAACCCCATTTTTTACAAACTGATGTCCTACAGAAATTGTGAACAATGCTCCAGAGCATACAGCGGCAACATCAAAAGCTACAGCATTAAAAGCTTTCATTTTTTCCTGTACAAAACACGCACAAGATGGAGCTTGTCGGTCTGGAGTTGTAGTTGCTACAATTATAAGATCAATATCCTCAACTTTTAAATTTGCATTTTCTACTGCATCCAATCCTGCTTTGTAAGCAAGATCACTAGTTGTTTCATCTTCAACAATGCGACGTTCTTTAATTCCAAGTTTGTTAAAAATCCACTCATCTGAAGAGCCAACTTTTTCAAAAAACGAATTAGGGACTACTTTTGGCGGCACATAAGCACCAGTTCCACTTATAAATACATTATGCATAGACGTTTATTTATGCGTTAAGTGGCGAAATTTAAGTTTTTAAATGAATTTTAAGAATGAATCTCTTATAAGTCTTTAAATTTTAACATTTATCCTGTTCAAATGTTAGGATTCAAACAAGTCAGATGATAAATAACGGTCACCTCTGTCACATATAATGCTAACAACGACACCTTGTTCCAGGCTTTCACAAAGCTTTACCGCAGCAGCTGTAGCACCACCAGAGCTCATTCCAGAAAAGATGCCTTCTTTTTCAGCCAGATACCTAGCCATTTCTCTAGACTCATCTTCATTGACTTCATAAATATGATCTACTCGTTTTGGGTCATATATTTTAGGTAGATATTCATCAGGCCATTTTCGAATACCTGGAATTTTTGTTCCTTCAGCTGGATGAACACCCACAAGTTGAATATCTTTGTTTTTCTCTTTTAGAAACCTCGAAGTTCCCATAATGGTACCTGTAGTCCCCATGGAAGATACAAAATGCGTTATTTTTTGATTAGTGTCACGCCAGACTTCAGGCCCTGTAGTTTTGTAATGAGCTTTCCAGTTGTCTTCATTTGCAAACTGATTGAACATATAGTAATTCCCGCTCTCTACTTTTTCTTCGGCATAATCTCTGGAATACATAATTCCCTTATCACCATCGGTAAGTGTAACTTTAGCTCCATAAGCCATCATGGTTTGCACCCGTTCTTGAGTCGCATTTTCTGGCATTACTAATTCAATGTCCAATCCAAAAATTCCTGCGACCATAGCAAGCGCAATTCCCGTATTTCCACTTGTAGGTTCTATAAGTTTAGTGTTTCGATCAATGTCACCACGTTTCATTGCTGATTTGATCATATTATAGGCCGCACGATCTTTGACACTTCCTCCAGGGTTTTGACCTTCTAATTTTAGATATAACTTGACATTCGGATTTTTTACTAAAGTTTTAGCCTCTACTATTGGCGTATTTCCTATAAGGTTTAATATGCTTTTACTCATGATTTTTATTTTCGTTTATTTTTACCATAGATTTATGTGAAACAGTGGAATGACCAGGTATGGATTTGGTTAACCAAACATTTCCACCGATAGTTGAGCCTTCACCAATAACAGTTTTACCACCAAGAATGGTAGCGTTAGCATAAATGGTAACATCGCTTTTAATGGTAGGGTGTCTTTTCTGGTGTTTCAAAGTTTTATCCACCGATAAAGCTCCGAGTGTAACTCCCTGATATATTTTCACTCTGTCCTCAATTTCTGAAGTTTCACCAATAACAACACCTGTAGCATGATCTATAAAAAATGGATTTCCAATTTTAGCTCCGGGATTGATATCGGTTCCAGTTGAAGTGTGAGCACATTCAGACATTAACCGTGGCACGATGGGTAAACCAAATTCTAGTAAAGCATGACTTAATCTGTAAATTGCTATAGCGTAAAATCCGGGATAAGCCAAGTATACTTCATCTATTGAATTGGCTGCAGGATCATTTTCTTTAATAAAGCAAGCGTCGTTATTCAGTTTCTGGAGAATATCGGGTAGTTTTTTCATGAAATCTGTCCAAATTTCTCGACAAGGATCTTCTTCCTTAAAGCAAACTAAATCTGCCAGATTTTTGAATTGCTTTTCCAATTCGTTCATACCAGTAGTAACATCTGTTTCTTTATCGAAAAGAGTTAAAAAAAGCTGTTCTGTAAATTTTACAGTTTCACTTTTAATTCGATATAAGTTTGAAACTTTTATTTTTTCAACTTCTATCTTTTTAATAATATCTTGTTTGAGTTTAGATGCCATAAAACTAATTTAAACAATTAAGAGTTTTTTCTCAAAATTGTTTTAAGATGTGAAAGTAAGAGTTCAATCGCTAAGTACATCTTTCAACCGTCAATTTTAAATTTACTTTACAATATTTGAATAAGTAAACATGATATTAAAATAGATATTTGCATTAAAAACCAGATGCCAAAAGTTTTAATAGTAGGAGCAGGATTAAGCGGATTAACTACAGCTTATGCTTTAGAAAACTCAAATTTTGATGTAGAAATTCTTGAAGCTAGACCAAGACTCGGTGGTCGAATTTACACTCTTAAAGATAAAAACTATAATTTAGAACTGGGTGCTACTTGGTTTGGGCTTCAGCATACAAGTCTTTTGGCGTTGATTAAGCAATTAGAAATTCCATATAAACACCAGGAAAATGGAAGAGAAGCGATTTATGATTTTAGACCCAAAGGGAACTTAGAACGTTTTCAAATCCCAAAACAAGGACCTCCTACATATAAAATTATAGGAGGCACGTCTTCGCTTATAGATAAATTACATCAAGAAATATCAGCATCTATCCATTATAAAGAAGTTGTAAACTCCGTAAAATTCGATAATCATTTTATAGTTGAAACTGAACACAACCAGTTTAAAGCTGATTATCTAGTCATAAGTATTCCTACCCAATTGTTAGCTCATACTATTGAATTTGAGCCGAGTTTACCTGAATCTTTCAAAGTTTTATTATCTAAAACTCATACGTGGATGTCAGATTCCATAAAGTTTTCAGTGGCATTCGATTCAGGATTTTGGAAAAACGAAAGATTCATTGGTACTTTGATGAGTCAACATCAAATCATTCAAGAAATGTATGATCACAGCGATATGGACGATTTACAAAATGCACTTGTCGGGTTTTTAAACTCAAGTTATTCAGTGCTTTCTGAAAAAGAGAGAAAAGCCCAGTTTTTAAAACAATTGGAAGGTATTTTTTCCAACAATACTAGTTCTATTTCGACATACGCCGATGTCAATTGGAGAAATGAAAAATATACAATCCATGAAGAAGCTGAATCTCTTGTGCCGCATCAAAACAATGGAAACGCAAGATTAAGACAGGTCTTTTTTGATGAAAGACTATTCTTTTCAGCTTCCGAAACAGCCGCTCAAACTCCTGGATATATGGATGGTGCTGTTCACCGAGGAATGGAGGTAGCAGATTTACTTTTGAAAAAGCTAGTATGAAGCCTTTGTGTTAATTTCTGAAATTTTCTCTAGTAGATATAAATAATCTTCTCTATTGTCAACAAAATCTAAATCTGAAATATCTATGATTTTCACATCAATTTTATTTTGTGAGTTGAAAAAGTTTAAATAGCCTTCATGTATATTTCTGAGGTAATCTGGTGATATATTTTGTTCGTAATCTCGACCTCTTTTTTTGATATTGCTTAACAGACGCTCTACATTTTGATAGAGATATACATAAACGTCAGGTTTAGGCACATCACTATACATGATATTGAATATCTTTTTGTACAAAGCGTATTCATCTTCCTGAAGCGTGACTTTTGAGAAAATAAGTGATTTATTGGGGTTATAATCTGAAATCGCAAAGTCTGTAAATAAGTCTAATTGTGAGATATCGTCCATCAATTGATGATGACGATCTGCCAGAAATGACATTTCCAGAGGAAAAGCAAAGCGTGTCTGGTCTTCATAAAATTTAGGTAAAAAAGGATTATCCTTGAAGCGTTCTAAAATCAATTTACCGTTAAAATCTTCAGCAATCATTTCAGCTAGACTCGTTTTTCCAGAACCTATATTACCTTCGATTGTCAAATAATTCACCTGTCTAAATTCGGCTTTTCTAGGTTGAAGTTTATCGGTAATTGGTTCAATAGACGAATCATCTTTACTATTCTGTATTAACGATGAAATAGGTTGATTTAAAGTAGGATGAATCATTTCCGGGACCAAATTAGCTAAAGGATACAATACAAAATTTCTCTCAGTAAGTTTTGGATGTGGAATAGTGAGTTGATTAGTTTCAATAGTTGTATTGCCGTAAAACAAAATGTCGAGATCTATTGACCTAGCCTGGTAGCCCTTTTTATTTGATCTTATTCTACCTAGATTTTGCTCAATTTTCAAAAGTTTTTCTAAAGTAACTTCAGCAGAAAACCTAGTTTTTACTTCTATAACAGCATTTAAAAAATCATCACTTTCAAATCCCCATGCTGGTGTTTTATATACTTCTGAAACTCTCGTTACATCTCCTATTGATTTATAAATTTCTTCAGTAGATTGCTTGAGCCAATTCAATTTGTCGCCTTGGTTACTTCCTAAAGCTATATAAGTAGTGATGGTGCTATTCAATTTGTTAAGAAAATTTTAATGAATATTGATTTACAATCAACTGCGAAATTGGTTAATTCCAAAAATTTACAGCTTAAATTTGTCACAAAGGTAAATATCAAATCCATATATTATTGACGGCATTACAAAAACTTTCAGCAGAGCGAATCTATCTTATACTGGCAGCTTTATTCATTACTTCTTTAGTAGTTTCTAATCTAATTTTTCAAAAATTCTTTTATTGGGATTTTTTTGGTTTATACAGATTTGAAATATCTGTAGGTGTTTTACCTTACCCTATCACGTTTTTAATAACTGACTCTATTAGCGAAATTTACGGAAAGGAAAAGGCAAATCAAGTTGTCACTATTGGAATATTCGCTTCTATATTTTCACTTCTTATTATTCTCGTTGCAAATGCAGTCCCTTCGACGACCTGGTCACCCATTGGCGATGAAGTTTTTGATAATGTATTTGGTGCGACAACCATTGCCGTCGCCGCCTCCATGATGGCTTATTTATTAGCTCAATACGTCGATATTTATGTCTATCATTTCTGGAAAAAACTGACTAAGGGAAAATACCTTTGGCTAAGAAACAACTTCTCAACATTTACCTCTCAATTTGTAGATACATTTTCCGTGGTTTTTTTACTTACTGTTTTTGGCCAACTGGACTGGTCTTTGTTTGGGGGCTTACTCTTAAGTGGTTTCCTTTTTAAAGTACTCATAGCGCTTTTTGATACTCCTTTTTTGTATCTCATAGTTTATATATTTCGAAAGAAATTTCAGCTTAAACCAAATGAAGAGCTTACCGAATTTTAATTTTTTCAACTTGAACAAATCTAAATTTTAATTCTTTTTTTGGTATAAAGGAAAAGGCTTTACGTAATTTTATCTTTAAATTATTAATTATGAAAAAGGCTTTAAAGATTATAGGAGTGGTTCTTTTAGTTATCATCATTGCTTTATTTCTTACTCCAATTTTATTTAAAGGGAGCATAGAAAAAATGGTGAAGAAAACAGCAAACGATAATGTGAATGCACAGGTAGAATGGTCATCTTTAGATTTAAGTTTGTTCAGGAATTTTCCAAATGCTAGTTTGAGTTTAGAAGATGTATGTGTAATCAATAAAGCTCCTTTTGAAGGTGATACTTTAGTGTATGCGAAAGAATTTGATTTAGCTATGGGAATTATGCAGCTGTTTAAAGATGAGGGTTTAAGTATCGACCAGATTTATTTGAACGAAGCTTTTATCAATGTAAAGATTGATTCTCTTGGAAATACAAATTATGATATAGCTAAAACTTCTGAATCCAGTGAAACCTCACCCGCTAAAGGTGAAGAACCTTTTCAGCTCAACTTAAATCATTACGAAATCAATTCGTCTAAAATCAATTATCTAGATGAAAGTGGAAAAATATTCTTAAAACTAAAAGACTTTAATCATACTGGTGATGGTGATTTCACTGCTTCCGTGTTTACACTCGAAACCCATACAGATTCTAAAATTTCTTTTGATTTTGACGGAACTAATTATTTAAGGAACAATTCTATCGTTTTAGATGCAGACCTGGAAATGGATTTAGAAAACATGAAATTTACTTTTCTAGATAATGAGGCTGTTGTAAATCAACTTCCCTTAGAATTTGAAGGTTACGTTCAGGTCTTTGAAGATTATAATGATATTGACCTTCAGTTTTCTACACCATCTTCAGATTTTAAAAACTTTTTGGCCTTAATTCCTGAAGCCTACGCAAGTAACCTAGATGGTGTCAACACAACAGGCGATTTTCAACTGGAAGGTTTGATAAAAGGTAGAGTAGATGAGCAGTATATCCCCAAGTTAGATATTTCAGCTTCAAGTTCTAATGCGTCTTTTCAATATCCAGACCTGCCTAAAAAAGTGGAGGATATTTCACTTAATCTAGAGATTAAAAATGAAACCGGACTTGTTGATGATACATTTATCAATTTTAACGATGTCAAATTCAGAATAGATGAGGATCGTTTTGTAGGAAGTGGCTCTGTGAAAAATCTCACCTCGAACATGCTTATAGATCTAAAAGCTGATGGAAGATTGAACTTGGCTAATATTTCTAAGGCTTATCCAGTTGACTTAGAGCAAGAACTAAGCGGTTTTCTAGATGCAGATTTGACAGCCAATTTTGATATGAATTCTATTGAACGTGAAGCTTATAAAAATGTGAAGGCCAATGGTTCCATGAAACTTTCCAAGTTTGATTATGCTTCACCAGAACTTGCTAAACCTCTGCATATTGAAGTCGCTACAGTAGACTTTACAACCGATGCGGTGAGATTGAACAATTTTGAAATGACAGCTGGCTCTACAGATTTAAAAATGACTGGTGATTTAACCAACCTGCTGGGTTTTGCATTTTCAGACCAAGCATTGAAAGGCAGCTTTAATGCCACATCAAATAGTTTTGATGTAGCAGATTTTATGGTAGAAGATGAAGTGACTTCAGAAACAGCATCAAGCTCATCGGCCGAAGCTATAAAAATTCCAGGATTTTTAGATATTCTATTAAATTTTGATGCTAAAAGTGTAAAATATGATAATCTAACTTTGAAAAACGCTAAGGGTAGTCTTGCTTTAAAAGATGAGAAGGCTGTTTTGAATAATGTCAATGCAGATATATTTGGAGGAAATATTAAGCTTGACGGCATTGTATCTACTGCCGATTCTCCAAACTTTGACATGAAATTGAGTCTCAATACTATCAAGATTTTAGAAGCTTTCCAGCAAATGGAGTTAGTCAAAGGACTGGCGCCAATAGCTCAAGCGCTTAATGGTATTGCTAGCTCAGAAATTGCATTGAAAGGTAACCTCACCAGAGATTTAATGCCTATTTATACATCGCTTTCCGGTAATGCTTTGGCCAAAATAATAAGTGCCCAAGTAGAACAAAATAAAATGCCTCTGGTGTCTAACCTTAATAATCAATTTCAGTTTTTTGATTTTGATAAGTTGAAGGTGAATGATTTGATTGCAAAATTGAAATTTGAAGATGGGGCGATAAGCACTGAAGATTTTGATTTTAAATTGGACGATGTAAATGTCATGGTATCTGGTAGTCATAATTTTGATAACACCATGAATTACAATCTAAAATTCAATGTACCAGCAAAATACTTTGGAGATGAAGTTGGAGGGAAATTAGCTCAACTTAGCGATACAGATATAAGTGAAATGAATGTAGCTGTTCCTGTATCTTTATCTGGAAGCTTTAAAAATCCTAAAATACAGGTAAATACTCAGAACGCCATCCAAAGCTTAACTCAAAAATTGATTGAAGTTCAAAAAGAAAAGGCCAAACAAACTATTACCGATAAGGCTGGAGAACAAATCAATAAGCTCCTAGGCGGCGGCAAAAGCAAAGACAGTACTGCAACAGACAGCACTAAAACCAAAGAAGAGGTTCTTAAAGATAAGGTTAAAGATATTTTTGGAGGATTTACTAACAAGAAGAAGAATAATTAGAATTTTCAATTTATATTATAGTTGATGTTTAATCTTATAAGAAACGGTTGTCTGGGTAAAAACATTCTGGGGTTTTTAATACTTGTGTTTTTAAACTCAAGTATTAATGCACCGGATATATACTTAAAAACGATAGATTATAACGAGCAGGAAACAATTATAGAACTTATAGTTGAAAAAGGTTTGGGTTTTGAAGACGCTATAAGAGAACAGGGACATGATAACGAACTCCCAGAAAAGTCAGCTTCAAAAAAAGTTCAACTAGACCTAATTTATAACTCATATAGTTCTGATTTTTTATCTTTTAATTTTAATACTAAAGATAGTTTGGCTATTAACTATTCAGACTTAATATATAGTCAAAATCATTCAAAAATATTTTTACCGCCTCCAGAATTTAGAGTTTAAAATCAAATTTTTTAAAATTCATTTTAACTCAAATTCATTAAAACAATGTCAACACAACTTTCATTGAGAATAGCCTTATCCTCAATATTCATCATATGTTCTACTTCTGTATTTAGTCAAATTACAAAACAAGAAAAAGATAGTATTTATATAGCAGAAACCGAAGAACAAGAAAACTTACCAGCCAAAGTTCTGCATGCAGAACCACTTTATATTGATCTGATTAGGGATCTCGGAGCTAGGAAAGGGGAGCGTGAATGGAACCTTGGCTTTGGTATTAAGGACAATAACAATTACGAAGAATACGAAACTTTAATAGAGTATGAATGGGCTGTAATAGATCGTTTAGGGTTGGAAGTAGAACTTCCGTTTACATTTTATTATGACAGACGTGGAGTATCCAATGGTGAAAATAGTTTGCCAAGTAGTAAATTAGAGGGTCTACAGTTAGCTGCTCAATATACATTTCTTGTCGATCCTAAATACAATTTATCTATGGCGGGAGGTTATCTTCATAAATTTACCATGAATGCTTTTGACAATTATAATTCGAGTCGTTTGTTCACTGGAAACTTAATGAGTCCATTTATGGTTGTTGCTAAACGGTTTGGGACAAACTTCCATTCATTAATTTACACTGGACCAGTATGGGAAAGAGGATTTAGCGGTTTTGAAAACGAATTTTTCTATCAGATAAATACGAGTTTTCATTATATGATTACAGGAACTCGTAACTTTATTGGTTTAGAAATCAATAAAATTATAATTGATGGTAATTTGGAAACTACTTTGAGGCCTCAGATGAGATTGGGGATTTCAGATCATTTAATGATTGGTATTGTAACAGGGGTTCCTATTGAAGCAAATAATGATCGTTTCAGTACATTTTTTAGATTAATTTATGAGCCAAAAACTAAGCATTAACCTTTTTATTTTAGTTATTTTACAATTTATAATTCACCTAAGCTATAGTATGAAAGCTCAAAAATACCATATTTATCCAGAGTCTATAAAAAATGAAATTGAGGTTGCTTTGGATCATTTTCCACAATTGAAAGATGTTAAGATCACATTTAAATTCAAATCTGATATTAAAAAATCTACGATGCAGGCTCAGCCTAGGTTTAAAAGTTTATTTAAACCTAGGTCAAAACGAGAATACTATATTTTTATAAGCGAAAAATTCAAAATTTCTGATAAGGAGTTCAAAACTATAAATGTCCCACCAGATGTAATGACAGGCTGGATAGGGCATGAGCTGGGACATATTTTGGATTACGAAAATCGAAGTGTTTTAAATCTGATTTGGTTTGGAATCAGATATTTGTATATGGAAAAACATATTATAGAAGCCGAACGAGCTGCAGATACTTTTGCAGTTAATCAAGGAATGGAAGAATATATTCTAAAGACTAAGAATTTTATACTTGATCATGCAGCTATTGATGAAAACTACAAAAAGCGAATAAAAAGGTTTTACTTATCACCAGAGGAAATCATGCAAATTGTACAAGAGCGCTAATTAATGCTCTTGTACAAATTTTTCCCAGTCTTCAAATTTCTCTTCATTCATTACCCGTTCCATTTTTACTTGGCCACCTTTCTTTTTATTTCTAGCGTTCCATTCGTAAAAAACTTCAGGTTTTATAAGATTTACTTTTACACCTTTTAGAGCTTTAGTTCTTGCTACTTTATAATTTTTATTAGCAGCTTGTAAAGCTTCATCAAGAGCATCTGCCACTTTTGAAGTATCTAAGTCTGTGGTTGAAGCACCGAGATACCAAAAGTGATAAAATTCTCCATCCTCAGCACGTTTTGCACAAATGGTATACTCTGAAATGTCTACATCAAACTGCTCTTCTAACTCTTTCATGGCAGCATCCATTTTATTCACAGAAAGCTGAGAACCGACTGTATTTAAGAAGAATTTGGTTCTCCCAGTGATTTTGATTTCTGCTTTTTCTATATCGGTAAATTGAATGGTATCTCCAATGCTATAGCGCCAGGCACCACTCACTGTACTTACTAATAGAACATAATCTTTATCGAGTTCTACATCTTCTATACTAATACTTGGAGAGTCTGGTTTTAAGGAACCATCTTGGTTGATATATTCTGGCTGGAAAGGTACAAACTCAAAAAAGATTCCGTTATCGGTCAAAAGTTGCATTGAATCTGTTTCTGGTCTGGTCTGTAAGGCAATAAATCCTTCTGAAGCTAAATAGGTATCAATCACTTCAACTGGGTTACCAGTTAAACGTTTAAAGCTTTTTTCATATGGACCAAAAGCTACGCCACCAGAAGTGTACACTTTTAAATTAGGCCAGATGTCATGAATGTTGTCAACCTTGTGATAGTCAATTACTTTTTCCATCATAAGTTCCATCCATGATGGAATTCCACTTAAGGCGCCGATATCCCAATTTTTAGCATTTTCGGCTATTTTTTGAACGCGTTCATCCCAATCATCAATTTTTGAAATTTCCTCACCAGGTTTATAAAAACCACGGAACCAAAATGGTATTCTACTTGCACTAATTCCACTAATTTCTCCTTCTACGTGATTATTATTTTTTTCAAGATTGGTAGAGCTTCCCAACATCATGATTTCCTTTTCAAAAAAATCGGCAGGTAATTTGAAGTTTTCCATCGCCAAAACCTGCTTGATTCCTGCGTTTTTAATAGCTTCAATCATGTCATCGGTTACAGGAATTCGCTTACTGGTTTTTCCTGTCGTCCCAGAACTCAAAGCAAAATAATTTGGATGTCCAGGCCAGGTCACGTCGTCCTTACCTTCATGAAGTTTGTACCACCACTCGTTCTGGATTTTTTCATAACTAAAATAAGGAATAGTGGACTTGAATTCTTTATAAGGATTTTCAGAGTCTAATACTTTGGAAAACTCATAGTGTTTTCCAAATTCTGTATGCTTAGCTTTCTCTAATAAATAAATTAAAGTTTCTTTTTGATTTTTGACGTGATCAGTTTCAGAAGAAATTGAATTTCTGAGGTTGATAACGCCTTTTATAAGATTTCCTATAATAGCCATGACGCGATTGGTTTTATGCTAAACTAAGATTTTACCTTTTTTTAATTCTGAATTTCTTATTAAAAAGCTCAAGAAAAAAATCAGATTAATCTTAAAAACTATCATTTAGAATCTCTAAAATTTGAATTGCCGCATCACTTATTCTGCTTCCTGGTCCAAAAACCGCTACAGCACCAGCATCAAATAAAAATTTATAATCTGCAGAAGGAATCACCCCACCTACAATGACCATAATATCTTCTCTTCCAAGTTTTTTGAGTTCAGCAATAACTTCAGGCACCAGTGTTTTATGTCCAGCGGCTAAAGAAGACACACCGAGAATATGAACATCATTTTCTACAGCTTGTCTAGCAGCTTCTTGAGGTGTTTGAAACAACGGACCAATATCCACATCAAAACCAACATCAGCATAGCCAGTGGCTACTACTTTGGCGCCTCTATCATGTCCATCCTGTCCCATTTTGGCAATCATGATTCTTGGTCTTCGACCCTCTTTTTCTGCAAACTCATCTGCTAAGGCTTGCGCTTTACTAAAAGATTTGTCTGTTTTCATCTCTTTGCTATAAACTCCACTGAAGGATTGTATTTTGGCCTGATGCCTTCCATAAACTTTTTCCAAAGCATCACTTATTTCTCCAAGAGTAGCTCTTTCTCTGGCTGCTATGACAGCAGCTTCTAGGAGATTATCATTTTCTTCTTTAGCAATTCGGGTGAGTTCGTTCAAGCTATGTCTAACTTTTTCATCATTGCGTTCTGCTTTGATTTTATCAAGTTTTTCAAGTTGCTGTTTCCTCACCGTTTGGTTATCTACTTCCAAAGTAACGATAGGATCTTCTTTCTTTAATCTATAAGCATTGATGCCAATGATCTTATCGGTTCCACTATCGATTCTAGCTTGT
Organism: Psychroflexus salinarum; assembly: GCF_042677225.1. NCBI lineage: Bacteria > Pseudomonadati > Bacteroidota > Flavobacteriia > Flavobacteriales > Flavobacteriaceae > Psychroflexus > Psychroflexus salinarum. Next base: position 13,906 of record NZ_JBHTIV010000006.1, read on the forward strand.
TTTTTTGCAGCGGCTTGTTCTATCCTCAATTTTGGAATTCCAGCTTCAATGGCTTTGGTCATGCCTCCAAGTTCTTCTACTTCTTCTATAAGTTTCCAAGCTTGTTGAGCTATATCATGAGTTAACTTTTCAACATAATAGCTTCCAGCCCAAGGATCTACAGTATTAGTAATTCCTGTTTCTTCTTGCAGGTAAATCTGAGTGTTTCTCGCTATTCTTGCCGAGAAGTCAGTTGGTAAAGCGATAGCTTCATCCAGCGCATTAGTATGCAAACTTTGAGTTCCACCAAAAGCGGCAGCTGTCGCTTCAATACAGGTTCTTGCTACATTATTAAATGGATCTTGTTCTGTAAGTGTCCAGCCACTGGTTTGTGAATGGGTTCTTAAAGCTAAAGATTTAGGATTTTTGGGATTGAATCGTTTTACCAATTTCGCCCAAAGCATTCTTGCGGCTCTCATTTTGGCAATTTCCATAAAGTGGTTCATGCCCACCCCCCAAAAAAAGGAAAGTCTTGGCGCAAACGTGTCAATGTCCATTCCTGCATCCAATCCTTTTTTGATGTATTCCAATCCATCAGCTAGAGTGTAAGCAAGTTCAATATCCGCAGTGGCTCCAGCTTCCTGCATGTGATAACCAGAAATACTGATGCTATTGAATTTGGGCATATTTTGAGATGTAAACTCAAAAATATCAGAAATAATTTTCATCGATGGTGTAGGAGGATAGATGTAGGTATTACGCACCATAAATTCCTTCAAAATGTCATTTTGAATCGTCCCAGAAAGCTGTTCCTGCTTAACACCAGTTTCTTCTGCAGCAGCGATATAAAACGCCATAATCGGTAAAACAGCACCGTTCATAGTCATCGAGACAGACATCTTGTCCAAAGGAATCTGATCAAATAAGACCTTCATATCTTCGATGGTATCGATTGCTACACCTGCTTTCCCCACATCGCCAACAACGCGTTCGTGGTCACTATCGTAACCTCTATGAGTAGGTAAATCAAAAGCTACAGAAAGCCCTTTTTGTCCGGCGGCAAGATTTCGTCTGTAGAAAGCATTACTTTCTTCAGCTGTAGAAAATCCGGCATATTGCCTTATTGTCCAAGGTCTTCTTACATACATAGTCGAGTAGGGGCCTCGTAGATTGGGAGCTAGTCCTGCAACAAAGTCACGGTGTTCTGTCTTATCTAAATCTTCTTTCGAGTAAATAGATTTGATTTTAATCTGCTCTGCGGTTTCAAACTTCGATAACTCGTCTTGTTTCTTACGAGACGCCGACTTTAAAGTCATTTCCTGTATATTCTTTCTTTCCATACTACGCATTTGATTTTGAAGATGGATTCATTTTTTCTTTTTCTAGCCTTTCTTTCTCTATATTCTCTGCTAAACGCCTTTCAAGAATAGGTTCGATAAGAGTTTTTCTTTGATGTTGTTTTAGGAACGGAAAAAGCTCCAGGTCTTGCGACATCTGGTCTTCAAGGTTTTCGTATTTGTTCAATCCAACAAGAGTAAATTTTCCAGTATTGACTTTCGCTTGTTCTTTTTCAGAACTTTCTTTTATTTTCTTCTGAATTTTCCCTTCGAATAACTGATGGATAAAGCCTTTTCCAGCTTCAATCGTTTTAAAGATAGCTAGAGCTTTTTCAGCTAGTTCTTTGGTCAAATTCTCAATGTAATAGGTCCCGTCTACTGGATTCAATACTTTATCAAAATAGCTTTCTTGTTTCAAAATCAGTAATTGATTTCTGGAAATACGTTCTCCAAACTCATTTCGCTTATGAAAAACTTCATCATAAGCTAAATTATTCACCCAGTCTGCGCCACCAAGAATCGCACTCATACATTCCGTGGTGGTGCGTAACATATTCATATTATAATCGTAAATCGTATGATTTCGCTTGCTGGGTTCAGCTATAATGTGAAGTTTTAAGTCAAAATCATATTGGCTAGCCAAACTATTCACCAAGAGTCGGAAGGCTTTCAATTTTGCTATTTCAAAGAAATAATTGGAGCCTTGTGAAATAAGAAGATTGATGTTGATTGAATTCAGCTTTAAATTAGAATCATTCAGAAGGTTTAGATATTCATTAAGGTGAGCCAATCCATAAGCAAGCTGCTGAATGATAAGACCGCCAGAATTTTGGTAAAGTCTGGCATCAACACTAATTTGATTTTTAAAACTTGAAAATTGAATTGTTTTTAAAAACACTTTAAAATCTTCTTTCTGACTTTTAAACCAATTCCCTGAAGAGGATAACTGGTGAACAGGATCAAATCCTAACCATATTTTTTTATTTTGTTTCTTTAAAACAGTATCTAACTTTTCTAAAAACTCAATATCTTGAAATAAAAACTCAACATATAGTGGAGTTTGATCATCACTAAGTGCTTCGAAGAATTTTAATTTCTTGTCATCAGCTTCAGGAATGATAATCCAGAGGCTTTCTGCACCGCGTTCTATTACGTCTTTGGCATTTTCAATGGTAATGTCAACATTTTCGAGATAAAGTTTTTCTGTTACAAACCAGGAAGGTGATTCTGGAAGCGAAAATTCGTAATCATGATCATCAGCGTGATAAAAAGGTTTTATATCGATACCTTCATCAGTAGAATTGACTAAAGTTTCATTATAATCTGCACCTTTCAGGTCAGCTTGTATTTTTTGCTTCCAAGCTTTGGCCGAAACAGGATCAAACTCTTCAAATAATTTTTTACTCATCTTTATCAGTTTTTAAGCTGTCTTCGTATTCGATAATGTAAATGTCTTCATTTGGCCGCTTCATGAAATAAGTTTCTCTGGCAAAACGCTCTATTTCAATACTATCATCCAACTCTTTCAGAATCTGCTTATCATTTTTTATTTCTTCTTGATAATAGGCTTTATTGGCTTTGATTTCTTCAATTTCCTGATTCAATTCTCTGTGAATCAACCACGAGTTGCTGTCCAAAAACAACATCCAAACAATAAAGACCGTGAGCACCAACACATATTTGTTGCTCATAAATTTAAACCAGGGCTTCTTTTTCAGGTCTTTATACTTCATAGTTGTAAGTTACTAAAATTACAGGAGTCTTTCCTTGATAATAGTTTGAACTATGTCTATCGCCACCGTATTGAATCTATTGTTAGGGATAATAATGTCTGCATATTCTTTGGTTGGTTCTATAAATTGCTGATGCATGGGTTTTAAAGTCGATTTGTAGCGATCCAAAACTTCATCGAGATCTCTCCCCCGATCGGTAATATCTCTTTTAAGTCGTCTCATCAAGCGTTCATCGCTATCGGCATGAACAAAAATCTTGATATCAAACATCTCTCTGATGTCGGGATGTGTGAAAATCAAAATTCCTTCTACAATCATCACCTTTCTGGGCTTGGTCGTAATAGTTTCTTGGGTTCTGTTATGTTCTTTGAAAGAATATACAGGCTGCTCAATAGAATTTCCGGATTTCAAAATTTTTAAATGCTCTACTAAAAGATCAAAATCTATGGACTTTGGATGATCAAAATTGATCTTTTTACGTTCTTCCATCGATAAGTGAGACAAATCCTTATAGTAAGAATCCTGATAAATCACATCGACTTCGTCATGTTGCAGTTCGTTTATAATTTGGTTCACCACAGTAGTTTTACCACTTCCGGTTCCCCCAGCAATGCCAATAATGAGCATAAAAATAGGTGTAAAAAATTAGTTGTCTTGTTTAGCTAGCCAGTTTTTGAAACTTTGAAAGTTTTGTGGATTGATCCCATGTCCCACAGGGTATTCTTCATAGGTGAAATCGATATTCAATTGATCTAGAAACGCCTTATTATTTCTGGCCCATTCCACAGGAATCACCTGGTCCACACTTCCATGAGAATTATAAATCTTCAAATGGCTAAAATCATTGGACTCATATCCCGCTTTCAGCATATTAGGATCTACATAGCCAGATAAACCTATGATATTCTTCACCAGGTGAGGATACGAGAGACCTAAAGCAAAACTCAAAATAGTTCCCTGGCTAAAACCAAGCAGCGTGATATTTTCAGTATTAATTGGGTAAGCTTCAAGTGCTTCTTCAATAAACTTCTTCACCAATTCTCTGGATTCAATCGCCTGTTCCACATCACTAAACTTCCCTTGCTGCGCATCAAAATTAATCGCATACCAGGCATTGCCCATGGGTTGCATAGAATGTGGAGCTCTCAGTGAAATAATCATGTACTCTTCTGGCAATTCGCCAGCAAACGAAAACAAATCATTTTCATCACTTCCATAACCGTGAAGCATGAGTATGAGTGGCGCTTTTCCAGATAAGCTCGAAGGTCTTATGAGGTGCGTCAGAGATAAGTCTTTAGTTGTCATTAAGTTAGTTTTTTAAAAATGGTTTGACACAAGTTTCCAATAATTGGGACTTTATTTTTCTTTCCGGAAACAGCTCCTATAAATCCGTAAATCCATAAAATGAAATGAGCCAGATAAAGAGGAGAGCTTATCATTATACTTTGTAGATTACTTATGTTTTCTGGAATTCCACCCACAATTACACCGATAAAAATCAGCAATAAATTGATTCCTAAAGCCTGTCTTATATGAAAACTTGCAAACTCATTTTTATTTTCATCAGTATTGAGAAATATGGCCAAGATGCTTCCAAAAATGGTAAAATAAGCCACAATAGCTGCGGTTTTTCCGCTTCTTTCCTTTTTAATTTTCATAGAACGAGTCGTTATAAATGCTTCCAAAAACTTTTCCTTTTAGGCTTTCGCCAATGAACATACTGTTCTTAGATTTTGAAATTAGATGCTGTTTTTGAAAGATATATTCTGAATTTGGGTCGAACAAGCTTAAATCTGCACGTTGGTTAACCTCTATTTTTGAGGTTTTCAATCCAAAATTCGTCTTTGGTTTGGATAATAATTCTGAAGCCTTTTCGATTCCAAATAAGGTATTCATTACTGAAAATGCTGATTCTAAGCCAATACTGCCATAGCTTGCATTTTCAAATTCAAGTTCTTTGTGCTCTTCATCCATAGGTTCGTGGTCGCAAGTCACCATATCGATAATTCTATCCTTTACCGCTTTTGTTAAAGCTTTGGAGTCTTCTTTGGTTCGCAGTGGGGGAAGGATTTTATACTTACTATCAAAAGTCTCCAGTTTATTGCTGGTAAAGAATAAATGGGGCAAGGCTACGCTACAAGTTAGGTTTAGGCCTTTAGCTTTAGCCTTTTTTATCAATTGAACGGAAGCTTTGGTGGACACATTAGGAATATGCAATTTTCCGCCAGTATATTCAAGAATATATAAATCTCTGGCGATTTGTAATTCTTCTGCTAGATTTGGAATCCCCTTGAGGCCAATGTAAGTTGTAAATTCGTCCTCATTGACTTGAGCTTTACCCGCTATGGATTTATCTTGAGGAAAAGAAAAAAGTAAACCATCAAAACTTTTTACATACTGTAATGCAATTTTGAATAAGTTGGCATCTGCAATAGGTTTTTTAAAATCGTAGAATCCTACAGCACCTGCCATTTTCATGTCATAAAGTTCTGCAAGATTCTTTCCGTCAAAACTTTTCGTAAGTGCACCAAGTGGTTTAATGTTGATAAGTTGAGTATCAATTTGTTGCTGTAAGAACTTTACGGCCGAATTTGTATCGGTAACTGGATTGAGGTTTGGATTTAAAAGAAAACTCGTAAACCCAGAACGTCTGGCAGTTGTTACACCGTTGGCAAGTGTCTCTCGTTCTTCAAAGCCAGGCTCACCAAAAGAGACAGAACTATCAAAAAATCCGTTGGAAACGTGTAAATTTTCGCGATTTATAATTTTATCAGCACTTTCAATGGAGTCTTCTATTTTGGTAATCTCTCCATTTTCTACCAAAATATCTTTGGTTTGCAAATGATGTGAACTCTCTGTATCGAGAATTTTTGCAGATTTTAAAAGTATGGAAGACATAGGCACTAATTTAAAAATCTTAGAATTATAAGTTCCGTTAGAAAGAAACCGATTGCAAAAATAAGCATCCAAATCCAAAGCTCAAGGATTTTCCTGTCTTCTGTGAAAGAATTAAATGCTTCTGGAATAGAAGAGAAGGTTTTGGTCTCCAAGGAGCTCACATCTATAGGATTGAGCTGACTTTCACTTCTATCTTGATTAAAGCTTAAATGCAATAGAGTGGAATCTCCTTGAACCAACTCAAAATGTCCAGAGGTTTCTGGCTGGTACTTTGTGTTGATTTGGATAGAATTTCCAAGTCGGTTTTGTTGTGGAATCACTTGTTGGTTTTTGTTTTTAAGTTTCAAAACTTCATCTTTTCCAAGATTTGCTTCAACATTGATGAGATTTTCTTCTCCAAGTATAGAGTAAAGCTGAGGGCTTGGAGTACTTTGCAAAGCCATATTATAAAATACAGGAACAACCAATGGTGAATTTGTGAAATTTGAAATTTTAGTATTTAAAGCTGATGCAAAGCTGAATATTTTATTGTTTTCGGCGAAAAAGGACTGACCATTACTGAATTTTAAAATAGGTGTAAAGGAGGCATGCATGTCCATGAATTTGGAAGTAGAGGGATAATCAAAATTTTGAATTTTCTCTGAAAAAACATTTTCAAATAATGGATGGTCAAAATTTATACTGGTGATTTCTCTTTTAGCATCTATTGAATTTAGAAAGATAGCAGGAGTATTGATAAGTTGCTTGAATGTTCCTGGAATTGTAGATTCATTAGGAATTATGACTAGAGTACCTCCATTGTTTTTAAACTCCCTTAATCTGCTGATGAGGATCGGATTCACCTCTTTAACTTCGTTCAAAATTACAAGGTTAGCCTCAGAAATTCTTGAATAATCAAAATTGGAAATGGAGTATTCCTTGAAATTAAACAAGTCCGTTTGGTAAATAGAAGCTAGAAAAGATTTGTATTGATTTGATTCAGAATGAACCGAAAGAACACTGATTTTCTTTCCTTTATTTAGGCTGAAAAACAAAGTATTATCATATGACATTCCATCTGTTTCAATTTCTAACTTTCCCTGTTCAAAATCTCTGTTGGATAAGTCGAAGTTCACTAATACTGATGTAGATTCTTCAAAATTAGCTTTGGTTTTTGCTATGAGTTCGTCTTTATCGTAAAGCGAAACAGTGATGTCTTTTTCTGTTTGTGAATGAGATTTTATTTCTGCTTGTATGGTTTTACTTGTATTGTTGGATAGCAACTGGGCTGAAGTAATATTGAAATTTTCAAGTGAAGATGGAGATTTCACTATCAAATTGATATTCAAATCAGTGCGAGACTTCAGGTGAATGTCATCTTTAAAATTAAGCGCATCTGAGATTATAAATAAACTTTTGCTAGACATCTGCTCTTGAAACATAGACTCCGCTTTAAGCAATAGGTTCTCAAAACTTAAATGAACGGGAGCAAATTCAATAGAAAAAAAATCTGCTTTGATATCGCTTTTTGTCACTTTTTTCCAAGACTTATCATTGGTAAATAATGAAAATCGCTGGTCTTGCTTGAGTTGTTCCCATAAATTCTGCTTAGCTTCTTCGAGCAATGTCAACTGTTTTCCTGGCAGTTCCATGGAAAATGAATTGTCTAAATAAATAACAATTTCATTTTCTTGCAGTGCAGTATTTGAGTTTGGAATGAATGGTTTTGCAAAAGCCAGAATTAAGAATATTAAACCTAAAAGTCTGGTTATTAGAATCAACCATTTTTTTATTATTGAGCTCTTTCTAGTTTGTAATGTGATGCGTTCTAATAATGCAACATTGCTAAATTTGGTGGTTTTGTATTTTCTAAGCTGAAATAAATGAACTAAAATGGGTATGATGAGCAAAAAGAGAAAGTAGAGTACATCTGGCTTTTCAAAGATCATCAATCCTCAATCTTTTTAGTTCGCTCTATTGTAAACTCGAAGGTTGTTCCTTCGCCTTCAACAGAATTAACTGTGATTTGACCTCCCAAATTATGAATCATTTTCTTTACTGTAGAGAGTCCAATTCCATTGCCTTTGTTGCCTTTTCTATCATTTTCTGCTACAATTGAAAATAGATTGAAAATTTCTTTCTGCTTATCTTTTGGGATACCAATACCGTTATCTTTTACATAAAATCTATAGAAATCTGGTTCCTTTTTAAAATCGATATCGATTTCAATTTTTGACTTATCGTTGTATTTGAGGCTATTGCCTATCAAGTTGAGTAAAATCTGCTCCAATGCTACACGATTAGTGAAAATATCTATACTTTCCTCTGGAAAACTTATATCACAATCATCTCCAATGTCGAGCATTTCTACAATATCTTCTACCAATGTGTGCACATCAAAAACTTCTAGTGAGTCACCATTATTTGTGATGTTATCACTTTCGTAGTGAGTAAGAATATTGGTAATGTAATCGCTTAATTGAAATGAAGATTTCTTAAGATTATTTAGGTAATCTAGCCCAGCATCGTCTAGAGTGTTTTTGTACTTTACTTTCAGGATGTCTATAGTTACAATCATATTGGCCAGAGGCATCTTCATATCATGAGAAACAACACCAGCGAAATTTTTTAATTGATTGTTTTTCTCCTTGAGTAGCTTCTGGGTTTTTTTTAATCCCTTATTTATGGAGTGGAGCTCAAATAACTTATTGACCTGGTTGGCTAAAAATAATAAGCCTTCTTTTTGTTTTTCGGATAAAGTTCTTGGTTGATGGTCTATCACACATAATGTCCCTAACGCATTACCATCTTTGTCTCTCAAGGGTGCACCAGCATAAAATATGATTTGCTCCTTTCCACTCACTAGAGGGTTTTTTTGAAATCTTTCATCCTCACGTGCATCGGATATTTCCATGATTTCATCTTCAGATTGTATGGCAAAATTGCAAAAAGAAAACTCTTTTTTGGTTCCGCAAGAATCAATCCCAACTTTGGATTTGAACCATTGTCTATCTTCGTCAAGTAGCGAGATAAGAGCCACTGGAGTATCACAAATAGAAGCCACCAGTTTGGTTATTTGATCATATTCTTGTTCTGGTAAGGTGTCTAAAATATCTAAGGACCTAAGCGCATTAATCCTTTGGGATTCACTTTTTGAATTGGTTTTCATCTAAACTTTATCTAAACTGATTCTAAATATCAACAATTCGCAATATACAAAAAATAGAGTTTTATACCTACTTTAGAAATTTTCAAAAGCACCGAGTCCAAAGAGAGCAAAATCGTATTTTACAGGATCCTCTGGGTCTAAAAGGCGCAAATTAGCATCCAGTTCTTTTACTGCTTTAGCATCGTTCTGTTTCCTCTCTAGAAGACCTAATTCTCTTGCTATTCTTCCAGAATGAACATCGAGAGGACATGATAGGAGTGAAGGTGATAAGCTTTCCCATATACCAAAATCTACACCGTTTTTATCTTTTCTTATCATCCAGCGTAGAAACATATTGATGCGTTTTGCTGCTGAATTTTTTTCAGGATCACTTACGTGTTTTTCAGTTCTTTTTTCATGATCAAGTTGAAAAAAAATGGATTTAAAATTATGAATAGCTGGTTGAAGAGAATCTCTAGTTTGATGTTTGTTAAAAATCGATTCTAAGCCATCATACTTTTTGTATATGCACTTCAGAGCCCTGATGAAATACTTTAAATCTTCAGCATTGAAAGTTCTGTGTACGAAACCGTTACATCTTTCAAGATCATCTTCAGTATGATTTAAAATGAAGTCATAAGGTTCAAACTGTAAAATCTCGCAAAGCTTTTCGCCATTGTTGAGAATACTTTTTCTGTTGCCCCAGCCAATGGTTGCAATCAAAAAACCTATAATCTCAATATCTTCTTTCTTTTGAAATTTATGAGGAATAGAAATGGGGTCTGTTGCAATAAACTTAAATTGATTATATAGGTTTACTTTTTCATCCAGAAAAGGCTTTAAATCATAGATTTTAGACAAATTTACCATCCTTCATTTCTAATTTTCGATCTGCCATATCAGCTAGTTCTTCATTATGAGTCACGATGACAAAAGTTTGATCAAATTCATCTCTCAATTTCAGGAATAGTTGATGTAGTTTGTCTGCAGAGGCAGAATCAAGATTTCCAGAAGGTTCATCTGCAAAGATAACTTTGGGCTGGTTGATAAGTGCCCTTGCTACAGCTACTCGCTGTTGCTCACCACCACTTAATTCGTTGGGCTTGTGGTTTGCTCTATGGGTTAAATCCAAGTAGCCAAGTAGTTCTTTCGCTCTTTTTTCTGCGTCACTTCTAGAAGTTTTATTGATGAAAGCAGGAATACAAATATTTTCAATGGCAGAAAATTCTGGAAGCAATTGATGAAACTGAAAGATAAAGCCAATATTCTCATTTCTAAATCTAGCCAAAGCCTTTTTCTTGAGGCCGTTAATTTGTTGACCGTTTATTTCTAGTATTGAGTTTTTATTTTGATCTGGCTGTTCCAGTGTACCTAAAATTTGAAGTAAAGTAGTTTTTCCAACACCAGAAGGCCCTACAATAGAAATAATCTCTTTTTGTTGAATCTCTAAATTTATATTGTTTAGAACTTTCAGCTCTCCATAGTGTTTGCTGATGTGTTTGGCCTTTATCATTTATCAAAATTGAAATTCAAAAGTCAGAATAAAATCTGAATTAAAAAAAAGTCTTCAGCTACTAATATTTCCTTAAATGAAAAAATAATGTTTAATATATGATTAGTTTTGTTCAACAAAATATAATTATGTCAGATCAAAATTTTGAATTAGCCACTTTTGCAAACGGATGTTTTTGGTGTACCGAGGCTGTTTTTCAACGACTTGAAGGTGTAGGGGAAGTTAAATCTGGTTTTACTGGAGGAAATATTAAAAACCCACCCTACAGAGAGGTTGTGATGGGAAGAACAGGTCACGCTGAAGCTATACAAATTGAATATAATCCAGAAATTGTTGATTATAAAATATTACTTTATGTGTTTTTTTCTACTCATGATCCCACAACTTTAAATAGACAGGGTTATGATGTTGGTGAGCAATATAGAAGCGAAATATTTTATCATACAAAATTTCAAAAAGAAATTGCAGAGTCATTAATTAAAGAACTTGAATCTGAAAATATTTTTGAAGATAAAATTGTGACCAAACTTTCTAAGGCATCTGAATTTTATACAGCCGAAGAAGAGCATCAAAATTTTTATAACAATTATACAGAAAATAGATACTGCCAATTGATCATTGAACCAAAACTAGCTACATTAAGAAAAAAGTTTAGCCATCAACTCAAATCCTAAATCATGTCTTACAAAACCTACGAAGAATATACACAGCCTTTTGTTGACGAAATAAAGTCAAATTACTTATCAATAATTGAAAATATTGGTGAAGATCCATCTAGAAATGGAATACTAAAAACACCAGAACGCGCAGCGAAAGCTATGCAGTTTTTGACTCAGGGCTACGAAATGGATCCTCAGAAAATTTTATTAGGAGCTATGTTTGAAGAAGATTATGATGACATGGTTTTGATTAAAGATATTGAATTATATTCTCTCTGCGAACACCATATGCTTCCATTTTTTGGTAAAGTTCATGTAGCTTACATTCCCAATGGAAAAATTGTTGGGTTAAGTAAAATTCCGAGGATTGTGGATGTTTTTGCGAGAAGATTACAAGTTCAAGAGCGCTTAACTCATGATATTCTAGAATGCATAAATGATACTTTACAGCCTAAAGGAGTAGCAATAGTTATTGAAGCCCAACATATGTGCATGATGATGAGAGGTGTGCAAAAACAAAATTCTGCAACTACGACCTCAGGATTTAGAGGTGAATTTAAAAAACAAGAAACACGTAATGAATTCCTTAAGTTAATAAGCTAATTGAGTATTTCAGTTTTATAAGATATAATGAGAACCTTGAATTTGCTTCAAGGTTTTTTGTTTTAAAAATGGTATTAATATTTAATAATGAAATTTTAATACCACTTTCTAGTAAACAATTTGAAAATCGTGGACAAATCTAAAGAGACAATAAATCTTATATTTCGATCATAGTTATCCTGTCCAATTTCCCAGCCATTGCTTGAGTATATGGGGAGGTAAAGTTCAAAATAGTCTTCAACAAAACTTAGTCTGATACCAGAATCGTATACAAATTGAGGATCTCTATAACTATTCTTGAAAAAACCAGCATCACCATAAACAAATATCCAGTTCCAAATGGTAGTACTTACATTCGTAGAAGCAATCCATTTATCTGCAAATCTTTCTTCAAATTGAGATTTGAAACCTCCTTCTGCCATGATAAACTGTTGGCTAAATAAACCACTTTCTTCACTTCTTCCGTAATAATTATAATCAAATAAATAATCAGTGGGTCTGTCTAAAGCAAAGCTGAAAAAATTGGAATCCTGAGTATCATTATACAAAAATAACCCTCCAAAAAAGCGTAGGTTAATCTGTCTATTGTTGTTAAAAAGCTTTCTGAAACTGAAAGTTGAAGAAACTTTACTAAACTTTTGCGCGATCTGATAATCGACGGAAGTTGTAAAAAATCGATCTAAATTTTTATCTGAGAAGTTATATCGTATGTTGAAGATATTATAATTCGGTTCTTCAGTTTCTATAAATTCATTTTCATCTTGATCTACATTCACTGTTCTTATGGATAAAACGTGTCTAGCATTATCCCGTAAGTCTTCTGGTCTATAGGTCATACTAATATAACCCGAGTATCTCTTGTAAAATAAATCTTGATTGTAAGAAAATCTAGAGCCAGTCAAACCATACCTCACGCTAAAAAGTTCTTCGCCTTTTAAAAACTGAGTATAGTCAATAGAAGCACCACCAACAAGAGCATTGCTTGTAAGACCATATTTAGGATTAATTTTAAAACTTAACTGTTTTGGAAGTAGGGATGTGTTGTATAGTTTTGGCCCTAAAGCAAGTCCATCGTACAAATTGTAAGTGAACTCTGGTGTAATAAACAATTGATTGTACTTAGGGTCATCAATATCTTCTAATAACCTAAACTGGAATGGTTTATTGAGTAGTTTTCCTCGGCTTTTGAAGTTGTTTCTAGGGTTGAATTCAGGAATGATTTCTTCATAATTTAAAGCAACTTGATCGCTACCCAGATCCTTTATATAAACAATTGTGTCTTTTTTAAATGCATTTACCCAGTCTTTTGAAATTATGCGATCATCTTTTAGTTGATAAACGGCAACGGGCATTGCATTTCTAGTTTTATTTAGGATTTCGACTCTAAGAGAATCCGAAGATTTTTTAATATTCTTGATTTTAAAATCAATATCTTTTTGACTACCTAAATAATTGGATTGAAACCAGTCGATATCTTTTTTAGTTAGGGAAGAAAGTATTTCAAAATAATCAGCTGGTTCAGAGCGTTCTATGCTATTTTTATTAAAGTAAATTTTCAGACTTTTATTTACGATATCTTTACCTAAATAATCTTCTAAATATTTGAATCCAAGCCCCCCTTTATAAGGGTTGGATAGCTTCTGATTAAATTTAAGAAGGCTGTCTTGCGGAAAATCAACTGGTTGTCCTAGATTTTGACGAATTGTTGTTTCATGAATGAATTTATATCTGTCGTTAAACATTAAGTCTGAGGCATGAAACCATCTCACCCCTAAAAAGTTTGAGAATGTACCAAGTAAATTGACATCTGGATAGTATGTTTCTACATAATCCATCATCATTTTTACTAATATAGCATCAAGAAACCATTGATTTTCTCTTGTATTAGTTAACAGAGAGCGTCTTAAGTATTGATCCGTAAGTGTTTTAAAAACTTTAAGATCATATTGAAAACCATCAGGAAATGGTCTTATAAAACTTGGTAATTGATTAAGACCATAAACGGGTGATAGGTTATAATCTTCTTCGGTTACCATCATGGTTTCAAAACCAAATTCTCCAAATTGTTCTTCAAGAAAATATACAATTCTATCCAAAATTAAAGCCTCAATTTCAGGCCTTAGTTCGCTATCCTTGAGGTTAGTGTAAACCTTAACATGGTCTGTTTGGATGGATTCAAAATTATCAATTCGCTTTACAAAAAGGGTAGAACCAACTAAATCTTTACCCTCAAGCTTCAATTTTTGAAAACCAGTCAGTGGACTTTTTAATTTTCTTTGGCTGAATATGGATTTTACTGAATAAGTGTTTGGAAATTCAAAATTTAAGTCATAGTCCAACTTTTGTAGTGGATAATCATTTAAGTCTTTATGACTGTATAAAACCCAATCTTGTTCAAGAATTGCAGGTAATATGAGCCATTGTTTCAAGTTCAGTTCACGTTCATTCCATCCAAATCCTGTAAATTTTTGATCTGGAACAATAAGAGAATAATTAAGATTTATATTTATAGATTCACCAGGTAGTAATAACTTATCTATATCGATTTGAATTAAATCCACTTGACCTTCAACAAACTTCCATTCTGAATTTATGTTTGGGATTGACAAAGAATTGATAGTTGTACCTCCTCTTTCATAACTTGACGCAAAGTGAAATCTACGGACAAATTCTTGCGCATAACGTTTAGCAAGTGGACTCTCTTTGTCTGAAAACGCATTTAACCAATTGTATAGAAAAATTGAGCTTAAAGGTTTATCACTTGTATTTTCGAAAGTGATAGTTTGGACTACGGTGAGTATTTTGAGATCTTCAGAGGTAAGAATATCTGCTTTAATCTTATTTTGAGCTACACTTGAGATAGAGAAAAAAGAGAGTGATAATAGAGCGTAAAATAAGATGTTAGTTTTCAATGGTTTATGTAAAATTTTTTTATTAATGGTAACTGTCCTACTTTTATATAATATATGCCACTAGACATAGTGGAAGTGTCAATTGTTTCGTTAATATCATAAACAATAAAGTTAAAAACTTCTTGCCCTAAAGTATTATAAATTCTTGTTGTTTTATAAAGCAATTCTGAAGAAAACTTTAAATCGAGTACTTTTGAAACAATATTTCCAGATATAAACGTGACTGAATTTGAGAAATCGTAACTGTTAGTAGATAAAAATTCATCATTAATTTTCAAATCCATTACAACAGGTAAATGGTCACTCATTTGATAAAGCCATTCTCTTAATTCTAGACTAAATACACCACTACAATCAGCACTGTTAATATTGCTATTAAAACAATTAGCATTATTTCCCCAGGCTTTATAACTATCTTCAATATAGGTGATATTGTTTGCTTCTGAATTCATTACATCTGAAATTAACATCATATCAAACCTATCATCTAAACCCCCACCAGCTCCAAAATCATCAAATTCTGCATTGCTTATGCGAGTACTTTGGGTATGAATACCAGCAAAAGCTGAGTTGTTATTCCAATCTCCAGAAGAATCTATAGGATCTAGTATTTTTATATTCTCTGTACCGTTCAATAAGGTTTGAAAAGCAGGCTCAGATGAAGAGTAAAGATTAAAATCACCAGCAAAAAGTATGTTTGTATCTGAAGAAAATTCGTCTATATAATTAATAAACTGCTGTGCTTCATAAAGGCGTTCGACTTCATTCTGTTCACCTCGAGAAGCTTTGAAGTGAGCTACAAAAACTTCTAGTGCAATATTAGAGTTGGTCTTCAATTCAAAGCTATAG
Organism: Psychroflexus salinarum; assembly: GCF_042677225.1. Taxonomy (NCBI): domain Bacteria; kingdom Pseudomonadati; phylum Bacteroidota; class Flavobacteriia; order Flavobacteriales; family Flavobacteriaceae; genus Psychroflexus; species Psychroflexus salinarum. Next base: position 29,516 of record NZ_JBHTIV010000006.1, read on the forward strand.
TGATTTATGCTTCTTATATTAGTCTCAATTTGATTTGTATAATTTAATTTAAACTTTTCAGAGTTGTAATAGACTAATTGATGAATTAAAGACGCTCCCGAAGTATTAAATAGAAAGGGAGATTGAGCCATTTTAGCAGTCGTGTAGTTAAATGACTTTTTCAAAATATTTTGAGCATCTATTTGAGATTCAATTTCACAGACCATAAATAAATCAGGCTCATAAGTGCTCAATATTGAATTTAAGATTTCAAGTCGGTTTGCAGGTGGAGCACTTGAAAAATTCAATAAGTTATAGAACATAGTTTTAATTTCTGCTTGTCCAAAACTAATCTGAGTAAAAAGAAAAACAAAAAATAAAAACTTTATTTTTTTCATGAATTAAAAATTCGGACTTAAGTCGTACTTATTATAAAAATTCTCAAGGATTTCAACAACTTCGTCTTCTGTGTCAACGAGATCAATGAGATCAAGATCTTCTATATGTACTGTTCTGAGTTTTTCAGCTAATGTTGATTTAATCCAATCTAGCAGCCCACCCCAAAACTCGGTACCAACTAATATGATTGGAAATTTAGCTATTTTTCCAGTTTGGATAAGTGTAATTGCTTCAAAAAGTTCATCCAGAGTTCCGAAACCACCTGGTAAAACTACAAAGCCTTGAGAATATTTCACAAACATCACTTTTCTGACGAAGAAATAATCAAAATCAAGATTTTTATCAGAGTCTACATATGGATTATCGTGTTGTTCAAAAGGCAAGTCAATATTAAGACCAACAGAAGTACCACCTTCTAAATTTGCTCCTTTATTTGCAGCTTCCATAATGCCAGGTCCGCCTCCAGTTATAATTCCATAACCCTGTTCTACAATTTTGCTGGCTACTTTAACAGCTAGCTCATAGTATTTTTCGCCAGGTTTTGTTCTTGCAGAACCAAAAATAGAAACACAAGGACCAATCTCGCTTAAACGCTCATAACCATGAACAAATTCGCTCATGATTTTGAACAATGCCCAGCTGTCATTTGTCTTTATTTCGTTCCAGTTTTTAGGATGTTTGTCGACCATTTTGTTTTTTATAAATTTAATTCTTTCTTTAAAAATTGAGCAGTATAGCTTTTTTTATTTTTAATAATTTGCTCTGGAGTTCCTTTAGCAACTAATTCACCACCTTTTTTACCACCTTCATATCCAATGTCAAAAATATAGTCTGCAAGTTTAATTACATCCATATTATGTTCAATAATTAAAACAGAATTTCCTTTTTCAACTAATTTTTGGAGGACTTCCATTAAAACGCGAATATCTTCAAAATGAAGACCAGTTGTAGGTTCATCCAAAATATAAAACGTATTTCCAGTGCTTATTTTAGATAATTCTGTAGCTAGCTTAATTCGTTGTGCTTCACCACCCGATAGGGTCGTGCTTTGCTGCCCTAAGGTAATATAACCAAGACCAACATCTTTTATAGTTTTTAATTTTCTATGAATCTTTGGGATAGGTTCAAAAAATGATGTAGCCTCGTCAATAGTCATTTCTAAAACATCACTTATAGATTTTCCTTTGTAACGTATTTCTAAAGTTTCACGATTAAACCGTTTACCCATACAGGTCTCACATTCTACATACACATCTGGTAGAAAGTTCATCTCAATCACCTTAACACCAGCGCCACCACAAGTTTCACAACGACCGCCTTTTACATTGAAACTAAATCTGCCAGGTTTGTAACCTCTAATAAGAGCTTCTGGAGTTTTGGCAAATAAGCTGCGTATTTCACCAAACACACCGGTATAAGTTGCAGGGTTAGAACGCGGTGTTCTTCCAATTGGAGATTGGTTAATGTCGATAACTTTATCCAGATGTTTAAGGCCTCTCACCGTTTTATGAGGAAGCGCTTCCATTTTTCCATTGAAAAAATGATTGTTCAAAACTGGATATAAAGTATCATTAATTAAAGTCGATTTACCACTTCCTGAAACACCCGTGACGACTATAAGTTTGCCAAGTGGAATTTTTATTGAGACATCTTTCAGATTATTTCCGGTTGCATTTAGTAAGTGCAGATGCTTACCATTTCCTCTTCTTCTTTTTTCAGGAATTTCGATTTCTCGTTTTCCTGAAAGGTAATCAGCAGTGAGGGTGTCGTGTTTTAAAATCGTCTTGGGATCGCCTTCACTTATGATTCTTCCTCCATTCTTCCCTGCATGCGGACCAATATCGATTACATGATCAGCTCTTTCTATCATATCCTTATCGTGTTCCACCACAATAATGGAGTTTCCAACATCACGTAAAGCAACCAAAGAATTGATCAGTTTTTCATTATCGCGTTGATGAAGACCAATGCTCGGCTCATCGAGAATGTACAAAACACCGACCAGTTGTGAGCCAATTTGTGTTGCTAATCGGATACGTTGGGCTTCTCCACCTGATAAGGTTTTAGAACCGCGATTTAAATTTAGATAATTAAGACCTACATCTTCAAGAAAAGAAAGTCTGGTTTTTATCTCTTTAATAATTTCTTCGGCTATTTTTTGTTCGCTTTTACCAAGTCTTTTGTGTAAACCTTTAAAGAAAACGACTAATTCATCAACATCCATATTGACGATTTCTGCCATGTTTTTCTCGTCTATTTTATAATAAAGCGATTCTTTTTTCAATCGACTTCCTTGGCAAGTTTCACATGGTTTTTTATCCATGTATCTCTTTGCCCAGCGTTTTAAGGCTGCAGAAGATTCTTTTTGATGAAAAGTATCTTCAATGAATTTAGCAACACCTTCAAAATTATAACTCAGCGTCTTACTCACCTTAGAGGTCTCGCTGTATTTCTTGAAATTAGCTTTTCCACCATGTAGAATAACTTCTAAAGCTTCTTTCGGAATTTTTTCAATCGGATCTGTTAACTCAAAATCAAAATGTTCTGCAATAGAACGCAATTGCTTAAACACCCAGTTGTTCTTCTTTTCCTTACCATGAGGTTCTATACCACCAGCTTTAATGGATAAAGTTGGGTCTGGAACAATTCTCTCTAAATTAATTTCATAAACTTCTCCGAGACCGTTGCACCTAGGACATGCACCTTTTGGTGAGTTGAAAGAAAAGTTATTTGGCTCTGGATTGGGGTAGGAGATGCCAGTGGTTGGACACATGAGATTACGACTAAAGAATTTTGGATCTTCTTTTCCGTGCTCCAAAATCATCATCACATTATTACCTTGCTTCATGGCAGTGGTAATACTTTCGCTTAATCTTTTATTGGTATTGATATCCTTATCAATCTTTAGCCTATCAACAACTACTTCAATATCGTGGATTTTATAACGATCCACTTTCATACCTTTCTCGATGTCCTTTATTTCACCGTCAATCCTGACTTTTACAAAACCTTGTTTGGCAACTTGTTCAAATAGTTCTCTGTAATGACCTTTTCTGGAACGTATGACAGGAGCGAGTATATTGACTCTTTTTCCTTCAAAATCTTCAATAATTTTATTCTGAATTTGCTCATCGGTAAAACTTACCATCTTTTCACCAGTTTTATAACTGTAAGCGGTTCCAACTCTGGCAAATAGAAGTCTTAAAAAATCGTAAATTTCAGTAATTGTCCCGACAGTACTTCGGGGACTTTTTGAAGTGGTTTTTTGCTCAATGGCTATTACGGGAGAAAGACCATCAATTTTGTCTACATCTGGACGTTCTAAACCACCCAGGAATTGCCTGGCGTAGGCAGAAAAGGTTTCGATGTAACGGCGTTGTCCTTCAGCATAAATAGTATCAAAGGCAAGAGACGATTTTCCAGAACCCGATAAACCAGTGATGACCACAAGTTTATTTCTTGGAATTTTTACGTCAATGTCTTTTAAATTATGTACTCTAGCCCCGAGGACTTCAATAAATTCTTCTTTTTTCTTCATAGCGATTTCAACGCGCGAATTTAAGTAAACAAATTGATATTAAAAGGGATAATACCATTTGCTTATCAATTGTTGAAAGCTAGAATCAGATTATAGTTGGATTACTTAAATTGTGATTCCTGTAGGGAGTAAATCTTTATATTTTAGTCTGTTTCTTCTGAAGAATTTAGCTACTTCAGGTGACGTAGGCATAACCTTGATACGTGTATCAATAAAGCTATCTAAGATTTTTGAAATGAATTGATTTTGAATTTCAGAATCAATATATTTTTCAGGTACAGTTAATTTAGTTAAAAATATTTTACGATCGTGTTCAGAAAATTCAACTGCTAAAAGTTCATCGTCAATTTTAGTTTCGTATTGTCTTTGAAACTCATTTTTAGTAACATCAAATTCTTTTTCCATATTTCAAAGATTTATAAATTTTAAAATCTGTTAAACTACACAAATCTTAGCGAATTGTGTATAATTTATTAATCAACAAAGGTAAACAATAAATTTATAACCTATTTTTGCAAGTAGCCCTCAAATCAAAACAATAAGAAGTGATTAATGTGTATATGATGCCGGGAATGGCAGCAAATCCAAGTATATTTGAAAGGATAGAATTGCCTAAAGATAAATATCAAATAATTTGGTTATCATGGAAAATTCCAAATAAGGATGAGCCGCTTTCATCTTATGCAAAACGAATGGTAGAAGAAGTTGTTAAAAATGAGCCTATTGTGCTTATTGGGGTTTCTTTTGGTGGAGTTTTGGTAGAAGAAATGAGTAAATTTGTAACTATAAAAAGGCTTATTATTATTTCAAGTGTGAAGACTAAACATGAGCTTCCAAGACGAATGAAAATAGCCAGAGACACAGGAGTTTATAAAATTTTACCGACTAGTTTACTGGATTATATAGCACATATAGAAAAATTACCAGTAGGTAATTTGATAAGAAAAAGACTAAAACTCTATCAACAATACTTGTCTGTAAATGACAAAGAGTATTTAGATTGGGCAATTGAAGAAATGTTATGTTGGAGACAAGAAGAACCTATTAAGGGCATAATACACATTCACGGAGACGAAGACTTGGTTTTTCCAATCAAAAATATTAAGAATTGTATTGTCATCCCGAAAGGAACTCATATCATGATTTTAAACAAATACAAGTGGTTCAATAAACATTTACCAGAACTAATAACAGAAGGAAAAATAAAAACATAAAAAATATAGCATGAAATTAGACACTTTTTTCAAAAAATCAATATTTACATTAGGGATAATAACATTGACATTAGGAACCTATTTTGCAATTACAAGTTTTATAGGTTTAGACGAAGAAGAAACTGTAAACAAAAACCCTGAAAAGAGTTTTAAAAATGATTACAATGTATTCGCATTAGAACTTCCAGAGAAAATTGATTTTGCAGGGGAAAGAACACCTCTTGAAATCCCTGACGTTAAAGAAAGATTGGATAAAGAGTTGTTGGTAAATACCTACTGGCAATCCAATGCTTTGCTACTTATAAAAAGAGCTCATAAATACTTTCCGATCATAGAACCTATTCTTAAAGAATACGATATTCCTGATGATTTTAAATATCTCGCAGTAGCAGAAAGTGGTTTGGAACATGTTGTTTCTCCTGCTGGAGCTACGGGTTTTTGGCAGATCATGAAAGCTACAGCTCAGGAATATGGACTTGAAGTAAACAATAATGTTGATGAACGTTATCATATTGAAAAAGCTACGAGGGTGGCTTGCCAATACTTTAAAAATTCTAAAGAACGCTTTGGAACATGGACTCTTGCAGCGGCAGCTTATAATGCTGGAAATACTGGGGTTTCAAGAGAGCTGAAACGTCAAGAAGTACAAGATTACTATGATTTACTGCTGAATCCAGAAACGTCTAGATATGTTTTCAGAATTATAGCTCTAAAGCATATTTTGTCTAATGCAGAAGATTTTGGTTTTAAATATGAGGAAAAAGATCTTTATGAAATAGAACCCATTAAGACTGTAGAAGTGGATACTGCGGTAACTGATTTTGTAAGATTCGCAGAAAAATTTGAAATGAATTATAAATCATTGAAGATTCATAATCCATGGTTAAGAGACAAGCATTTAGACAATTACTCCAGTAAGGTATATGATATTAAAGTTTTAAAATAAATTTATTAATTCAATGAGTTTGTAAACGATTTAAATATTTGTCACTTTAGGTTTACTTGCTGGATTTTCAAGTGGTATTTTAAGAGTAGGGGAGTTGTCATTTTATATTTAATATTGTTTTGCTTTTAGATTTTTCATAATATCAAGCTCAAGGAACAAGTCTCGCAGTATTAGCTGTTACAGAAACACTTGCAGCAGCTTATAATTATTATCAGGGTTGGAAGTTTCATTCTGAAGTATGCATACCTTAGTCATGGCTGTAACGTTTATTGTAGAAGGTTATTTAGGATCAAAATTAGACCTTAAATCTAAATGAAAATTGCTAAAACGAATTATAGGAGATGTTTTTGATTGTTTTCGGATTGAGAATATTTTTTAGTCAATAATCAAAAATCTTCATGTTTTCGTAATAGCATAATGTCATTAGAAATATTTTTATAACACTTTTGCATAGCTATTTCTTTGTCTACAGTAGGATGTACTTGGGTATTTTTCCTGATATTTAGAATTATTTTATCACTACATATAGTCAAGGAAATAGGCATACCTAGTTTATGTTTTAGCATTTTTATTGTTTTGGTTTCAGTATTACTTAATTCATTAACGTATAATACTTTAGTTTTTGGATGAAATTGCTTCGCAAACTTCTTAGCATCCACTTTTTTATCCCACAAAATAAGAACAAAGTCCATCCAGTCAGAATGTTTATCAATTAATAGCTCTAGAGCTTCTAGTTCACCATTACTTGGAACACACCATGAAGAGTAGCTCATAAGATAAAAAGGCTTTTCAATTTCATAAATGTGATTAATCTTTTCATTAATACCAGAAACTTTGAAATTATCCAAAAAAGTACCTTTCAATTTATTATCAACCAGGGAGTTGAAATATTCTTCTGAAGCTTCATGATTTCCAAGATGGAAATTTAAAGAAGATTTTCGTTGGAAATCTTCATGATGAATAGCTAACATTTCTGAAAAAAGGATGCTGTCGATTTCCTCAATATTTTGGGAGAAAACCGGGAAAGAAAAAAAAAATAATAGCATAATTTTTTTCAATTTGAATTAGATATTAGTTACTTTTTTAAATTTAAGAAATTTAATTACGATTTGCTTAATCAATCTTTCTGTCTATTTAGCAATTATTATAAACAGATTGTTTTTAATGTATTATATTTGCTTTAACCAATTTTTTAGAAATTCATTTTATGACCAATGAAATCAAAGAAGATCATGAAAAACTTAGGGAAGTACTAGACAAAACACTTCACAGATTCAAAAATAATCTACAAACCCAACTTAGTTTGATGAATATCCAGACCTCTACTAACAGGTCTTATTTTGATGATAAAAAAGTAATTGTAGATAGAGTTTTTGCCCTAACACACGTTTATGATTTATATTACAGAAGTAATAAAGGTGAATCACTTTCAAATGATTCTTCAGTATCTCTTCAATCTTTTTTCCTTCAATTTTTTCAATATCTCAAAACTTCAACTCCAAAAATTGATTTCGATTTATTAGAAGTTTCAGAAGTTGATGTAGATGTTGATGATTTGTTGCTTTTGAGTTATATTCTTGTAGAAATAAATGACTTTAGAAAAAGTCTTGATGACAATCTCAATATTGAGATCTCACATAAAGACAAAAATGTATTATTGAAATTTTCTTTTTCTAGTATAGAAAACCATGAGAATTTTCAGGAATTATTTAAAGATCAATACAAGATTTTTGACCTTATGGTTTTGCAGCTAAAAGGTAAATTTGATTATAAAAAGAAATTTGTAAGACTATCATTCCCAATCCTATGAAAACAAAAGTACTAGTAGTTGAAGACGATAAACTCGTTTCTTATGAAATAAAAACCATTTTAGATAAAAATGGCTTTGATGTAAATATCTGTGATAGCTATGCCTGCTGCATAAAAAACCTCGACACTTTCAAGCCAGAACTTATTCTTTTGGATATTGATCTTGACAAGAAATATGAAGGTATTCAGATCGGTTCATATCTAAATTCAAAAGCTGACATCCCATTCATTTATATAACAGGGTATACTGATATTGAAACCCTAAAGAGAATACAAACCACAAAACCTGTTGGTTATTTATCAAAACCTTTCAGAGAAATAGATATTATTAATAATATAGAACTTGCCCTTTACAATAAAAAAGCAAGCCAAGATGATGTCACAAATCCTGAAGAACAACAGGAAGAAAGTAAGTACTCTAAACCGATAAAGCGGGCTCTAGAGTATATTGATACCAATATCAATCAAGAAATTAAGACAGATGAACTAATAAGAGTTTCTGGGTGGAGTAAGTTTCATTTTATAAGAGAATTTGCAAAAGAAGTTGGCATGACCCCTTATCAATACATTTTTGATGAAAAGATGAAATTGGCTTCCTCAAAACTTAAAAACACTTATCAAACGGTAAAAGAAATAGCTTTTGATCTTGGTTATACATCCAATTCTAGTTTTACAAATGCATTCGTAAAACATTCTGGGTTGTCGCCATCCAATTTTAGAAAAAAGTATTGTAGATAAATGATTTAGAAGCGTTTCATCTGCTTCTTCATCATCTGGATTTGCTCATTTAACATTCCATGCTTATCCAGGGATTTTGCTTCTTTCAGTAGAAGTTGAGCTTCACGCTTTCTGCGTTTGGTCATCGCAATTCCAGCTAAATTCAATTTCGCCATTGCTAAATCTTGTTTCATGGACAAACCAAGCTTTATGGCTCTTTTGAAATATTTTTCAGCCTTAGTCATATTTGTTTGTGATAGCAGTAAACCGTGTATGTAATTAAAATAACCCTGTTGCTTTTGAGTTAGAGCTGTTTCAGGATTTTTAATTTTGTCAAGCCATTTACGAGCACCTTCAAAATCCTGTTTTCTCAATCTCAAAAATGCTAATAAGATCATTTCGTTTTTAAAATATAAGAATATAAATATACCAGAGAGTAGGATAAGTGTTATACCATTTCCTATATTACTTTCTACAAATTGATAAACACCTAAAGCAATAATTAGTCCTGCTATGATGAGTTTGAAGTTCTTGTTAAACATGCTTAAATATTTAGATGCAAATCTAGCAAAAACAAATGAAAAAAACTTTACTTCAAGACTTGTAAAAATAAAAATGAATCGTATATTTGCACGCAGTTTTCAAAAAAATAGATAATACTTTTAAAGTCATAAAACAATGAAAAGAACTTTTCAACCTTCCAATAAAAAGAGAAAGAACAAACACGGATTCAGAGAAAGAATGTCTTCTGTAAATGGTCGTAAAGTTCTAAAGAGAAGAAGAGCAAAAGGAAGAAAGAAATTGAGTGTTTCTTCTGAAATGAGTTTAAGAAAACGATAAAATGATTGATTGATTTCACAATATAAAGGTGTTGCTATTCGCAACGCCTTTTTTTATATCCAATAGTTTCATTATTAAAGAGTTCCGATATGCCAAAAAACAACAACATTAAAACAATGCTCATAATAGGTTCTGGTCCTATTGTGATAGGTCAAGCTTGTGAGTTTGATTATGCAGGTTCCCAGTCTTTAAGATCTCTTCGAGAAGAAGGGATTAAGACAATACTTATAAATAGCAATCCTGCAACTATTATGACGGATCCGTCAATGGCAGATCATGTCTATTTAAAGCCACTCACAACAAAATCAATTATTGAGATCTTAAAAGATCATCCAGAGATTGATGCAGTTTTACCGACCATGGGAGGACAAACAGCTTTGAATCTTTGTATAGAAGCAGATGATAAAGGAATATGGGAAGATTTTGGTGTAAAGATTACTGGGGTAGATATCGATGCCATCAATATCACAGAAGATAGAGAGAAGTTTAGAAAATTGATGCAGGATATTGGAGTAGGAGTAGCTCCTTCAAAAACAGTCACGTCCTTTTTACAAGGAAAAGAAGTAGCACAAGCCTTTGGGTTTCCATTGGTGATTAGAGCATCTTTTACTTTAGGAGGAAGTGGAGCTTCTATAGTTTATGCGGAAGATCAGTTTGAAGAATTGCTAACAAGAGGTCTAGAAGCTTCGCCTATTCATGAAGTGATTATTGACAAAGCTTTGTTAGGTTGGAAGGAATTTGAGTTAGAATTACTTAGAGATCGCAACGATAATGTTACTATCATTTGTAGTATAGAAAATATGGATCCTATGGGTATTCATACAGGAGATTCAATTACTGTTGCTCCAGCCATGACCTTAAGTGATAAAACCTATCAGAAGATGAGGGATATGGCCATCAAAATGATGAGAAGTATTGGAGATTTTGCTGGAGGATGTAATGTTCAGTTTGCCGTGAGTCCTGATGAAAAAGAAGATATTATTGCCATTGAAATCAATCCTCGAGTTTCTCGATCTTCGGCTTTGGCCTCTAAAGCCACTGGATACCCCATTGCTAAGGTTGCTTCAAAACTGGCTATAGGATATCATTTGGATGAACTTCAGAATCAAATCACTCAGACCACATCTGCATTTTTTGAACCTACTCTTGATTATGTTATTGTAAAAATTCCGAGATGGAATTTTGATAAATTTGAAGGCTCAGATAGAACCTTAGGACTTCAAATGAAGTCTGTGGGTGAAGTTATGGGAATTGGTCGTTCATTCCAGGAAGCCTTACATAAAGCTACTCAATCTCTAGAAATTAAGAGAAATGGACTTGGTGCAGATGGAAAGAGTTATACAGATTACAATCAGGTATTGAGTAAACTTGAGTTTGCAAGCTGGGATAGGGTTTTTGTAATTTATGATGCTATTCAGATGGGAATTCCACTTAGTAGAATTCATGAGATCACAAAAATTGACATGTGGTTCCTTAAGCAATATGAAGAGCTTTTCAATTTAGAAAAGGAAATTTCAAAGTATTCCATTGAAAATATAAGCAAGGATTTGATGCTAGAGGCTAAACAGAAAGGCTTTGCAGACCGTCAAATTGCTCATATGTTGGAGTGTTTAGAAAGTGAAGTATATACAAAGCGAGAAGAATTAAACGTCAATAGAATTTATAAATTGGTAGACACTTGTGCAGCAGAATTTGAAGCACATACCCCTTATTATTATTCAACTTTTGAAGCTGATGTCCTAAATAAAGATGGTGAAAAAGTAAATGCCAACGAAAGTATTGTTACCGATAAGAAAAAAGTTATTGTTTTAGGATCAGGACCTAACCGAATTGGACAGGGGATAGAATTTGATTATTGCTGTGTTCATGGGGTTATGGCTGCTGCGGAATGTGGTTATGAGACCATCATGATTAACTGTAATCCAGAAACAGTTTCTACAGATTTTGACACGGCAGATAAACTTTATTTTGAACCTGTCTTTTGGGAACATATTTATGATATCATCAAACATGAGAATCCAGATGGGGTCATAGTTCAACTTGGTGGCCAAACTGCATTAAAACTTGCTGAAAAGTTGAGTAGATATGGTATTAAAATCTTTGGGACAAGCTATGAATCTCTTGACTTAGCAGAAGATAGAGGAAGCTTTTCAAAATTATTACAAGACAACGATATTCCTTACCCAGAATTTGGTGTAGCTGAAACAGCAGAAGAAGCTTTAGACCTTGCAAGAGAACTAGATTTTCCTATTCTTGTAAGACCATCTTATGTTCTTGGTGGACAAGGAATGAAAATTGTCATAAATGAAAAAGAGCTCGAAAATCATGTGATTGATTTGCTGAGAAAAATTCCTAATAATAAATTGCTTTTAGACCATTATTTGGATGGAGCGATAGAAGCAGAGGCAGATGCTATTTGTGATGGTGAAGATGTTTATATTGTGGGTATCATGGAACATATAGAGCCTTGTGGTGTACATTCTGGAGATTCCAATGCATTACTTCCACCTTTCAATTTAGGCGACTTAGTTTTAGAGCAAATAAAAGATCATACTAAGAAAATTGCTTTAGCTCTAAATACTGTTGGTTTGCTTAATGTTCAATTTGCAATTAAAGACGATCATGTTTATATCATAGAAGCTAACCCACGGGCTTCCAGAACAGTTCCTTTTATAGCTAAAGCTTACAAAGAACCTTATGTCAATTATGCGACTAAAATTATGTTGGGTGAAAATAAATTAAGTGATTTTACATTTAACCCTCAATTAGAAGGTTATGCGATAAAACAGCCCGTATTTTCTTTTGATAAGTTTCATAATGTCAACAAGCAATTAGGTCCAGAAATGAAAAGTACAGGAGAAAGCATTTTGTTTATAGACAGTTTAAAAGATGATACGTTTTATGAGCTTTATGGAAGACGTAAAATGTACTTAAGCAAATAATATGGCTTTAATTCAATCTATAAAAGGGATATCTCCACAATTGCCTTCCTCATGTTTTCTAACTAAAAACTCTACAGTAGTTGGTGATGTCAAGCTAGGTGAAAATTGCAGCATTTGGTATAATGCAGTAGTACGTGGGGATGTGAATTCAATTGAGGTAGGGGATGAGACCAACATTCAAGATGGGGCGATTATTCACTGTACGTATCAAAAGGCAGCGACCAAGATTGGAAATAGAGTTTCTATAGGTCACAAAGCTATCGTTCATGGCTGCACAATTCAAGACGATGTTTTGATAGGTATGGGAGCCATCGTGATGGACCATGCTGTAATCGAAAGTGGAAGTATTGTCGCAGCAGGAGCAATTGTAACAGCTGGAACTAAAGTCGAAGCAAATACTATTTATGCTGGCATACCCGCTAAAAAGCTGAACACTGTTTCTGAAGAAAATTTAGAAATGATTAAACGTACAGCTAAAAATTATACACTTTATAAAACTTGGATAGATTGATCTAAATAAGATAAAACAAAAAAATCCCGCTTCAAAAATAATTTGAAGCGGGATTTTTAATTTTTGAAATAAAATTACTGATTTCTAAACACCAATTTTCCATCAAACTGGTCGAGTAAAATGATACTATCTGTTTTTATATTTTCAGCCAGAATTTCTTTAGAAAGCATATTCAACACTTCTTTTTGAATTGTTCTTTTCACAGGTCTTGCTCCATATTGTGGATCAAAACCAATTCTAGCTATGTATTCGATAGCTTCTTCAGTTGCATCAATGGTGATACCTTGCTTCATCAACATCTTCTTTAAGTGGTTGATTTGTAAGCCTACAATTTCTTTGATATCATTTTTAGAAAGTGGTGTAAACATCACAACGTCGTCAATCCTATTCAGAAATTCGGGTCTTACGCTTTGCTTTAAAAGACCAAGCACTTCAACTTTTGCACTTTCCATTGCCGTTTCCACGTCTTTTGAAGTGTCATATTTTTCCTGAATTATATGACTACCAATATTGGAGGTCATCACAATGATTGAATTTTTGAAGTCAGCCAATCTACCTTTATTGTCAGTTAACCTACCTTCATCTAGCACCTGTAATAAAATATTGAAGGTATCCGGATGAGCTTTTTCGATTTCATCTAATAAAATCACAGAGTAGGGCTTCCTTCTTACAGCTTCCGTCAATTGTCCACCTTCTTCATAACCTACATAACCCGGAGGAGCCCCAACCAATCGACTTACAGAATGTCTTTCTTGGTATTCACTCATGTCTATTCGAGTCATTGAGCTTTCGTCATCAAACATATACTCAGCTAGAGCTTTGGCCAATTCTGTTTTGCCTACACCAGTTGTACCTAAAAACAAGAATGAACCTATAGGTCTATTTTGATCTTGTAATCCAGCTCGGCTTCTTCTTACTGCATCTGAAACAGCTTGTATAGCCTCGTTTTGCCCAACAACTCTATTATGTAATTCATCCTCTAACTTAAGAAGTTTTTCACGATCAGACTGCAACATTTTGGTAACTGGAATACCTGTCCATTTAGCTACAACTTCAGCAATATCCTCATAATTGACTTCTTCTTTTATTAAAGTGTTTTCTGATTTCTGATTTTCAACTTCATTTTGAAGTTCTTCCAGTTTCTCTTGAGCTTCTTTAATTTTCCCATATCGAATTTCAGCTACTTTTCCGTAATCACCTTCACGTTCTGCACGTTCTGCTTCAAGTTTATAATCTTCGATATTGGTTTTTATTTTCTGAATATTATCTACAATATCCTTTTCATTTTTCCACCGTGCATGAAGTGTGTTTCGTTCTTCTTTGAGATCTGCTAAATCGGCTCTGAGAGATTTTAATTTAGTATCATCATTTTCACGCTTAATCGCTTCAATCTCAATTTCCAGTTGCATGACTTTCCTGTCCAAAACATCAAGTTCTTCTGGCTTGGAATTGATTTCCATTCTCAATTTTGAAGCAGCTTCATCCATCAAGTCAATAGCCTTATCCGGAAGAAACCTATTGGTTATATAACGCTGAGAAAGTTCTACGGCACCAATAATAGCTTCATCTTTGATTCTCACTTTATGGTGAGTTTCATACTTTTCTTTAATTCCTCTTAAAATGGATATAGCACTTTCAGTATCGGGCTCATTTACAGTTACCTTTTGAAAACGCCTTTCCAGTGCCTTGTCTTTCTCAAAATACTTTTGAAATTCATCTAGAGTTGTTGCTCCAATAGCTCTAAGTTCTCCTCTGGCAAGTGCAGGTTTCAAAATATTTGCTGCATCCATGGCGCCTTCGCCACCACCAGCTCCAACAAGGGTGTGGATTTCATCTATAAACAAAACAATATCACCATCACTTGATGTAACTTCTTTAATCACTGATTTTAAGCGTTCTTCAAATTCACCTTTATATTTTGCACCAGCTATAAGTGCCCCCATATCTAAACTATAAATCTTTTTAGATTTTAGATTATCAGGAACGTCACCGCTAATGATTCTATGAGCAAGACCTTCTGCAATAGCTGTTTTACCTGTACCAGGTTCTCCTACCAGCATTGGATTATTTTTGGTTCTTCTGGAAAGAATCTGAAGTATTCTTCGTATTTCTTCATCTCTTCCAATGACTGGGTCCAGTTTCCCTTCTTCAGCCATTTTATTGAGGTTATTCGCATACTTGTCTAAAGAATTGTAGTTATCCTCAGCGCTTTGAGAAGTCACTCTATCACCATTTCTCAATTCCTGTATAGCTGCTTCCAACGCTTTTTCAGTAACTCCTTGATCTTTCAAAACCTGTGCTACTTTACTTTTACTTTTAAAAATTGCTAAAATGAGATGTTCTATTGAAACATAGTCATCTTTCATTTTCTTAGCAACAATACTAGCTTCATTTATGGTCTTCCCTGCTTCCCTTGAGAGCATGATATCACCACCAGAAACTTTAGGGAAATTCTCCAAATTTTTATCAAGTATTTGAAGAAAAAGTTGTGTATTAACATTCAGTTTTTTTAGTAAAAAAGGAGTAACATTCTCATCAACTTCAGAAATGGCTTTAAAGATATGTTCATTTTCAATTTGTTGATGACCTAGTTCTTGTGCAATCAGTTGTGCTTTTTGCACAGCCTCTTGTGTTTTTATAGTAAAATTTTTAAAATCCATCTTTATTATTTTGAATAATCAATTTCAAATGCTATACCCAAAACATAACATGTCATATTGGCATAAAAATAATCACTAAGAGCTTGTTAGCTAGATAATTAAATTTAGTAATAAATTATTGATATAATTATTATTTTAAATATATTTATAGGTTTTAAAAAAATTATTATGAAAAAATACAATTATCTACCATTAATAATTGCTTTATTTTTCTTTTTCAATGTAAGTGCACAAGTTACAAATGAAGGTAAACCTAAAAGTTGGAAACTGAATTTAAATACTTCGAAATCTATATTGATGCCTGGATTTGATTTGAAATCATTACAGGAGGAAGACAAAATCAATGATGAGAAAAATGATCAACCATATAGATTTGGATATGAATATCAAGTAAGTTTAGATTTTGAAAATGGTAATTGGAACGAACTTAAGAACGGAGATAGAATTTGGCTTTTGAATATTAAATCTAAGGGTGCTAAGACATTAAATTTCTTATTTGATGAATTCCTTATTCCTGATGGTGCTAAGCTTTATTTTTATAATGATAAAAGAACCGATTTATTAGGAGCTTATACATCGACACAAAATAGAGATGATATGCAATTTGGTACATGGCTGATTGATGGTGATAATGTTTGGATAGAATATTATGAACCGGCAGAAGCTGAATTTAAAGGGCAATTACATATCTCAAAAGTAGTTCATGGCTATAGAAGCATTTCAGATATCCCAGCTTTGGATAAGGCATTAAATGATTCAGGAGCCTGCAATCAAGATGTAGATTGTCCAGTGGGTGGAGATTTTGATAGCTATAAAGAGCAGCTTAAAAAATCAGTTGCGATGACAATAGTTGATTCAAGTGGTTTTTGTTCAGGTTCACTCGTAAACAATACAAATAATGATGGGAGTCAATATTTTTTAACTGCAAATCATTGTTTGGGAGGATCTGTTGGTAGTTGGGCTTTTAGATTCAATTGGAGAAGTCCAGACCCTTCTTGCTCTACAAATACAAATTCAACTAATGGAGATTTTGATCAGACACTAAGCGGCGCTACTTTACTGGCTAGTAATTCAAAATCTGATTTTGCTTTATTAGAAATTGATTCTCCATTTCCAAGCGACTGGGATTTAGTTTGGGCTGGATGGGATAGATCAGGTAATATTCCAGATTTTACTGTTGGAATTCACCATCCAAGAGGTGATATCATGAAAGTATCGAGAGACGATAATAATCCATCAAAAAATTCAAGGCCTTTTAATGGTATAAGCAACATGGATAATTGGTTCCTTGATGAGTGGGAAATAGGTGTGACAGAGCCAGGCTCTTCAGGTTCTCCTCTTTTTGATCAAAACGGTCGAATTGTTGGTCAACTTGCAGGTGGAGCGGCTGATTGTGTTGGAACTGAAAATAATGGATCTTATGACTATTATGGAAGATTTGATATTTCATGGGATTATGGAAATATACCGTCAAAACGACTTAAAGAATGGTTAGATCCAGCTGCTACAGGTGTTTTTACTCTTGATAAATTTCCTCCTGATCAAGTATTTGATAATGACGTTGCAATCATAGTCGAGGGTGCTAGCAACCAGATATGTGCTAATGAGTTTACACCTACATTTAATATCCTGAATAGGGGGAATAATATTGTTACAAGTGCTACGCTAACATATCAAATTGGCTCTCAGGCTCCAGAAATCATTGAATGGACGGGATCTATAGCTTATCAAGAAAGAGCTATTATTGCATCTCCACTCCTTGATTTAAATTCCGGTAATAATTTAACGGCTTCTATTGAAATAAATAATGTAGTTGACGATTTTCCTGATAATAATACATATATAAAAATTATAGATAATTATCAAAGTGAGACTTATGTTACTGATAATGTAGTACTCACCTTGATAACAGATGAATTTGCAGGTGAAACTTCTTGGCAATTTTATAATCAAGATGGTACATTAATTAAAGAGGCACAACAGGGAACATTGATAAATGAAACAACTTATATTGAGACATTTAATGTGAGCACGGATAATTGCTATGAATTTATTATTTCAGATTCTTTTGGAGATGGGATCTGTTGTGAGCATGGAGATGGATCCTATAGGTTAGTAACAAATTCTGGTGAAATAATTTCTGAAGGTGGTGAATTCGGATCTACGGAAGTTATAAGTTTTAGAATCTTATCAAGTTTATCTTCTGATGACTTTGAATTTACTGAGTTTGAAATTTATCCCAACCCTACCGGATCTCTTATAAATATTAATCCTAAATCGAGCGAGTCTTTCAATATTGCACTCTTTGATATTACTGGAAAAAGAGTATTAAAAACTCAAATTAAGGGAATGAGCGTTTTAGATCTTAGCTCTTATACAAAAGGAGTTTATTTTGCTAAAATTGATAATGGTTCTCAGTCTGTTACCAAAAAAATAATTAAAAAGTAAGTCTTCAAATATTTATAATTAAAATGCCCAAATCTTAAAGATTTGGGCATTTTCCTAATCGTAAACAAAAAACAAATTCAAACTTTTATTAAAACCTAAACTCAAATCCACCATAAATTCCAAAAGGATGACCTGGTCTTAATCCAGCCGGAACTCTTGACACTTCATATTCATGATCAGCTAAATTTATAATATTTGACGTCAAACTAAAATTTTTAGTTAAATGGTATTTTGCAGATAAGTCAATAATAAAATTACTTCCTACTTTTTCTCTGCTGGGAATACTTCCTGAGCCTGCTTGAGTTCTAAATTCTCCTCTATACCTGGCGTTGGCATGGGCCTCAAACTTACTGGCAATGAAACTTAATCCTGCATTAAATTGATGTCTTGAAATGTAAGGGACTTCATCTCCATCTCTTACTTCACCCCAAATACCAACATTACTGTCAAATGAATTCTGGAAAGTTGCATCAGTGAATGTATAAGCTATTGTAAGTGGTAAACTAAAATTTGAATTTTCTTTTAAAAAATCATACGAACCTTGTACTTCAAGGCCAGCTACATTTACTTCACCAGCATTGAATTGATCTAGAGTTCCTACACCACCAGTTGCAGCAAAGTCACTACCAAGTAAATTGCTATAATCATTATAAAAACCAACTAACTCACCAGATAGTCCATTGAAATTAAAACGAGTTCCTAATTCGTAATTTACGCTTAGCTCAGAGCTTTCTTCTGGTCTTGTTCCTCCTGGTGAAAAACCTTTATGGATCCCTCCAAAAAGTGAAAACTGCTGATTCAATTTATAATTTGCACCAATACCTGGTATAAATTCATTTATTTCATTGGATCTTGAAGAAAGACTAGAACCCGTTCTTGTGACATCATTTTTTCCATAATCATTTCTTTCTAAATTGATATTTTCATATCTAAAACCTGGAGTTAATGTTAATCTTCCATATTTCAATTTATATAATACATGAGCAGCAAAAGCTTTGGCATCTGTCACACGGTTGGAGTCGGTTCCTGGTACACCAGCAGCGACTAAATTCATATTTCCATCAACCATATTGTATCCATCAACCCATTGAAAACGGTCTTCCTCATCTTGATGAAATCTTAAACCAACTTCGATATCATGATAGACTTGACCAGTAAGGAAGTGATAATCTGCTTTAGTTTGAATACCTTGAGAATAATATTCTCTGTTGTTATTTTTCAAATTGAGTGCAGAGTCTGTATAGTTTTGACTTCCATTTACAATACCAAAAAGGAACGGAAAATCATTTGGGTTATCTAATAAATTGGCGATACTGGAAGACTCACCGTTTGCAGATATATCATTGAGTTTATACCAATTTCTTTTAAAATCATTCCTATATGCAGTAGTTGTGATTCTGAAATAATCTGAAAAATTAGCCGTATGTGTTAAAGTGAATTGTGTATGCTCAGTACTCATCAAATCTTCTTGTGATCCAGCATAACGTCTAAATGGCGTTCTTTCAAAATCCTCTTGAGTTAAACCTAAATAAGTTTCATCAGATTCTTCATCTGAATATTGAAATTTAAAATCTAAAGATTGTTGAACAATAGCTTCTGGATTTGTGTTAATTCTAAATTTTGCTACCACATCATTCATTTCAAATCCTGTATCATCGCCATTATCTAAATTTTTAAATCCTTCAGATTGTCTTCTGTTATACTCAACCATATAACCGAAGTTTTTGAAAGAGTCTCCTACGTTAGCATAACCATTCAGTGTGTTATAAGAGCCGTAATTAGCTCTTACATTAGCACTAAAATCTGAAGGGATTTCTGTAGAAATAAAATTGATTGCTCCACCAGTCGTATTTGGACCGTACTGAACCTGACTACTTCCTTTTAGAACTTCAACAGATTGCATACGGTTCACATTTGGAAAATAATAAGCTGCAGAAGCACTATATGGAGCAGGAGCCATCAAGATTCCATCTTCCATTATATTTATTTTAGAGGAGCGTTCCGGAGACGTTCCTCTAAGACTAATATTTGGTCTAAGTCCAAAACCATCTTCCTCATATATATTGACACCGGGAATTTGACCTAATACTCTGTTGATATCAAAATAATTTTGTTGCTGAAGTTCTTTCTTAGATAAGAAATACGCTGAGCCAGTTCTATTCCTTGCCTCGAATTTACTGCCAAGAAGTTTGTTTGCAACAATTGTAACCTCCATTAAGTATTGTATAGAATCCTTTGAAGCTGTTTTTTGATTTTGAGCAATTAAAAAACCAGAAGTTAGTAACAATAAAACAGCTGTAATAGGCTTTAAATTCATGTTTATTTAGATTAATTATGTATAATTTTTTATTTTCGTGCAAAAATAACATCCAACGCTAAATACTACAAGTTTATTTAGACTTAATTTAGATTAAAGGATTTACTATTTTGATATTCAGTAATATAAATTCTAAATTTATTGAGAATAGATTATTTACATTTGTAGAATTATAATTTAGAATATGAAAAAACTTTTACTTCTCTTCAGTGTATGTATTTTAATATCATGTAATTCAGTTAAGAAAACACAACGCGCACTAAATTCAGGGAATTATATTGAAGCCATTGATAGGTCTGTAGGGAAACTCCAAAAAAATAAAAGCAATAACAAAAGTTCTGCTTATGCTTCTTTGTTAAAGCAATCTTTTGAAAAATATAGAAAATCTACTTTAGAACGGATTGATTTTCTTGAAAGGGAGACCTTAAAGGATAATTCAAAGCCTGTTTATGAATCATATATTACACTTAAGAATATTCAGAATAAAATTAAACCTCTTTTACCACTAGAGGATGGGCAAGGCGAAATAATAGATTTTGAATTTTATGATTTTTCTGAAAATATTCTTATTGTTAAGGAAAATTATGCCAATTACCTTTACACCAAAGCTACTGACCTTTTAAGATCTGGAGATAAAATTGATAGTCGTTTAGCCTATAATAGTTTAATTGAATTAGAAAACTTAGCACCAGGATTTAAAGATGTTTCTCTTCTAAAAAGAGAGGCTTATTTAAAAGGCATTGATTTTATACTTGTTTCTTTATTTAATGATACTCAACAAATTATTCCTGCTCAAGTAGAGGATAGGCTGCTAAATTTCAGCACTTTAAATCTTGATGACTTGTGGACAGAATACCACGTAAATGCAAGAGAAGATATTACTTACAATTATTCTATAGAAATATATTTTACTTCTATTCAATTTTCCCCAGAGCGTCTTTTAGAAAGGCAAATTCCTTTAGAACGAGAAATAATTGATGGGTGGAGGTATAAAAAAGATAGAAATGGCAATTATATTCTGGATGACAGGGGCAATAAAATTAAAGAGGACATTACAGTTATTGCGAATGGCACTCTCTTTGAAACCGTCCAGTCCAAAGAGGTGAAAGTTATTGCCAACGTTAATTACTTTGATCTTTTTACAGATCAAAAAATCAATACTTATCCATTGGAAAGTGTTTTTGTTTTTGAGAACAGATTTGCAAATTTTGACGGAGATTCCAGAGTATTAAATAAAGATGAAGCTTATTTAGTAAGACGAGGTCCTATTGATTATCCAACTGACGAACAAATGCTTGCCGATGCATCTGAAGATATAAAAAATAAACTGAAAGTAATTTTAAAACAACAATTATCTAATTAATTGTCTATAAATTTTTTGTAGTGTTCATATCTTTTGAATATTTCTTTCACATAATTGAAAGGTTCTTCACCTCTTACATATCCGTATTTTATGAAGTCTTTATTATAATGTTCTGGAAAGCTCAAATCTAATAAAGCAAGTTCTACGTTATTGTCCCAAACTAACGGATCTAAACCTTGTTTTTTAGCAAGTTTTTGAGCGTCTTTTACATGATATAAGCCACAATTATATGAACCAAGTGCAAACTTAACACGCTGTATGCTATCTTTTACGTTTTCATGACTGCTGAGCATTTGGTCAAGATATTTAGCTCCAGCCTTTAGACTTTGTCCTGGATTGTAAGGATCCGTAACTCCAAGTTCTCTTGCAGTTGCAGGCATAATTTGCATTAGACCGCTTGCACCGGCCCAAGAGTCTCTATCTGGTTTAAATTGGGATTCTTGATATGCAACAGAGGCCAGAAGTCTCCAATCCCAATTTATGAGTTCTGCATTTTCTTTAATAATGTCATCAAAAGGACTTATTTTATTTTCATTTAAACTATAAAAATTACTAACTACTCTCTTTTTGTATAGTCGTTTGTTTTTAAAATATTTATTGTAGATAACATGATAGTCTGTAGTTTTCTTAGCATTTTCCAACCACTGATTTACAGATGAAAGTAAAGATGTATCCCTTTTTCTAACTGCCCATCCAATTCGTTGTGAGAGACTTAATGATGTCCCTATGTCTAAAATAGGGTAATATGAAGAATTTATAAAAGCTATATTTTCATCCGCTATAGTATATTTTATATCACCTTCTGCGACTTTTTTAATAATTTTATCAGTAGATAGAGTTCCTCTTAATGTATCGATTATAATATTACCACCTAATTCATTTGAAAGATTTAACACACGCGAAGCATATGATGAATTACGCTTTACAGATATAGTATCTCCAATTAACTCAACTGGATTGGTGACTAAATAATTTTTAATCTCATGCAATTTCATCCTTCTCCAATTTTCGGGCTTTCTTTGAACCAATACTTGGTGTGATAGGTAAAGTGGCGTAGTAAAATTGATTTGTTTTTTTCTTGACTCAGTTATTGTATAACCATAAGCCAAAAGATCACCTTCGCCTTTTTGCAATAAGTCTATGAGCTCGTTTTCATCTTTAGCGACCACCATTTCTAGTTCAACATCTAAGTCATCTGCCAATCTTTCTAGCAATTCATACTCAAATCCCATTGGTCGCCCTTTGTACAAGAAGTAAGTGGTTCCAGAATAAATTGTAAGTGCTTTAAGAGTTCCACTTTCTTTAATGGCTTCTAGATCTCTTGTAAATTTTTCTGCTTTTTTCTCAACATCCGAATTATTTTCGGATTGACAACTCATTAAAATTATCGATATAAGTAGTAAAATCTTTTTCATATTCTTAAATAAGAATCTTCAATATATGAATTACTTTATAGCAGTGAAACAATTTCTTAATGTTTTGAAAACAAAAAAGCCAGATATATCTGGCTTTTAATTTTTAATATATTGATTAATAATTACTTAATCGTCATCTTCCATGTCATCATCTTTTTGAGGTAAATCGACATAATTCATTTCCATTTCATCCTCATCATAGTCTTCTACATCAAATTTGGTCATTGTATCTTCAAGTCTTGTACTTATTTTCACCAAATAAACGGTGTCTTCAGTTTTAACTTCAACTGCTTCAATTGTTTCATTTTTGGCATTCTTGAAAACAACTACATCTCGATCATCATATCCGTCGGGATACTTTTGAACTAAAAGAGAAAGTATTTCAGGCGTAAGTTTTTTGTAATCAATTATGATGCGTTTCATGTTGTTTCATGTTTGTTATTAACAAACTTAAAATAAAAGTTTTTATAAAAAAATAAAATCATTTTAAATTTAAAGCTCTTTTTAAAACGGCCGTTGAATCACAATTTTCAAATATCAATCCAAGCTCTCGACTGTTTATAACCCCTTCAATTTGATAAATTTTACAAGGCTTTGCTTCGATGTTACTTCTTTTAAAATTAACATCACCAGATTTTAATATATAAGAGATAGATGCAGTATCAATTTTATTTTCTTCAAAAAATTTTAAAGCTTCAGTTTCAACAATACGCTCTTTGTTTCTTATGTTTTTTAAAACTCTAGCATCTAAACCCCAATCACAGGACGTTTTTTTTCCGCCCAAAAAAAACATGAGCATAATAATACCAACTACAAATCCAGATAAGTAATAACCTAGTCTATGAATAAATTTCATGTAAATTTTTTAAAATATAAGTAAATTCGGATCTCTGTGATTAAGATCAAACCAATCTCCAACAGACTTGTTGGTTAATATACCATGATAGAAATAAAGACCATTTCTTAAGCCTGAATCAATTCTAAGTGCAGGTTCAAGACCGCCTTCTTCTCCAATCTGAAGAAGATAAGGAGTGAAAATATTACTTATCGAAAGTGAGGCTGTCCTTGAATATCTGGAGGGTATATTTGGTACACAATAATGAATTATACCGTGTTTTTCTATGGTTGGTCTATCATGCGTTGTCATAACAGAAGACTCAATGCAACCGCCCATATCAATACTTACATCAATAATTACAGCACCTTTTTTCATCTTTTTGACCATTTCTTCAGTCACAATTACTGGAGCTCTATTTGTACCTCTAACTGCGCCTATAACTACATCGGCTCTTTTTAGAGCTTTTAAAAGTATTTTTGGCTGTAATGTTGATGTAAAAATAGGTCGCCCAAGATTGCTCTGTAAGCAACGTAATTTTGTGAGAGAACTATCAAAAACCTTAACTCCAGCCCCCAATCCTAAAGCACTTCTCGTAGCGAATTCACCAACAGTTCCTGCTCCAAGAATAACTACTTCTACGGGGGGGACACCACTTATATTTCCAAACATGAGTCCATTTCCTCCAAACATATTTGATAAAAGTTCAGATGCTATCAAAATAGAGGAGGTTCCAGCTATTTCACTGAGTGCTCTTACTGCAGGATAACCTCCAAATTGATCTTTAATAAATTCAAAAGCTAGAGCGGTAATTCTTTTCTTTGCAAGGGTTACAAAATAAGTTTTATTCCGAGTTTTAAGCTGAAGAGCAGAAATTATTATGGCTTGAGGTTTAATCATTTCTAGTTCCTCTTCAGAAGGTGGGGCAACTTTAAGAATAATTGGACAAGCAAAAACCTTGTTTGTATCTCTTGAGACCTCACCACCAGCTTCGCTATAATCTTTATCACTAAAGTTGGCTTGTAAACCTGCTCCGCTTTCTATTAATACTCTATGACCGTTCAAACATAAAGCACTTACGGCATCTGGTGTTAGACAGACTCTTTTTTCCTGATAAGAAGTTTCTTTTGGTAATCCTATAAATAATTCACCTTTTGAATGTTGTATTTCAAGCATTTCCTCTTGTGGAAGCAATTCTGAAGTTGAAAAAGGTGATTTTGAAGAATGTGGATTCATTGAAATAAATAGTTAAGCGAAAATAAATAAAATAAACCGGAAACCCTTCTTAATTATTTAAAACTCATGTAACGTCAATGAACGAGAGTTATGTTCATCTAGTTTTAATTCTATAAAAGTGTAGTGTTCTGGCCAAAGATTTGATATTTTTTCTGGCCACTCAATAAATACATAATGCTTATCATCTAAATAATCTTCAAAACCCATATCGAATGCTTCAGTTTCATCATCTATTCTATAAAAGTCGAAATGATAGATATCATTTTTTTCACCCTCATATTCATTTACCAAAGAAAACGTAGGGCTTGAAACTTTATTTTTGCTTCCAAGTTGCTTTACAAGTTCTTTTATAAGTGTTGTTTTACCAGCACCCATCTCACCAGAAAATAGTATGTATTTAGAATTAGCTTCATTTAAAATTTGAGTTGCGATATCTTCGAGTTCTTCTATCTGGTAATTTAGTTTCATAATTTTATTTTGGCTTCATTACAACAAAAGGTATAATCATTTCTTCAAGCGATATTCCGCCGTGTTGGTATGAGTTCTTATAATAATTTACATAATAATTATAATTATTGGGATAAGCTAAAAAGTAGTTTTCTTTAGCAAAAATGAATGAACTTGACATATTGATACTAGGTAAATGTATTTTTTTCGGATCCTTGGCAACTACAACATCTTTCTCATTATACGTAAGACTTCTGCCTGTTTTATACCTCAAATTTAAACTTGTATTTTTATCACCTACAACTTTTGATGGGTTTTTCACGTTGATGGTTCCGTGGTCTGTTGTCATAATCAATTTGAAACCTAAATTCTGTGCCTGTTGTATTATATCTAATAATGGTGAATTTTTGAACCAGCTTTGAGTTAAAGATCGGTATGATTTATCGTTTGATGCAAGTTCTTTTATAACTTCCAGTTCAGTTTTGGAATGAGATAACATATCCACAAAATTATACACTAAAACAGTAAGGTCGTTGTCTTTTTGGCTTCTGAAATTTTCAGCTAGCTTTTTGCCTTTTGTGACATTTGTAATTTTATGGTATTCTGTTTTGTAGTCTTTCCCGAGCCTATTTAGTTGAGCTTCAAGAAATTCTTTTTCAAATTGATTTTTTCCGCCTTCGTCAGTATCATTTAACCAGTATTCAGGATAAATCTTTTCCATATCTGCTGGCATCAACCCTGAGAACAATGCATTTCTAGCGTATTGAGTAGCAGTAGGTAAAATACTGAAATAAGGTTCTTCTTTGGTTTTTTTATAATGATTGACTATCGTAGATTCAAAAGATTTCCATTGATCGTATCTTAAATTGTCTACTACCACAAGAAGCGTGGGTTGTTTTTTAGATAATTCGGGAAGAATTTTAGATTTAAACAGTGTGTGAGATAGAGTAGGAGCATCTGCATTTTTTTCGAACCAAGTGGGATAATTTTGATCGATGAACTTACAGAATTCGATATTTGCTTCGATTTTTTGGGATTCAAGGATTTCAAACATTCCACTATCTTCAACAGTTTCAAGCTCAAGCTCCCAATAGATAAGTTTCAAATATAAATCAATCCATTCCTGGTAGGAATTTACATTGGTCATTTCCATAGAAATTTTTCTAAATTCCTGCTGATAATTTAATGTTGTTTTTTCTGAAATTAATCTAGAATGATCAAGGTTCTTCTTTAGACTAAGAAGAATTTGATTTGGATTCACAGGCTTTATAAGGTAATCTGCTATTTTTGAACCAATAGCTTCCTCCATAATATATTCCTCTTCACTTTTTGTAATCATTATGACTGGCAAATCATTTCTGATGGCTTTAAGTTCATTCAAAGTTTCAAGCCCGGTGAGACCAGGCATATTTTCATCAAGAAAAACAATATCAAAATTTGTCTTGGCGACTTCATCTATAGCCTCGGATCCGCTTTGACAAGTAGTAACTTCATAAGATTTTTTCTCTAAAAATAAAATATAAGGCTTTAACAAATCAATCTCATCATCCACCCAGAGTACTTTTATCTTTGACATATATAGCTGTATATTTGTGATTCTTAAAAAAAATTGATTTGAACCAAAGGAACAAACTTAAAATAATAAACGATCCTATTTATGGATTTATTACCATTCCAAGTGCTTTAATTTTCGATCTTATTGAACATCCATATTTTCAAAGATTAAGGAGAATTACTCAAATGGGATTATCCCATTTAGTATATCCTGGAGCAAATCATACTAGGTTTCATCATGCTTTGGGCTGTCTACATCTCATGAAGAAATCAATTGAAATATTAAAATCCAAAGGAGTTGATATTACAGAAGAGGAAGAGGAAGCTGTTCAAATCGCTATTCTACTTCATGACATAGGTCATGGCCCTTTTTCCCATGCGTTAGAACATTCTATCGTCAGTGATATTTCTCATGAGTATCTTTCACTCAAATTCATGCACCAACTGAACTCAGAATTCAACGGACAATTGTCACTTGCTATTGATATTTTTAGAGGAAATCATGAGAAAAACTTTCTTTGCCAGTTAATTTCAAGCCAGCTAGATATAGATCGTTTAGATTATTTGAAACGCGATAGTTTTTACACAGGTGTTGCTGAAGGCAATATTAACAGTGAACGGCTTATTAATATGCTGAATGTGGTTGATGACCAACTTGTTGTTGAAGAAAAGGGGATTTATTCCATAGAAAAATTTCTTGTAGGTAGACGTCTCATGTATTGGCAAGTCTATTTACACAAAACCAGCCTTTGTGCTGAGCAAATATTAATAAGATTGCTGCGTCGAGCCAAATTTGTTTTTGAAACAACCAACGAAAAAATTGAAAATTCTACCTTAAATTATTTTTTAAGGCATAAAATAAATTCTGAAAGTTTTGATGAGTCGACTCTTGAATTATTTTCAAAGCTAGATGATTATGATATAATTTCAGCTCTAAAGGTTTGGCAAAATCATGAAGATTTTGTCCTAAGTAAACTGAGTCAAATGATTCTAAACCGTGATTTACTTAAAATTAAATTAAAAAACGAACCCATAGATCCTCAAAAACTTGAGAAATATTTAAAAAAAGCAAGTAGTTATTTTAATATTTCAGAATCTGAAGCAGAGTATTTCGTCTTTGAGGGTTCTACATCAAATTTGGCTTACCAGCCTGATAAAGAACATATTAATATATGGTATAAAAATGGAAAAATTAAAGATGTATCCTCAGCTTCTGATCAATTAAATTTAAAAGCTTTGTCAAAAGCTGTTGTGAAAAACTACATATGTTACCCAAAATCCAATAATTAACCGTTTTTTTCTATTTTTGCCACGATGAAATTTACAGCTCAACAAATAGCCGATATATTAGACGGAACAATCGAGGGAAATCCAGATGCAGAAGTCGACAAGCTTTCCAAAATTGAGGAAGGTGTAAAAGGGTCGTTAACCTTTCTGTCTAATCCAAAATACACCCCATACATATATGAAACTGAAGCCAGTATTTGTATAGTTAATAAAACCTTTGAAAAAAATCAACCAGTATCTACAACACTCATTAAAGTTGAAGATTCCTATGAAGCTTTCTCCAAACTTTTAGAAGTCTACAACCAAATCAAATTGGATAAAAAGGGTATAGAAACTCCAAGTTCAATTTCTGATTCTGCAAAGTTAGGTGATGAGATTTATGTGGGTGCATTTGCTTACATTGGAGAAAACGTTATCATTGGAAATAAAGTGAAAATTTATCCTAATGTCTATATAGGTGACAATGTAACTATTGGGGATAACGTCACAATATTTGCAGGTAGTAAAATTTATTCTGAAACTCAAATTGGCAGTCACTGCACATTTCATAGTGGTGTAATTATTGGAGCAGATGGGTTTGGATTCTCGCCTTCAGATAATGGAGAATATTCAAAAATTCCACAAATAGGAAATGTAATTATCGAAGATCACGTAGATATAGGTGCTGCTACAACTATAGATAGAGCAACTCTAGGTTCAACAATTATAAGGAAAGGAGTAAAGTTGGATAACCAAATCCAAATTGCTCACAATGTAGAAATTGGTGAAAACACAGCAATTGCCGCACAAACGGGAATAGCCGGATCAAGCAAAATCGGCAGTAATTGCCTTATAGGCGGACAAGTTGGTATCGCTGGACATATTAAAATTGGAGATCGAGTAAAAATTCAAGCTCAAACTGGAGTTGGAAGGAACGTAAAAGATGGCGAAGCTATACAAGGCTCTCCAGCTTTTGGATATAGCGATTTTAATAAATCTTATGTTCATTTTAGAAATTTCCCGAAAATCGTGAACCGTATAGACACTATTGAAAAACAACTTTCCAAGAATGAAAATAATTAATCAAACTACCATAAAAAAGGAGTTTTCTCTTCACGGAGTAGGACTTCACACTGGTCAAAACGTTACCCTTACATTCAAACCAGCCCCTATAAACCATGGATTTTCTTTCAAAAGAATAGATCTTGAAGGCGAGCCTATTATCCCTGCAGATGCAAGTTTAGTCACCAGTACCGATAGAGGAACTAGTCTTGAGAAAAACGGGGTTATTATACAAACATCTGAGCATGTTCTTGCAGCTTGTGTTGGTTTGGGTATAGATAATGTTCTTTTAGAACTTAATGCATCAGAACCTCCCATTATGGACGGTTCTTCAAAGTTTTTTGTTGAAGCCCTAGAAAAAGCTGGAATTGAAGAGCAGGATGCTCCTAGAGATGAATTTATTGTAGAAGACGTCATTTCCTTTAAAGATGATGAAACAGGTTCTGAAATTATTGTGATGCCTTCAAATGAGTATCAAGTCACAACAATGGTAGACTTTGGAACAAAAGTATTAGGAACCCAGAATGCTTATCTTAATACGATGAGTGATTTCAAAAAAGAAATTGCTGATTCTAGAACCTTCAGTTTCTTGCATGAACTAGAAGCTATGCTTGCAAATGGTCTTATAAAAGGTGGAGACTTAAACAATGCAATTGTTTACGTGGATAAAGAACTTTCACCAGATACTATGGAAAGTTTGAAAAAAGCATTTGGCAAAGATAAAATATCAATTAAGCCAAATGGAATTCTAGATAATCTTACACTTCACTACCCTAATGAAGCGGCTAGACATAAGTTACTGGATGTAATTGGAGATTTAGCTCTAGTAGGAACTCATATTAGGGGAAAAGTAATAGCTAATAAACCTGGACATACAATAAATACTCAGTTTGCTAAAAAGTTAGCTAAGATTATTAAAGTTGAAAAACGAAATAAGGTTCCTAAGTTTGATCTCAACAAGCCACCTCTTTATGATGTGACTGAAATTATGAACAGACTTCCACACAGACCACCGTTTTTACTTGTGGATAAAATATTTGAATTAACAGATAAGTCTGTTATAGGAACAAAAAACGTAACCATGAATGAGCCTTTTTTTGTAGGTCATTTTCCTGGTAAACCAGTAATGCCAGGTGTTCTTCAGATAGAAGCAATGGCTCAAACTGGAGGTATTTTAGCTTTAAGTACAGTAGAAGATCCTGAAAACTATCTGACTTACTTTATCAAAATCGATAATGTCAAGTTCAAACAGCAAGTGGTCCCTGGAGACACACTTATATTCAAATTGGAGCTTATTTCTCCTATACGTCGTGGAATTTGTCATATGCAGGGCTATGCTTACGCAAATGATAAATTGGCTTGTGAAGCAGAACTCATGGCTCAAATTGTAAAATCAAAATAACATGAATCAACCCCTAGCATACGTTCACCCTGGAGCAAAAATTGCAAAAAATGTGGTGATAGAACCCTTTACGACTATTCATAATAACGTAGAAATTGGCGAAGGCACTTGGATTGGTTCTAACGTTACTATCATGGAAGGTGCTCGCATAGGTAAAAATGTGAGTATTTTTCCAGGAGCAGTCATTTCTGCTGTTCCACAGGATAAAAAGTTTGAAGACGAAGATACTATCACTGAAATTGGAGATAACACAACTATTCGAGAATGTGTGACGATCAATAGAGGAACTAGCGATAAAATGAAAACCAAAGTTGGTAAAAACTGTTGGATCATGGCCTATTGTCATATTGCTCATGATTGTATTGTTGGAGACAATTGTGTATTTTCCAACAACAGTACTCTGGCAGGACATATTGTAGTTGGTGATTATGCCGTCCTTGCAGGTATGGCTGCTGTACAGCAGTTTTGTAGTATTGGACGTCATGCTTTTATCACTGGTGGTTCGTTGGTAAGAAAAGATGTTCCTCCATTTGTAAAAGCTGGTAGAGAACCATTATCTTATGTTGGAATTAACTCTGTTGGATTAAGACGTCGAGGATTTGACACTGATAAAATAAGAGAAATTCAAAACATTTATAGAATTCTCTATCAGAAAAACTACAACAATAGTCAGGCTGTTTCTATTATTGAAGCTGAAATGGAAGCAACTCCAGAACGAGATGAAATACTTCAGTTTATAAAAGATTCCCAAAGAGGAATAATGAAAGGATATTTTTCAAACTAAAAAATTATGGCTACAACAAGCGACATTAGAAATGGATTGTGCATAAGATACAATCATGATATATTTAAAGTAATTGAGTTTTTGCATGTGAAACCTGGTAAAGGACCAGCTTTCGTAAGAACAAAACTTAAAAGCGTAACTACAGGAAAAGTTATTGATAATACCTTTTCTGCAGGTCACAAAATTGAAGAAGTAAGGGTAGAAACTCATAAATATCAGTTTTTATATCAAGAAGGTGAATTTTATCACTTTATGCATGTGGAAGATTTTACACAAATTAGACTGCTTGAAGCGGCTTTGGATATGCCAAATTTGCTAAAGGAAGGGGAGGTTGTGACGATTTTGATAAATACAGAAGATAATCTACCACTTTCTGTAGATATGCCGCCACATGTTGTTTTAGAAGTAACTCAAACTGAACCTGGTCTTAAAGGAAATACAGCTACAAATGCTACAAAACCTGCAACATTAGAAACAGGTGCAGAAGTTAATGTTCCTCTATTCATAAATGAAGGTGATAAAGTAAAAGTTGAAACTGAAAAGGGAACTTACAAAGAGCGAATCAAAGAATAAGTTAAATGAAGTTTCCACAACCACAAAGTCTTCAACAGATTTCTAAGCTCATCAATGCTGAATTTGTCGGTGAACCAGATTTTGAAATTTTAGGAATTAATGAAATTCATGTCGTAGAGCATGGAGATATTGTATTTGTAGATCATCCTAAATATTACGATAAAGCTTTAGAGTCTAAGGCTAGTGTGGTGCTTATCAATAAAAAAGTAGATTGCCCTGAAGGCAAAGCACTTTTGATTTCAGAAGATCCTTTCACCGACTTTAATAAAATCACGGCTCATTTTTCTCCTTTTAAAGGCTCAAGCCAGGCGTTATCAAATTCTGCAAAGATTGGAGCAAATACGATTATTCAGCCTAATGTTTTTATTGGGAATCATGTGAAAATTGGAGATAATTGTATCATTCACAGTAATGTTTGTATTTATGATGGTGTTGAAATCGGAAATAACGTTCAAATACATGCCGGTGTAGTTCTTGGAGCAGACGCTTTTTATTACAAAAATAGACCAACGCATCACGATAAACTTCTTTCTGGCGGTAGTATTAAAATTGAAAATAATGTTGAGTTAGGAGCGCTTTGTACTATAGATAAGGGTGTTTCTGGAGTAACTACTATAGGTGAAGGGACCAAACTTGATAATCAAGTCCAAGTTGGTCACGATACGATAATCGGAAAAAAATGTCTTATCGCATCACAAACCGGTATTGCTGGATGTGTCGTAGTTGAAGATGAAGTTACTATTTGGGGGCAAGTTGGAATAGCAAGCGGATTGACCATTGGTAAAAAGGCAATTATTTTAGCTCAATCTGGAATTAGTAAAAATCTAAAACCTAATACTACTTACTTTGGAACTCCAGCAGATGATATTAAGAAAAAGTATAGAGAATTAGGTTATATAAGCAGAATCCCAGAAATCATTCAAAAATTGAAGAATTTATGAGTTCAGATAACAAAAAATTGGTTAAAAATTTTTTCACATCGAAGTATTATAGAAATACAGCCGATTTTGAAAAGTATATTCATCCTAAAATTAAGATAGATTGGAACAGTAGCAAGGGTTTTTTTCAATTTGACTATGATAAATTCAAATCAATGTCTACTGAAATGGGAAAATCTTTTGAAAATATGTCACCAGAATTCTCTCATTTGTTAGAAGAAAAAAATAAGGTTTGTGCAAGATTTACTTACAATGTTGAAACCATGGAATCTCAAGATCTTATTGGTTTAGCAGATTTTTTCAGCATTTGGGAGATTAAAAATAATCAACTTTACAGGGGTTATATTATGTCTCAACCCATCGACGATGGCTTAGATGACATTTTATCTTTTATAAATGACCATTATTAAGCAATTAAATACTTAATAATTTTTAAGGCTCGTCCTAAAAAATTACTTTTGTTCAACATAAATTAAACATACTTATGAGCGTTTTAGTAAATAAAGATTCAAAAATAATTGTTCAAGGCTTTACAGGGAGTGAAGGCTCTTTTCATGCAGAACAAATGATAGATTACGGTACCAACATAGTTGGTGGTGTTACTCCAGGTAAAGGCGGTACTAAACACTTAGGAAAGCCAGTTTTCAATACTGTATCTGATGCTGTTGAAAAAGCTGGAGCAGATACTACTATCATTTTTGTTCCCCCAGCATTTGCTGCAGATGCAATAATGGAAGCCGCTGACGCTGGTATTAAAGTCATTATCACTATTACTGAAGGTATTCCTGTTAAGGATATGATTAAAGCTTCAGATTACATTAAAGATAAGGATTGCAGACTAATTGGACCTAACTGTCCTGGTGTTATTACTCCAGGTGAAGCTAAAGTTGGCATCATGCCAGGTTTTGTTTTCAAAAAAGGTAAAGTAGGTATTGTTTCTAAATCTGGAACATTGACTTATGAAGCTGCAGATCAAGTTGTAAAAGAAGGGTTTGGAATAACAACAGCTATTGGAATTGGAGGAGATCCTATCATTGGAACAACTACCAAAGATGCTGTAGAAATGCTTGTTGGTGATCCAGACACAGAGTGTGTCGTTATGATTGGAGAAATCGGTGGACAACTAGAAGCAGAAGCTGCTAAGTGGTATAAAGATAGTGGTAGTAAAAAACCTGTGATTGGTTTCATCGCTGGTGAAACAGCTCCTGCTGGAAGAACAATGGGACATGCTGGTGCAATTGTAGGTGGAAGTGAAGATACTGCACAGGCAAAGAAAAAAATTCTAAAAGATTCTGGAATTCACGTCGTAGATTCACCTGCTGAAATTGGTAAAAAAGTAGCAGAAGTTTTATCTAAATAATACTATTGTACAAAAGCCTTTGTTTGTAAAACAAGGGCTTTTTATATTTTAACTTAAAGCTTTATGAAATTACTCGACTCAAAAAATGTTATTATTACTGGCGGTAGCCGTGGAATTGGAAAAGGCATTGCCGAAGTTTTTGCTAAACACGGAGCCAATGTAGCCTTTACTTATAATTCGTCTGCAAGCTCTGCTCAAGAATTAGAAGAACACTTAAAGACTTTTGGGGTTAAAGCAAAAGCCTACCAATCTGATGCTTCAGATTTTGATCAAGCTCAAAAACTGTCTGATGATATCATTAAAGACTTTGGTAGTATTGATGTGCTGATAAACAATGCAGGAATTACTAAAGATAATTTGTTGATGAGGATGAGTGAAGATGATTTTGATAAAGTTATCAAAATCAATTTGAACTCTGTTTTTAATTTAACTAAAGCTGTTTTAAGACCGATGTTAAAGCAAAGACATGGTAGCATTATCAATATAAGTTCTGTCGTTGGTATTAAGGGTAATGCTGGCCAAGCTAACTATTCTGCTTCCAAAGCTGGAATTATTGGATTTTCAAAATCTGTCGCTCTAGAGCTAGGTTCAAGGAATATCCGTTCCAACGTCGTTGCTCCTGGTTTTA
This sequence comes from Psychroflexus salinarum, assembly GCF_042677225.1. NCBI lineage: Bacteria > Pseudomonadati > Bacteroidota > Flavobacteriia > Flavobacteriales > Flavobacteriaceae > Psychroflexus > Psychroflexus salinarum. The sequence goes on from NZ_JBHTIV010000006.1 coordinate 64,699, forward strand.
TTGAAACCGAAATGACAAAAAAGCTTGACGAAAAAACTGTAGAGGGATGGAGGCAAGCTATTCCTTTAAAACGTGGAGGACAACCCGAAGATATCGCAAATGCTTGTGTTTTTCTTGCTAGTGACATGAGTTCTTATATCACAGGACAAACCTTAAGCGTTGATGGAGGGATGTTAACCTAATAAATAATGATGACAAGTCAACTTTTGCTCTTGCTTTTTCTAAATTTTGCATGTGCATCAAGTTTGACATTGATTTTATATCGAAATATTCTTAAAGACAAAACTCAAAGAGTCCTCGCACTTTTTAGATTTTTGTCTTTTTTTTTGTTGGGACTTTTACTTATTAATCCCAAAATAGACACCACTACTTACAGCCTCGAAAAACCAAAATTAGTTTTAGCGTTTGATAACTCTGAATCTATAGAAAAATTAGGCTCTCTTTCAGAATTAAATCAATTCGTTAATCAGCTTAGAAATGATAACGAATTGAACGAGAGTTATGATGTTGACTTCATAAGCTTTGGGTCTGACTTAAATTCCCTTACAGATAGCTTGTCTTTCTCTGAAACCTCTACAGATCTTTCTAAAGTTATTGACTACATTAATACTTTAGATGAACCTAAAACTTCTTTTGTGTTGGTGACAGATGGAAACCAAAGTTTGGGTGAGGATTACAATTTCAAGTCTTTCAATTCTAATGTTTTAGCAAATGTTCTGGTCTTAGGTGATACAGCTAGTTACCGAGATACAAAAATTGACTTAGTCAACGTCAATAATTACGCATATTTCAAAAATAAATTTCCTGTTGAAGTTTTTGTAAGTCAAAATACCCCTGAATTAAGTGTTCAAACTTTAAAAATTAGTCAGGATGATAGAGTTATAGCTTCTAAAACCCTTGAAATTCCATCTGATGGCTCATTAAGAACTGAATTTCTTTTAAAGGCCGAACCTGTTGGGGTGAAGGTTTTGAAAGTAGAACTAGAGGTACTTTCAGAAGAGAAAAATAAAATCAATAATCAAAAAACAGTATCTGTAGACGTTATAGATTCAAGGTCGAAAATACTTTTGGTTTCAGATCTAATTCATCCAGATATAGGATTTTTCAATAGAGTTTTGGAATCTAATAAAGAATTAGAATTCGAGTATAAGACAACCGATGACGCAATAGAACTTTCAGAATATGATTTGTTTATTTTCTATCAGCCTCAAGCTTCATTTCAGAATTTAATCACAGAAGTTAAAGAAAAAGGAATAAATTATTTTATCATAGGTGGATCACATACCAATTATAACCTTTTGAATAGCTTAAATCTTGGTTTCCAAAAAGAACTGATTTCTTCTACTGAAGAATATTCATCAGTTTTGAATCCTGATTTCAGTTTATTTCTCGTCAGTAATATAAACTTTAAGAATTACCCACCCCTTAAGGACAAGTTTGGTGACATAAAGTTGAATAAGAATTATTCAACTTTACTAGAGAAAGAGTTAAACGGAATCAATGTAGAATCTCCTTTATGGATCTTTAAAACTGAAAATAGCGTCAAACAATCAGTTTTGTTTGGAGAGAATTTTTGGCGTTGGAGAGCTAAGCATTTTGTTGATAATTCTTCGTTTATCAAATTTGATCAGAACTTTCAGAAAATCGTTCAGTTTTTATCTCAAGCAAAATCAAAAAACACGCTCAGGGTTGAAGTTGAACCTGTTATAAATTCAGGAGACAATAAATTTTTAAAAGTAAGTTACTACAATGTCAATTATGAAAGTGATACGCGTTCTGATTTTGATATACGGTTTGAAAACAAGGATTCTGGTGACACTAAAACTTTAAGATTGATAAAAGGAGATAATCAGTATACATTAGACTTATCAAAGTTAGAGCCAGGAAATTATTCCTATAAAATTCAAAGTTCAGAAGTTGAACTTACAAAAGAAGGTCGGTTACAGGTTTTAGATTATTCAAGTGAAATGCAGTTTAAAAATGCTGATATACAAAGTCTTCAGAAACTTGTTTCAAAAGAAAATTTATACACTTTCTCTAAACGAGCTGAATTAATTTCTAAGTTGAAAGAAGAAAAGCCTAAATCAATACAAAAATCTATCAGAAATTCACAGAGTTTAATCAATTTTGAATGGCTTATCTTTTTATTAGTCTTAACTTTGAGTTTAGAATGGTTTTTTAGAAAATATAAAGGCCTAATTTAAATTTTATTACTATGGAAAGATTACCTAAAGCGATTGTACCCATCATTATAGTTGTCGTTATCGCTATTATTTTTATTGCTAACTCTACTGTGAATATTAATTCTGGTGAAGCTGGAGTTTTGTTTAAAAGATTTGGAGGAGGTGTTGTTACAGATGAAGCTCCCATGAAAGAAGGGTTTCATATTGTTGCTCCCTGGAATACTGTATTTGTTTATGAAGTAAGACAGCAAACAATAGATGAGTCTATGCAAGTTCTGTCATCTAATGGTTTGGATATCAAACTGGATGCAACAATTTGGTTTGAACCAACTTATGATCAGTTAGGTTTATTGCACAAAGAAAGAGGAGATAAGTATATATCGCGTTTGATTCAACCAGCGGTAAGATCTGCGACTAGAACAGTTGTTGGCCGTTACAAACCTGAAGAATTATACGCACAAAAAAGAGAGTCTATTCAAAACGAAATGTATGATGAAACTCAGCAACTGTTGAAAAATCAATATGTTCAGGTTAATAGAATTCTAGTGAGAGATGTATCTCTTCCTCCTACGATTAAACAAGCTATTGAGCGAAAATTAAAGCAAGAGCAGGAATCTTTGGAGTATGAATTTCGTTTAGAAAAAGCTACCAAAGAGAAGCAACGTGTAGAAATTGAAGCAGAAGGTAAAGCCAGAGCAAACGAAATTTTGAGTGCTTCTCTTACTGATAAAATTCTTCAAGAAAAAGGAATACAAGCTACTATTGAGTTATCTAAATCAGAAAACTCTAAAGTCATTGTAATTGGTTCTGGAAAAGATGGAATGCCAATCATCTTGGGCAACAATTAATTTTCTCTTAAAAACTGAAAAGCATTTTAAGAATTCAATATTTAGTTTAAATTTGCAAAGCAATGAAACTATACCATCTACATCATTATTTACCTAGCTCGCTCAATGCGGTTGGAGTGTAATATGTAGAGTTAACACATATACAAAACCCGTTTGAGCATTTAGCTTTAACGGGTTTTTTAATTTTAAAATTTGAACAAGTAAACATGGAAAAACTAAGAATTGCTATCCAAAAATCAGGAAGATTGCACGATGAATCTTTAAAGATTTTAAAAGATTGTGGAATCTCTATTAATAATGGCAGAGATCAATTGAAAGTAGATGCTTCCAATTTCCCTCTAGAAATATTTTATTTGAGAAATGGAGACATTCCTCAGTATTTGAGAGATGGAATTGCTGATTTAGCGATTGTTGGAGAAAATTTACTTCATGAAAAAGGGGAAGATTTATTAATTCAGAAGCGACTGGGATTTTCAAAATGTAAAGTTTCTCTTGCCATTCCTAAACAATCCGATTACAAAGGTGTAAAAGACCTCGAAGGCAAGCAGATTGCTACATCTTATCCAAACACGCTTCAGAAATTTCTAGATAAGCATAATGTTAATGCCAATATTCATATAATTAATGGCTCTGTAGAAATAGCACCAAATATAGGTCTAGCCGATGCTATATGTGATATCGTTTCTAGTGGAAGTACGCTTTTCAAAAACAATCTGAAGGAGTCTGATATTATTTTGAAAAGTGAGGCTGTTCTAACAAGTTCTCCTAATTTAAATGCTGAAAAACAAATTCTCCTTGATAAACTTTTATTTAGGATAAATGCCGTTTTAAGAGCTGAAAATTCTAAATACGTACTTCTGAATGCTCCCAACGATAAGCTTGATGAAATCATCAAAATTTTACCTGGTATGAAGAGTCCAACGGTAATGCCACTTGCAGAAACCAACTGGAGTTCTGTGCACACTGTTATTCAACAAGAAAAGTTTTGGGATATTATAGATGAGCTGAAATCAGCTGGAGCTGAAAGTATTCTTGTAAGTCCAATAGAAAAAATGATTTTATAATGAAAACGATTCAATTTCCGAAGAAAAAAGACTGGGCTGAATTATTGAAAAGACCCACTCGGACGTTTAAAGATATCGAAACTACTGTAGATGATATTTTCAAAAACATTCAGCAAAGTGGGGATGAAGCGGTATTGAAGTACACCAGTATGTTCGATGGCGTGGATTTGAAAAATTTTGAAGTAAGCAATGCTGATATTGAAAATGCTCAAAGCCAAGTTTCAGATGAATTAAAATCTGCTATAAAACTAGCTAAATCGAATATTCACAAGTTCCACGAGGCTCAGAAAACCGAGCCAGTTAAAATTGAAACCCAGCCAGGAGTGACTTGCTGGCAAGCCAAAAAACCTATCCAGAAAGTAGGTTTATATATTCCAGGCGGAACCGCCCCCTTATTTTCAACTATTCTGATGTTAGCAGTTCCTGCAAAAATTGCAGGTTGTAATGAAATTGTTTTGTGCACACCTCCAGACAAGCAGGGCAATATTAATCCTGTAACTTTATATACCGCTCAACTTTGTGGAATTGATAAAGTTTTCAAAGTTGGTGGTATACAAGCGATAGGCGCTATGACGTTCGGTACAGAAACTATTCCCAAAGTTTATAAAATCTTTGGACCTGGAAACCAGTATGTCACCGTTGCTAAGCAAGTCGCGACAACTTTTGATGTCGCTATTGATATGCCGGCTGGACCATCAGAACTCTTAGTAGTAGCCGATGAGAGTGCAAATCCAGAATTTGTAGCTTCAGACTTATTAAGTCAGGCTGAACACGGATTTGATTCTCAAGTAGTTTTAGTTTCAACCGATGAAGCAACGATTGACAAGGTGAAAATAGCTATCGATAATCAATTGAAAGACCTTCCAAGAAAAGAGATGGCAGCTAAAGCGATAGAAAATTCAAAATTTGTTTTGGTGAAAGACAAAGCATCAGCTTTAGAACTAATTGATTATTATGGTCCAGAACACTTTATCATATCTACAAAAGACGATGATTATTTTGTTGAAAGAATCAATAATGCCGGTTCTGTATTCATTGGGAAATATACACCAGAAAGTGCTGGGGATTACGCTTCTGGCACGAACCATACGCTGCCAACCAATGGTTATGCAAAGCAATACAGTGGTGTAAACTTAGATAGTTTCAATAAAGCGATTACTTACCAAAAAATAACAGAAGAAGGTATCAGAAGTATCGGTGAAGCAGTAGAGCTCATGGCTGAAGCAGAAGGTTTGCAGGCTCACAAAAATGCGATGACTTTGCGAAGAAATGAGGTTGAAAATAAATAATACTGGAAAATGAAGTTAGATAACCTGATAAGAAAAAATGTAAAAAATATGTCGGCTTATTCTTCTGCAAGGGATGAATTCAATGCTGGCGCTGAGGATTATTTATTTCTAGATGCGAATGAAAATCCATTCAATTCGGATTATAATCGCTATCCTGATCCTTATCAACATGAGTTGAAAGCTGCCATTTCTGAAATAAAACAAATTCCAAAAGAAAATATTTTACTTGGAAACGGTAGCGATGAAGTTTTAGATTTGATTTTTAGAGCATTTTGTGAGCCTAAAGAAGATGAAATCATCACTATGCCTCCAACCTATGGGATGTACGAGGTTTTAGCAAACCTAAACAACATCAAAACTGTTTCAGTTCCTTTGAAAACAGGCTTTCAGATTGATGTCGACTCTGTTTTCTCTTCAATCACTAAACAGACTAAATTAATCTTTATCTGTTCTCCAAATAATCCTTCTGGAAATCTTCTTCAGATCAACGATATCAAAAGCATTTTAGATGAATTTTCTGGATTGGTGGTAATTGATGAAGCTTATATCGATTTTGCCGCTAACAGCTCATTTATTTCAGAATTGAATGACTATCCTAATTTAATCATTACCCAGACCTTCTCTAAAGCTCTTGCTCACGCTGGAATACGCGTAGGAATGTGTTTTGCTAGTGAACGAATTATTTCAGTGCTGAACAAGATTAAGCCTCCTTACAACATTAATCAGTTAAGTCAAAAAATGGCTATAGATGTGATTAAAAATTATGAAATCTACTTATTTCAGGTAGAGATTATAAAATCTGAACGTGAAATTCTTTCAGAAGCTTTTAAAAACATAAGTTGGATTGAGCACATTTATCCTTCAGAATCTAATTTCTTACTCTGCAAGGTTGATAATGCTAATTACAGATATGATCAGCTTTTAGAACAAAAAATAGTAGTGAGAAACAGAACAAATCAGCACCTTTGCGAAAATTGTTTGAGGTTTACCGTAGGAACTCCAGAACAAAATCAAACTTTATTAGAAGCTTTAAAACAACTTAATTTATGAAAAAAATTTTATTTATAGATAGAGATGGAACGCTCATCAAAGAACCAGCAGATGAGCAAATTGATAGTTTTGAAAAGTTAGATTTCTATCCCGAAGTGTTTACATATATGAGTAAAATCGCTTCAGAATTGGATTACGAATTGGTGATGATTACTAATCAAGATGGTCTGGGTACGGACGTATACCCTGAACATACTTTCTGGCCTGTCCAAAATTTTATTATTCATACATTTGAAAATGAAGGTGTTCACTTTGAAGATGTGTATATTGATAAAACCTTTCCAGAAGAAAATGCGCCTACAAGAAAGCCAAAAACAGGTTTATTGACTAAATATTTTGAGTCTGATTACGATCTTGAAAACTCATTTGTTATCGGTGATCGAATGACCGATGTGGAATTAGCTAAAAACCTTGGTGCTAAAGGCATTTTTATCGATAATAAAACTAATTTAGGTGAAGGAGAAACCGAGAATTCTGATTCTGAATTGGAGTCTTTTGTTGCCTTGAGGACGAATTCGTGGAAAGAAATTTACAGTTTTCTAAAGTTAGAAACGAGATCAGCCAGTTTAAAACGTACTACTAAAGAAACCGATATTGAAGTCAGGATTAACCTTGATGGTACTGGGAAAAGTGATATTTCTACTGGAATTCACTTTTTCGATCATATGATAGATCAAATTGCTCGACACGGTCATGTCGATATTAAATTAACAGCTAAAGGAGACCTAAAAGTTGATGAACACCATACCATAGAAGACGTAGCTATTGTTTTGGGAGAAGTTTTTGCAAAAGCCATAGGAAACAAACTTGGCATTGAACGTTATGGATTCTGTTTACCGATGGACGATAGCTTAGCACAAGTTGCTATTGACTTTGGAGGAAGAAATTGGTTAGTCTGGAATACTGAATTTAAGAGAGAAAAAATTGGTGAAATGCCAACAGAAATGTTTATGCACTTTTTCAAATCCTTTACTGACGGTGCTAAATGTAATCTAAACATAAAAGCTGAAGGCGATAACGAGCATCACAAAATTGAGGCTATTTTCAAAGCTTTTGCCAAATCAATAAAAATGGCAGTGAAACGCGATGCAGAAAAAATGATTTTACCAAGTACAAAAGGACAACTTTAGATGAAACCGACATGATTAAAATACTCATTAGACATTCTGTAAAATGAATATTTTAGTCATAAAAGTTTACATGTGACCTTTAAAAAAATATAAAAAAACACATGAAAATAGCTATTATAGATTACGGTGCGGGTAATGTGAAAAGTATAGAATTTGCATTGCAGCGCTTAGGTTACGAGTCAAAATTAACAAGTGATGCTCAAACGATTAAATCTGCAGATCGAGTTATTTTTCCAGGTGTTGGTGAAGCAAGTAGTGCCATGAACATGTTGAAAAATACTGGACTGGACACTGTAATACCAAATTTGAAACAACCTGTTTTAGGAATATGTCTTGGTATGCAATTGATGTGTAAACATTGCGAAGAAGGCGATACTAAGGGACTTGACATATTTGATGTCGATGTGATTAAATTCAATACGGATTTAAAAGTCCCGCAAGTAGGATGGAATATTATTTTTGACTTGAAATCGGATTTATTTAAAGACATTGAAGAAAACTCTTATATGTATTTGGTACACAGTTATTATGTTCCAAATCACAAAAACAGTATTGCTTCAACAGATTATGGTTTAAAATATAGCGTAGCGCTTCATAAAGACAATTTCTATGGAGTTCAATTTCATCCAGAGAAGTCTGGAAAAATTGGTGAACAGATTTTGAAAAATTTTATTTTGAACAGTAGTAACTAATTAGCATTAAGTAAAGTGTAAGAGGTGTGAAGGCATTCCGTAAAATCAAGTTAAAACTTATAAAAGAGCCAAAATCCACTGAAAACTAACCACGAATAAAGACGATTAACGAACAACGATAACATGAGAATAATACCAGCCATAGATATCATTGAAGGTCAGTGTGTAAGACTTTCCAAGGGTGATTACGACACTAAAAAAGTTTATAATGAAAACCCACTAGAAGTGGCGAAAGCTTTTGAGGATAGCGGTATTGAATTTTTACATCTCGTAGATCTGGATGGTGCAAAATCAAAGCATATCGTTAACCACAAGATTCTTGAAAAAATAGCAACACAAACAAATTTGAAAATCGATTTTGGAGGCGGATTAAAATCTGATAAAGATTTAAAAATTGCTTTTGAAAGCGGTGCTCAACAAATTACAGGAGGAAGTATTGCAGTTTCCAACAAGGCCTTATTTTTGGATTGGGTATCTAAATTTGGTTCTCAGAAAATTATTCTTGGAGCCGATGCTAAAGATGGAAAAATTGCCACTGGAGGTTGGAAAGAATCTTCAGACCTTCAAATTGAGAAATTTATCAAGGATTTTGTAAATGAAGGTATTGAATATGTGATTTCGACAGATATTTCCAAAGATGGCATGTTAGAAGGACCTTCAGTAGATTTATATAGATCTATTCTTAAAAATAATCCTGATCTTAAACTTATTGCTTCAGGCGGTATATCAAAACTTCAAGATTTAGAAGAAGTTTTCGAAATTGGTTGTGAGGGCGTAATCATAGGTAAAGCTATTTACGAGAATAGGATTAGCTTGAAAGAATTAGAAAAATTTGTTTTAGAACACTAAAAGAAAAGACTTTGCTTACAAAAAGAATTATACCTTGTTTGGATATTAAAAACGGTCGCACTGTAAAGGGCGTCAATTTTGTAGAACTCCGAGATGCTGGAGATCCAGTAGAATTAGCCAAAATATATGCTGATAATTATGCAGATGAATTGGTGTTTTTGGACATTTCAGCGACAGAGGAACGAAGAAAGACTCTAGCTAAGCTAGTCGAAGAAATCGCTAAGCATATCAATATTCCCTTCACCGTTGGTGGTGGAATATCCTCAGTAGAAGATGTTGCATTGCTCCTAAAATCTGGTGCAGATAAAGTGTCAATCAATTCTGCAGCGGTAAAAAATCCCCAATTAATATCAGAAGTAGCTAAGCGCTTTGGGTCTCAATGTGTTGTTGTTGCAATTGACGCTAAGCAAATTGACGGTAACTGGAAAGTACATTTAGTAGGAGGGAAGCAACCTACAGATATTGATTTATTTGAATGGGCAAAGGAAGTTCAGGAATTGGGTGCAGGAGAAATTCTGTTTACCTCTATGGATAATGACGGCACCAAAGCTGGCTTCGCAAACGAAGCTTTAGCAAAATTATCTGAAGAACTCCATATTCCAATCATCGCTTCTGGTGGTGCAGGAAATGTTAAACACTTCGAAGATACATTTAAGTTTGGCAAAGCAGATGCAGCTTTGGCAGCAAGCGTTTTTCACTTTAAGGAAATTGATATTCCTGACTTGAAAAAGGAATTAAAAGCAAACGGAATTTCTATCAGAATATAACATTATAAATTTCTATAATTGTTCTAAGTTTAATGCCACTTCTAGTCCCACGAAACTTAGGACAAAAGTCATTAATCTTAGTCTATTAAAACATTTACTTATGACTATTGAATTCAACAAAAATAAAGATGGCTTAGTTCCAGCAATTGTACAGGATGCGGTAACTAAAACTGTATTGATGCTAGGGTACATGAATGAAGAAGCCTACAAAAAAACACTGGATACCAAAATGGTAACTTTTTACAGCCGTAGCAAAAATAGATTGTGGACTAAGGGAGAAGAAAGTGGTAATACTTTGGATTTAGTAGATATAAAAGTAGATTGTGATAATGATACGTTGCTTGTCAGCGTTCATCCCAACGGGCCTACTTGTCACAAAGGAACAGATACATGCTGGAAAGAAGATAATGAAACCACTTTTGGTTTTTTAACTCATTTAGAAAACACGATTACACAACGTAAGGAAGAAGGCAAACCAGACGAAAGTTATGTGGCGAGTCTTTTTGAAAAAGGTGTTAATAAAATTGCTCAAAAAGTAGGAGAAGAGGCTGTAGAAGTGGTTATTGAAGCCAAAGATAAAAATGATGAATTGTTTTTAAATGAAAGTGCAGATTTGCTTTTTCATTACCTCATTTTACTTCAGCAGAAAGGTTTCAAATTAAAAGATGTTGAAGATATTTTAAAGTTTAGAATCAAGAAATAGCTTTAACTCCGTATTATGCAGTATAAACGGTTCTACTATCTTATTCAACTTCAATATTTAGGTTTTAGATATCATGGCTGGCAAAAGCAGCCAGATGTGCTCACCGTTGAACACATGCTCAGCAGAACGCTGAATTATATCTTGGAGGGTAAGCGTTTCAAAGTGATTGCCGCTGGCAGAACCGATGCTATGGTATCTGTAAATCAAACTTATGCCGAGATATTCATCTATGAAGATGAACTAAATTTAGATACCTTTCTTGAGGAGTTTAATAAAAACCTTCCTCAAGACATAAAGTGTCTTTCTATTAAAGAAACCACTGCAGGTTTTAATATCATTCAGCATCCTAAAGTGAAAGAATACCTCTATTTCTTTTGTATAAAAGAGAAAATGCATCCTTTTTGTGCACCATTGATGGTCAACCTTCAGGAAGATTTGGATATTCATCTCATGAAAAAAGGAGCGAAGTTATTTGAGGGGGAACATGATTTTTATTCTTTTACTTTCAGACCTAATCCCGAAACTCAAACCGAAGGTAAAATCGATGTTTGTGAACTGACAGAAAACTCGATTTATACCGCTAATTTCTTTCCAGAGCTTAGCTATGTTCTGAAGGTAGTAGGAGAGGGTTTTAAACGACAGCAAATACGATTGATGATGGGAGCGTTAATAGATCTTGGTAGACACAAAATCGATCTCGAAGAACTTGAAAAAATTATTGATGGTAAAAACAAAATAAAGCTTGAACATATAGCTCAAGCTTCAGGTCTAATTTTAAATAAGGTCTCACTAAAATCTTAAAACCAATTTTTTCTTTTGAAAAAGTAAATTAGAGCTAAAGTCATTATTAACATGACTGCTAATACAATAAAGTAAGCTGGTTTGTAACCAAGTTCTGGCATAAATTCAAAATTCATTCCATAAACACCAGCGATAAAGGTGAGCGGTATAAAAATAGAAGACATAATGGTGAGCACTTTCATCACCTGATTCATTTTATTACTTAGGCTACTCATATACATGTCCATCAACCCCCAAACGATTTCTCGATAGATATCAACGTTTTCAGTGACTTGCAAAATATGGTCATATAAATCTGCTATATAAGCTTTAGTAGATTGATCATATAGCTCATGCTTTGATATTTGTAGCTTTCTAATAAGTTCTTTAGCAGGGAAAATTGCTTTTCTAAGACTCAATATCTCTCTTTTTAGTGATTGAATCTCATTAGTTGAAGCATTATGGGCATCTTTCAAAATTCTATCTTCAAGATTTTCAGTTTTTTCTTCAATTGTTTCAGTGACATTATAATAATTGTCAACTACTGCATCTATAAGAGCATAGAAAAGATAATCTGTACCTCTTATACGAATCCTTCCAACTTTGTTATGAATACGTTCACGTATAGAATTGAAAATAGTATCCTGTGACTGTTGAAAAGAAATAATATAAGATTGATTGAAAACAATTCCAAAATGATTTTTAATCAATAAGCCGGCTTCATTGTGAAAAATCATTTTAAGAGCAAAGAATACATAATCGTCAAATTCATCCAATTTTGGCCTTTGCTTCGTATTAGCAATATCCTCAAGTATCAATGGATGAATATTAAGTAATGTACCTAGGTTGGCTAGTTTCTCGACATTATGAACACCTACAAAATTGATCCAGTGTTTAAATTCTGTTTCATGTGTGACCAATTCAAGTACTTTTTCAACAGAACAGTTATTATGGTAAATAACTTTTTCTTCATTAAAACTAATGACGTTAATAACTGTATCTTCAGAAGTTTCTTCTCCTACATAAGTTATTTTTCCTGGTATTTGATTCTGAATAGGCTTACGCTTTAGTTTTAAAGCTTTTGGATAGTGTAAATGTCTTAACGTATTATGCACTTTGTTTTTCAAAATATTGCGGTTGAGTTTGTAAACGTTCTTTGGTCAAATTAATAATTCTTTTATTTATTTCTGAAGAATTTTCGTGATAGAATTTGTATTCATCAATAGTGAAATGCCCCATAAAGACTCCTCTTATCAGGTTTTTGAACTTAGAATCTTTTTTTACTGTATTCTCGATGTAATTGAGTTTTTCTTCAGTTCCTAGTTTATAAAACACATTTTTATATCTTATGATATAATTTCCAAATATTGAAAGGATAAGCTCATTTTGAAATTTTGCAATGGGTCTTAAGGTTGAATTTTGAAAAGATTCTAAACTCAAAGTAGAAGCTTCAACTTTTGCTTTTGTAACTTCAGGTCGGATTTTCAATAATTGTCCGTCTCTTTCACTCATAATGCAAGTTTTTACTAAAGTAATCATTCTTTAGTGAAGTCACTTACTTTTAAATTCAATAGTTTTGCATAAAAAAAGCTGTCCCTCTTATGTTGCAGATTATTTAAAGGGCTAATTGATACAGAACTTTAAATATCACACAAACATTAAGGACAGCTCTTTTTTAATGCTGAAGTTGTTTAGCTATGTTGTCATAAATTACTGGATACTTACATTAAATGTTACCTCGATATCGGTTTCTCCTCCAACTAAATCTGCATCGTATATTCCATCACTGGCACCTTCTGCAAACTTATTTCCTTCATGAATCAACAAAACGGTAAAATTGCCTTGGCTTTCAGATCCTGTTTCCAAAGTAAATTCTACTCCTATAGGGTTTCCATCAGCATCAATATTTTCACCTACCAAACTGTATTGAATCGTAAAGTCTAGTGAATTTGCTGGTAAATAAAAAACCTGATGTTCTTCACCTTCTTCAACAACTTCTTCGGTAATATCTTCCACGGGTTCTTCATTCTCATTAAGAAACTGCGTTCTACCTTTATAAGTAGTATTGGCTTGTAATTCGCTTGTAGAAACTACTGGATCAGAAACACCTCCATCTAAGTCGGTATAGCTAAAGGCTTCAAATTCTTGACCTCCGTCAGGAGTTAAAAACACCTTCAAAGTTGTGATTTCTTCTTCTTCATTAATGACTTGTGGTGCATCATCATCGTCTGAGCATGCACTAAAAACTAGTGTGGCCACAAGACTTAAACTTAATAATTTGATTATTTTCATAGTTTTAATTTTTAATTAATAATTGAGTTTTAACTGTAACATAGCATTCGTGCCAACTTCATCAGCATAAAATCGTAAAGCATTAAGATAGCTTCTGTAAGATGTGTTTAATAAGTTATTGACTAGAAGATTAATACTTAAGTTTTTATTACCTAACTTAAATTTCATTCCACTTTTTAAATTGAGTAGGTGGTAAGCATTTGGTGGTGAACTTATATCCAGTTCTTCTTCTTGAAACTCACCATTAGTCCGATTGATGACCCTAACATCAAAATTATTATCTGGAAATCGAGTTTGCTCCGTAATTAACTGACTGTTTAAAGAAAGAAAAAAACCATTCCATTCTGGCTTTTTGTAAGTAAGAGTATTAGAAATATTAAAGGGAGGCATATTGATGAGGGCTTCATCTCGTTCCAGGTCTTTTCCGTTAACATATGCCAAATTCGATACTAAATCGAAGTTTTGGTACGTATAACTTAAGGAAGCATCTATGCCAAAAAGCCTGGAATTACTTTGTCTGTACTGCCAGACAGGAAATGCCCCTCTGATGGTTGTATCCGTTCCTGAAGGTTCCAGAATTATAAAATCATCCACATAATTAAAGTAGGGTTGAATGTTGAATCCAAAATCATGGATTGCCCCTTGGAGTTCAGCTCCAATCTTAAATGATTGTTCAGAATCAATTCGCAATTCACCGAGTTCTATTCTAGCCAGACTATGGTGAAGGCCGTCACTAAATAGTTCTGAAGGGTTAGGAGCCCTGCTGGCTGAGCTCAGGTTGGTAGTTAACTGCCAGTTATTATTGAACGTATGTGTTGCACCGACAGTCCCGGAAATATTATGATAATCAAAATTTGGTGTGGTGAGGAGTTGCCCACTTTCAGTAAATCCGGTTTCAAACTGAGGGAAAATTTTATCATAGTTTAATTCTTCCCATCTGGATTCAAAATAAAATTTTTCTGCATCGATGGTGCTGAAATCATAACGAACTCCAGCATCAATTTTCCATCTATTATTTAAAGCGTATTCAGTTGTTGCAAAAACGCCTGCAGAATACATGTCATAATCTGGAATCAATCGTCTCACACCAGTATCTGGATCAGGAACATTGGTCTGGGCATTTACTTCTAAGCCAAAATTGGAATCGAAATCTTCTACAGCTGTCCACTCCAATTGGGCTAAAACAGTGTGTGTCTTTAAGTTCATGTCCATGGCAGGTACGTCCCTTAATTCTCCTCTTCTTACATCAAATTCCTGTCTGTCATTATTCTGAAACGAATACTGAAGGCTGACTTCGCCAATGTCATTTAGCTTTTTAAAGGCATTTAACTTAAAAATTTGATGCGTTACTTCCTGTTTGGGACTTGTAATGTCATAAGAGAAGTCATCAATAAAAAAGGGTTCTTGCCTATTGATTGATAACACCAGGTCGGTAATATTGCCAATGTGAGAGGCTCTTAGAATTCCGATTTCGGAATTTGTTAATTTATAACTGAAATCGATGCCATAATCTATTTTATTAAGCCCAACTCCCAAGCTAATATTATTTCCTTGTTGTCCGGTATTAGTGAGCTGATAATCTGGAGCTTTTAAATCTCCAAGTCTTTTTAAGCTTCCTTGAATTCTGTAATTGAATCCATTAGCATTAGCTTTTATCAAGCTGGAAGAAAGTGTTCCCCCACGTCCATTTGTTGCTCCAGTTAAGATAGTTTTACCTATAAGAGTATCTTTTATGGGAGCTTTCCGGGGTTCGATTACAATAGTTCCGCCTACTGCGTCGCCACCATATTTTAAGGCAGACGCACCTTTTATGACCGTAATATTTGCTGCGGAATTAATATCAACATTTGGAGCATGATCTTCTCCCCATTGCTGGTCATGAAGCCTTACATTATCATTTATAATTAAAACTCTTGAGCTATGAAGACCTTGGATAATAGGTTTTACAATAGAACTTCCAGTATTGAGTGAAGAAACACCACTAATGCTTTTTAATGCATCTCCCAAAGAAGCATTACTAAAACTTTCAAGCTCTTCAGTCTTTATCTGATTGGATATAGCTGAATTGAGATTTTTATCATAAAGCTTTCCTTTAAGTAAGACCTCATTAAGTTCTTCAAGATGATGCTCCAGGCGAAAGTTGATTTTAATATTCTGTGTTAGTGTAATGGATTTAGTTTGTGTTTCACAATAAGGATGTGAAACTTCAATTTTTAAATCTCCTTCACAGACATTTTTAATTTCAAAATTTCCGTTTTTATCGCTGTAAGCGAAATTATTTTGATTTGTAATAGAAACTACAGCACCTTGAAGAGGTGAATTATCATGTATATCGATAACTTGACCTGATATAGAGTAATTACAGTCCTGAGCAAAAGATGATGAACCAAAAAATAAAATGAATGACAAAAGAATTAACTTCTGATACATATAATATAAATTTAAACTAGTAAAAAAAAATAAAGGTTTTAGGAAACTTTAGACTAGTTTAAACGGAGGGGGTTTATTATAATATTTTCCAGATTTCTTAATGATAACAGGACATTCCAAATAAGTTGAAATTGAAACTTCAATATCGACTTTTAAATATTCAAACTCTGGCTCTTGAATTACTGGAAGACTGAAATTATAATCTTCTTGACTACTCGATACATATTCATCACACGTTTGGCAATGTTCTATTGATGAATTGTTACCTTCAAACAAATGACTCAATGCATGAGCATTCACGACAGTTGTCGTAAATATCATAAATAACATTAAGCTGAATATTTGTTTTAAATTCAAAGTCAATTAAATTTTTGCTAAAGTAATGTTTTTAATCAAAATATAAACATTATTAACTTTTATTGAAAAAGGAAACCGAGTCCAAGTCTGGAAAGCATTTTCTTTTCAAAATTCCAAAAGAATTTATTTTGACCAAATAGAGTACCAATTACTACAAGTAAAACTTGATAAATAGGGAAAATAAATAAAATTCTTAATGAATAATAAAAAAAGCCTCCAGCAAAATGTTTTGGGAATACATCACGAGATAATCCCAAAAAAGATAAAACTGGTTTTGCTAAATAGGCCGATAATGAGCCTGTAATAGCAAATACTATAAAAATTATAACCAATTGAAAGTTGGACTGAATATTCCAGCGTTCTTTTAATTTTTTCATGTTGCAAAAATACAAAAGCTTATCGCAACTTTTGCCTATATTTTTCTTGAAAATAAACGAAATAGTGATAAAGAAGGTAATTTACTTCGTATCCATAATCTTTGTTGTATTCATAATTGATTTGTTCCGGATACAATTTTGGATCAAATTGAAAAGAATTTAAGACTCTTTGATTGTATGATATCACAAAAAGTCTATTGCGTTGTTCTAAGTAATTTAAGTTGTAATAACCTCTTGGTCTTTGGGTTGCAAGCCACGAATGAAAGCCTGGTTCAAAGATGATAATTTCATATTCTAGGCTGTCATTAGCAATACGTATTGTGTCATTCTTGCTTCCGTTATGATTTAATTCATTGCCAGTTCTTTCTTTTTGAACAGAACAACTTATAATGCTAACGAGGAATAAAAAAGGTAAAAAATACTTCATTCATAAAGTTAATCCTTTTTAATCATATCAACAATAAATGAGTCTGGATATTTATCTTGTATTCTATCCCTGAAATTTTCCGCAGATCTTCTGTTATTAAACTGACCTAAAATGACTGTATAAACTTTTGTCCCTTGAAAACTTTTGACTTGAATTAAAACCTTACTATTGTAACTAATCTTCAATCGGTTGGAGAGTCTAAGCAAATTATCACTTTCTTGAAAACTTGCTATTTGTACACCATAAAAATCAGGATTAATTTTATCTACATTTAGTTCATAGAATTCTTTTATCTCTTCATTGTTCTTAGAAGAATTCTGTAAGTTTTCTGATCTATTTTTTTTAATTCCAGAAGTATTCTCTAAAGCGCGTTCCTCTTTTTCTGGATTGTTTGGAGCTACATACTCAGCCTTTTCATTAGAAACATTAGCATCATCATCAAGAACTTCTATACGTACATTTGTAACGCCATTATCTATTATATTCAGTGACTGTGCCACAGATCTAGATAAATCGATAATTCTTCCTCTTATAAAGGGACCTCTATCATTAATTTTTACAATAGCAGTTTTATTATTTTCAAGATTAACCACTTTTACTTTAGTACCAAATGGTAACTTACGATGAGCTGCAGTTGATAGATTGTGCTTGTAGATCTCTCCACTGGCTGTTGGGCGTCCCTCAAATTTATCTGCATAAAATGAAGCTTTACCAGATTGAGTTTGACCCATACAGGTTAAATGAATCAGTGTGATTAATAATCCTATTATGAATGTTTTCATGGTATTTAATTCAAAAATGAAATAATTTGATTCGCGAGCTCAACAGCTATTCTATCTTGAGTTTCCTGTGTAGCTCCAGCGATATGTGGACTTAATGATAATTTAGGATTCATAAGTAATTGAACTGGAGGCTGGGGTTCATCTTCAAAAACGTCCAATGCACCAAACATTAATTCATTGTTATCAAGAGACTTAACCAAGGATACCTCGTCTAAACATTTACCATGAGACGTATTGATTATACCAGCTGTAGCTTTCATTTTTTGAATTTCTTTAGAGCCGATAATATAATTTTCGGATTCAGGAATGTGAAGGCTTACCACATCTGAAGTTGATAAAACTTCGTCTAAAGAAGATGATTTCAAACTGAACTTTATAGATTGATTATCCGTAAAATTCAATTCTAATTCAGCAGACTTTGTCCTTTTATCATGAAATTTAACTTTCATTCCTAATGCTAAACCTTTTTTAGCTACTTCCTGTCCAACTTTTCCAAATCCTATAATTCCTAAAGTTTTGTCTTTTACTTCTATTCCTCCAGAAAATGAACGCTTAAGGGAATTAAAACTTTGATCTCCCTCCAGTGGCATTTCTCGATTGGAGTCTTTGAGGTGTCTCATACAGCTCAAAAGGTGTGCTATTGTGAATTCTGCAACGCTATTGCTCCAGGCATGCTCTGCATGGAAAACTTCAATGTTTTTTTGATTTGCCAAATCCAAATCAATATGACTTGTGTTTCTATCGCAATTCCCGATAAACTTAAGAGAAGTCAATTCAGAAATTATTGATTTTGATAGTGGAGTAGTGCTTTTGACTAAAATCCCTTCAATGGTATTGGAATTGATAAAGCTGGTTAATTGATTTGGAGCTACATTTTTAATGATAACTTCATGACCTGCATCTTCTAATAAATGGGAGCCAGCTTCAGAAAAGCCATCTGTTGCTAATATTTTCATTCAAAATTATTTAAATAGTTTTTTCAAAATGCTTCATAACGTCAACAAGTGTCTCAACACTTTCAATTGACAAAGCGTTATACATCGAAGCTCTGTAACCACCAATACTTCTATGACCATTCAATCCATTTATGTTTGCTGATTGCCAAAGCTCGTCAAATCTCGGAGCTAATTTTTCGTCCTTCAAAGTAAAAGTAGCGTTCATCATAGAACGATCTTCTTTTTCTGTAAACCCTTTAAACAAGGGGTTTCTATCAATTTCAGAATAAATTGATTCAGATTTTTTCTGATTCTTTTTTTCAATTGCTGAAACGCCACCATTTCTAGCCAACCATTCCATAGTAAGCATGGAAACATATACAGAAAAAACAGGCGGTGTGTTAAACATGCTTTCTCTCTTAATAAAGAGTTCGTAATTCATCATTGAAGGGATGTCTCTAGTAACTTTCCCTAAAATATCTTCTTTTACAACGACTAGGGTTGCTCCTGCAGGACCCATGTTTTTTTGTGCGCCTGCATATATAAGATCGAATTGTGAGTAATCTATTTCTCTGGAAAAAATATCGCTACTCATGTCGCATACCAATGGCATTTTAACAGTTTCGGGAAATGACTTCATCTGAGTGCCAAAAATGGTATTATTGCTCGTGCAGTGTAAATAATCCAAATCTGTAGGTACCTCATATTGTTTTGGAATATAATTGTAGTTTTTGTCTTTTGAACTTGCGACAACTTCTACATTCCCAAAGTTTTTGGCCTCTTTGATGGCATTTGCAGACCATGTTCCAGTATCTAGATAGCCTGCTTTTTTTTCAAGAAGATTATAAGCAGTCATTAAAAACTGCATACTCGCACCTCCCTGCATAAATAAAGCTTTATACCCTTTATTATTTAAATTTAGTTGTTCTAGCGCGAGAGCTCTTGCTTTTTCAATAATTTCAACAAAAGCAGCACTTCTATGAGATATTTCTAAGATAGATAATCCAGAACCATCTAAATCTATAACTGATTGTGAAGCTTTTTCAAAAACTTCTAAAGGAAGTATACAAGGTCCAGCACTAAAATTATGAGGTCTTTCCATTCTATTTATCTTTTTGTATCAAAAACTTTATGGTGTCTACACCGTCTGCGTAATCAGATAATTTTGGGTGTTGAGCTTGGCCAAAATTCGCGTCAGCAAACTTGTCTTTCCCAACGATACATTGAATATTTTCTTTTTCCTTCTCAAGCCGTTGTTTCAATTGAGCTTTATTAGAATAATTTTCATAAAACAAAACACCAATAGGTGAAGAAAATTGTTCATCTTCCTTTAAAATTAAAAAACCATTGTCAAGTAATTTTACAGAGCTCATCAGATAAACAGCTTTATTGTAATCGTAATTATTGGCATATTTATGATGATTTATAATGTCTTTATAATTAAACATTGCTTTAAAAAAGTCATCAAAATCATAATCTTGCGGGACAAATAATTTGGAAACATTTCTGCAACCCAACCCGAAGTATTTAAAAATATCATCACCTAATTTTTCTAATTCTTCTTTTGATTCTGTTCCATCCAAAACCACTATTGAATTTCTGTTTTTACGTATGATATGTGGTTTGTCTTTAAAGTAATACTCAAAGTAACGAGCAGTATTGTTACTGCCAGTAGCAATTACAGCATCAAACTCTGGTAATCTGTCTTTTGTGAATTCAATTTTAGATTTGAACTCAGGTTGCATAGCGATAAGCTCTTCAGCGAGAAAAGGAATCAACAAACTATCGTTGGAAGATAATTTACCAACAAAATGATGTCCTGTAATCAATACACTCAAAAAGTCGTGAAAACCAACTAAAGGAATATTCCCTGCCATCACCACCGCAACTCTTTTTTTACTAAACTCCTCAATTGTGTAGGCTTGAAGCCAATTTGATAAATTTTCTTTGGTTAGAGCTTTTGTCCACTCCTGTAATGCAGAATGAATTTGATCTTGAGTGAACCAAGCATTTTGTAACTCGGCATTACGTATGACATTAGTCAATTTTTGTGAAAAATTAGAGCTTGAGTCATTAGAATCTACGTAATTTTGTAAAGAAATTCCTAGTTTTGAAAATGCCTCTATTCTGGTTTGTAAAGTCATATGTTTGGCTAACCTTTGTAGTGTTGCTATTTTTGAACAAACTTACATAAATATTACTCAAATGGCTATTAAAATAACAGACGAATGTATCAATTGCGGTGCTTGCGAGCCCGAATGTCCTAACACTGCAATTTATGAAGGAGCAGATGATTGGAGATACGCTGACGGTACCGACCTCGAAGGTGATATAGTTCTTCCAAATGGTAAAGAAGTAAATTCTGAAGAAGCTCAAGAACCAATTAGTGACGAATTATATTATATTGTAGCAGATAAATGTACAGAGTGTCTCGGTTTTCATGAAGAACCTCAGTGTGCAGCAGTTTGTCCAGTCGATTGTTGTGTTCCAGACGAAGAACACGAAGAAACAGAAGAAGAATTACTAGGTAAGCAATCTTTTATGCACAAAGAATAATAAATTTTTTATCACAAAATTTAAACCTCTAGGCTTCAAAGCTATGGAGGTTTTTTATTTAGAGTAAAAATAAAAACCTCAAAAAGGATTTAAACTAATTCTTAGATTTTAAATTTGCTTCAGATTTTTATTTTAAAGAAATCGTAGTATATTTCGCTGTTGAGAAAAATTTATGACAGAAGAAACAAAGTACACAGAGGACAACATCAAATCACTCGACTGGAAGCAACACATACGTATGCGACCAGGTATGTATATTGGTAAACTCGGTGATGGTTCTGGAGCTGATGATGGGGTTTACATATTATTAAAAGAAGTACTAGACAATTCTGTAGATGAATTTGTCATGGGGTCTGGTAGAACTATAGAAGTGTCTATCCAGAACTCTAAAGTCATTGTTAGAGATTATGGTCGAGGTATTCCATTGGGAAAAGTTGTAGATGTTGTATCCAAGATGAACACTGGAGGGAAATACGATACCAACGCTTTTAAAAAATCTGTTGGTCTTAATGGTGTTGGTACCAAGGCTGTTAATGCATTATCAAGCTATTTTAGAGTAGAATCCACCAGAGATAATAAGTCAGTTTCTGCTGAATTTGAGCAAGGAAACTTAGTGAATAAAGAAGACCTTGATGAAACTTCAAGACGACGAGGAACCAAAGTTACTTTTATCCCAGATGAAGTCATTTTCAAAAAATATAATTTCAGAAATGAATATATTGAGAAAATGCTTAAAAACTATGTCTACCTCAATCCTGGTTTGACCATTCTTTTTAACGGGGAAAAATTTTATTCAGAAGAAGGATTAAAAGATTTATTAAGCGATAGAATAAGAGAGGAAGATCGTTTGTTTCCGATTATTCATTTGAAAGGGAATGATATCGAAGTTGCCATTACCTTTAGTAAGGCACAGTATTCTGAAGAATACCATTCGTTTGTGAATGGCCAAAATACAACACAAGGCGGAACTCATCAGACGGCTTTCAGGGAAGCAATTGTTAAAACAATAAGAGATTTTTACAAAAAGAATTTCGACCCTAGTGATATTAGAAAATCGATAGTTTCTGCCATCAGCATCAAGGTCATGGAGCCTGTTTTTGAAAGTCAAACCAAAACTAAGCTTGGTTCTACAGATATGGGAGGGGACTTGCCAACGGTACGAACTTATATCATGGATTTTATGAAGCAGAAGTTAGATAACTTTCTTCATAAAAATAACGAAACTGCAGAACAGTTACACAAAAAGATTCTTCGTGCCGAAAAGGAACGCAAAGATCTTTCTGGCATTCGTAAACTGGCAAAAGACAGAGCTAAGAAAGCAAGTGTTCATAATAAGAAACTTAGAGATTGTAGGATACATCTTGAAGATACCAAAAAGGAAGGTTATTTGGAAACCACACTTTTCATTACAGAAGGTGATTCTGCAAGCGGAAGTATTACTAAATCAAGGGATGTCAATACTCAAGCAGTATTCAGTCTTAAAGGAAAACCACTAAATTCTTATGGACTAAGCAAAAAAATAGTCTATGAAAATGAAGAATTCAATCTTTTGCAAGCAGCCTTGAATATTGAGGATTCCCTTGAAGATTTACGTTATAATAATATCGTAATTGCAACAGATGCTGATGTAGATGGAATGCATATTAGGTTATTGATTATTACTTTCTTCCTTCAGTTTTTCCCAGAATTGATTAAGGAAGGGCATTTATATATTTTACAAACACCACTTTTTAGAGTTAGAGATAAAAAGCAAACCTTTTACTGTTACTCTGAAACCGAAAGGAGGGAAGCTATTAAAACTCTAAGAGGGAAGCCAGAAATAACTCGCTTTAAAGGTTTAGGTGAGATTTCACCAGATGAGTTTAAAAATTTTATTGGTGATGATATTCGTTTGGACCCTGTAATGTTGGATAAATATAAAAGCATACCAGAGATTTTAGAGTTTTATATGGGTAAAAATACCCCAGATCGTCAAAACTTTATTATTGATAACTTGAAAGTAGAAATTGACCTCGTTGAGGAGGTTGAAGAAGAAATTCATGAGGTTAAGTAATCATAGATTAGTCAAAATAATTCCTGGTGTGTATTACTTTTCAGTAATACTTTTTTTACTTATTATATTTTTAAATCAACAATTAGGCAGACAGCTTTTCCCCTCAGACAAATATTATTTTGCTGCTCTTATATTGGTAGGTTTGTGGTTAATTTACATTTATTTTGCTGGAAAATACTTTGAATATGATAGCGAAGGAAGTCTTGTCTCATTTTTGAATAGAGGAGCAATTTTATCTGAATTCATCAATTACAGGACAAAAATCCATGAAGTAAAAAAAGAAAAAATAAGTAGCTACAAAATATATAACTTATTGTTTTACAGAAGATTAATTGTTTTGTGTTCAACTAAAAATTCGCATAAAAACTTCAATATTAATATCAGCATGTTGAGTCCGAAAAAAACAAGATATCTCAAATTATCTCTTGATAAAATAATAGCAAAAAACCAAACTAACCTATGAGTGACGATTTAGATTTAACTTCTGATTCTCAAGATGATTTTGATCCAACTGCTAAAGACGAATCTATAAAAGTCACAGGCATGTTCCAAGAATGGTTTTTGGATTATGCTTCATATGTAATTTTAGAAAGAGCTGTCCCTGCTATTGAAGACGGTTTCAAACCTGTTCACCGTCGAATCTTACATTCTATGAAAGATTTGGATGACGGTCGTTATACTAAAGTTGCAAATATTGTAGGTCATACGATGCAGTATCACCCTCATGGGGATGCAAGTATTGGAGATGCTATAGTTCAAATAGGTCAAAAAGATATTCTTATCGACACTCAGGGAAATTGGGGTAACATTCTTACTGGGGATAGTGCTGCGGCTTCCAGATACATTGAAGCTCGCTTATCAAAATTTGCACTGGATGTAGTTTTCAATCCTAAAACCACGGAATGGCAAATCTCCTATGATGGAAGAAAACAAGAGCCTGTAAACCTCCCTGTAAAATTCCCAATGATTCTTGCCCAAGGTGCAGAAGGGATCGCAGTAGGATTGAGTACAAAAATTTTACCTCATAATTTTATTGAACTGATAGAAGCATCTATTAAACATCTTGAGGGTAAACGCTTTAGTATATTTCCTGATTTTGCAACCGGTGGTGTTGTCGATGTTTCCAATTACAATGATGGATTAAGAGGTGGAAAACTTCGAGTAAGAGCAAATATTGAGATTAGAGATAAAAATCTGCTCGTCGTCAACGAAATTCCTTACTCTACGAATACTTCAACCCTCATTGATTCAATACTAAAAGCTAATGACAAGGGAAAAATTAAAATTAAAAAGATTGAAGATAATACTTCTTCTGAAGTTGAGATTCTAATTCATTTACCCAATAATATTTCGCCAGATAAAACAATAGATGCTCTTTATGCGTTTACAAATTGCGAAGTTTCTATTTCTCCTTTAAGCTGTGTCATTATAGATGATAAACCACATTTTTTAGGAGTTTCGGAACTTTTGAGAAGAAGTACAGAGAATACGGTTCATTTATTAAAAACTGAATTAGAAATAAAGCTTGGAGAGCTTGAAGAACAATGGCATTTTGCTTCCCTTGAGAAGATTTTTATTGAAAAAAGGATTTATAGAGATATAGAGGAAGAAGAAACCTGGGAAGGTGTCCTGGAGGCTATCAATCTTGGCTTACAGCCTCACATTAAGCATTTGAAACGCGAAATCACAAGAGATGATATCACAAGATTAACTGAAATAAAGATTAAAAGAATTTCAAAATTTGATCTTGATAAAGCCGAACAAAAAATTGAAGCTCTGGAAGGTGATATTGAAAATGTAAAGCATGATTTAAATCATTTAATTGATTACTCTATTAATTATTTTAAAAATCTCAAAGAAAAATACGGTGCTGGAAAAGAACGTAAAACAAAAATCCAGCTCTTTGAAGATATTGAAGCTACCAAGGTAGTTATCAGAAATACAAAACTCTATGTTAATAGGAGTGAAGGTTTTATTGGTACTTCCATGAAAAAAGAGGAGTATGTAACCGATTGTAGTGATATAGACGACATCATTTGCTTCACAGAAGACGGAACCATGATGGTTACTAAAGTTGAGGGTAAAACTTTTATAGGCAAAAACATTATTTATGTAGGGATCTTTAAGAAAAAAGATAAACGAACTATTTACAATCTTATTTACAGAGATGGTAAATCTGGATACAACTATATGAAACGCTTTGCTGTAACCTCAATCACTAGGGATAGAGCTTACAGCGTAGGAAAAGATAAGCCAGGCACTAAGGTTTTATACTTTTCTGCTAATCCAAACGGTGAAGCAGAGCTAGTGACTGTTTTCTTAAGACAGAAAAAAGGACTGAAACGCTTAAAATTCGACATTGATTTCTCCGACCTGGCTATAAAGGGAAGAAATGTAAAAGGGAATCTGGTTTCTAAAATGCCAATTAAAAATGTCGAGATGAAAGAAGAAGGTGTTTCTACACTTAAGCCTCGTAAGATTTGGTTTGATGAAACAGTTAGACGTCTCAATGTAGATGAACGTGGAGAACTTCTAGGCGCATTCAAAGGCGAAGACAGACTTCTTATAGTAAGACAAAATGGAATTGTCAAAACCATTATTCCAGAATTGTCTACTCATTTTGAAAATGACGTTATAATCATGGAAAAATGGAATCCAAAGAAACCCATATCTGCAGTTTACTGGGAAGGAGAAAAGGAACGATATTATGTCAAACGTTTTGTAATTGATCAACCTGAGAAAGAAGACTTAATCATAACAGACCATCCAAACTCACAGCTAGAAGTTATCTCAACAGATTATATTCCTAGAATTGAGATAGAATATAAAAAGGCCAGAGGTAAAGATAGAAAGGAGAATGAAACTGTAAATATTGAAGAATTTATATCTGTAAAAGGTATTAAAGCTCAAGGAAATCAACTAACTTCTGAAAACGTTAAGCAGATTGATTTAATAGATCCATTGCCTTATGAAGAAGAAACACCAGAAAAAGAAGAAAATCAAATAGACGATGATAAGCATGGTAATCAACAATCTTCACTGTTTGACTAGTCTATTTTAGTTACACGCCCTTTTTGCTTTTTATTTTTTCCCACTATACTGTACTCAAATGTATAAGAATTATTTGCAGTGGAAAGAATTTTCATATGAATACGCTGTTGTTCAGTTCTATTTTTGGGGTTTATAGATTTTAAGACATACTCACAATCGTTAATCCAACGAATTGAAGCTGTGTCTTTCTTATTTTTGTAGATCTCAACTTCAATAGAATCATTTCTAATAAAAGTGGTTTTTACTAAATCTCCATCCAAATAAGTTTCAAATTCAAAAGTTCCTGTTTTAAAATCCTTGCATTCGCGTTGAGGGTTATAACAAGACACAAAACTTAAACTCAGAAGTACTAGTAAATAACGCATTTAGTTTTTTGTGCGAAAATAATCCAAATGAATAGACTGCTTTAGTTTTTAGGATAATTTTCATAGGATTCAAAACTCCCATCAGAATAAAAAATAATTACTTTATTTATTCTCTTTGCAGTAGAGGACGATTTATTTATTTCTTTATCAATTGATGCTAGCTTTTCAGTTATCTTTTCTTTGCTCTCACTTTTGTATTCTGTTTTATTCCCCATCTCGTCATCATCTTTTCGACCAGTAGGAGGAAAACTTCCTTTTCCATTTAATAACCAATACAACTCAACTTCTTCAAAAGTAGAAACTACTTTCATAACAAAGTCTAAGCTAGGTTTATTTCTCCCAGAAAGAATGTGAGAGATAGAAGCTCTACCGACATCTATTTTATCCGCAAAGGAGGATGCAGATAGGTCATAATAATCAAAAATTTCTTTTAACCTATTCGAAAATTCATCACTGTTTACCATTGTAAATTACTTAAAAGTAAATATTTTTATCAGGTGACTAATGTATACAATAATAAACAGTTAAAGAATAAAATATCTTAATAACCTCAATATTATTTAAAGTAATAGTTTAAGTAATTAGTATTATATTCCTATTTTATAGTATTTTAAATATAAAATTAGTGCTTGAAGGAATATTTCCAACCCAGTACAGGTTAGATAGTAATAAGCTTAACGAATAAGTTTACAATTGTAAAGATAATGAACTTTACAATTGTTTACAAATGTGTATTTTGATTTTAATACATTTGTAAACATGAAATTACAAGCACCACAGTTTTCAATTTTACTTAAAGATTACTCTAAATTTAAAAGTTCTAAGTTATACGGCAGATACCTTAAAGAAGATGATGTATTGCAAAATCTGAGATCTCTGTCTTATAAGTTCAAAATTAAAAATGAAGGTTGTTCTGAAGAAGGCCGGATTATAACTTCTTTTCATTTAGGTAAAGGAAAAACAAAGATTTTGATTTGGTCACAGATGCATGGTAATGAAACCACCACTACAAAATCAGTTTTCGATTTATTAAATTATTTAAATCTTAATGATGAATTTACTAAAGAATTATTTGAGAAATGTAGACTAATTATTATTCCAGTTCTGAATCCAGATGGTGCTGTGAATTATACAAGGGTCAATTCTAATGGCGTTGACTTAAATAGAGATGCATTTCAAAAAACTCAAGCTGAAAGCAAAGTTTTGCAAACTATATATTCTAATTTTAAACCTGATGTTTGCTTCAATATGCATGATCAGCGAACGATATTTAGCGCCGGAAAGACCAATAAACCAGCTACACTATCTTTCCTTTCACCTTCTTTTAATGAAACTCGAGACATAAATCAAATTAGAAAGAAATCTATGAGTTTGATTTCATCCGCAAACCAGCTGCTTCAAAAATTTATACCAGGTCAAATAGGAAGATATGATGATGGATTTAATATCAATTGTATAGGAGATTTTTTTCAAAAAAATGGAACACCAACTGTTCTCTTTGAAGCTGGTCATTTTCCTTCTGATTATGAACGTGAAGAGACTCGAAAATATATTTTTATTTCTTTATTAAATATGATCATCGACGTTGTAAATGATGAAGAATTAAAATCAACTAACGAATATTTTGCAATTCCAGAAAATGACAAACTTTATTATGACCTTATCATTAAAAATATTTTGAAGGGCAATAGAACTTTAGATTTAGCAGTTCAATACCAGGAAACTTTAATTGATGATAAGATTGAATTTATTCCTTTTATAGAAAAAATTGATAATCTTGAATTATTTTACGGTCATCGTGTGATTGATGCGCAGAATCAATCATTAAAATTCAAAAAACACACTACTTTAAAAGAAGGTGAGATTTTGTCATCATTTAAACTCAACGATAACGATTTCGTTATGTAATCATTATTTAATTTAACAAACCTTTCTTTTTTAATGATTATTTTTAATTATTTTTGCCAAATATTTAAAATAATAAGATTTAATACATGAAAGGAAAACTGAAACTTGACGAGACAGATCACCAAATTCTCAATATGCTTATCGATAATACGAGAACACCATTTACAGATATTGCAAAAAAACTGGATATTTCTGCGGGTACTGTCCACGTACGGGTCAAAAAGATGGAAGAGAGTGGGATTATAATTGGATCATCTTTAACCTTGAATTATAAAAAATTAGGTTATACATTTATAGCCTACGTTGGGATATTTCTTGAAAAAACTTCTCAAACTCAATTTGTTCTCAACAGAATTGAAGAAATACCCAATATAACCGTAGCACACGTAACTACTGGCAAATTCAATCTATTCTGTAAAATAAGAGCAAAAAATACTGAACATGCTAAAAATATCATTTTTCTAATTGATGATATTGATGGTGTAAGTAGAAC
The DNA here is from genome assembly GCF_042677225.1 of Psychroflexus salinarum. NCBI lineage: Bacteria > Pseudomonadati > Bacteroidota > Flavobacteriia > Flavobacteriales > Flavobacteriaceae > Psychroflexus > Psychroflexus salinarum. The sequence continues at coordinate 94,080 of NZ_JBHTIV010000006.1, forward strand.
TGAGACTATGATTTCAATGGAAGAAAGTCTAAATGATAAAACAAGATTAATGAAATCAATTTTTGAAAATATGTAAGAAATTTCTTCTTGCAAAAAAAAATAAAAAGGCTAAAGTTAATTCTCTAGCCTTTTTTAGTTTATTCGTTCATAGTATGATATACATTTTGAACATCGTCATCTTCTTCAATTTTTTCTAAAAGCTTTTCAACATCCTCTTTCTGTTCATCAGGAAGAGTTTTAGTTACTTGTGGGATTCTATCAAATCCTGAAGATGCTATTTCAATATTTCTTTCTTCTAGAAATTTTTGAATATCTCCAAAATTTTGGAATGGAGCATAAATCATAATTCCATCTTCATCTTCAAAGACTTCTTCTGCTCCAAAATCTATCATCTCCAGCTCCAGTTCTTCAACATCAATCCCTTCAGAAGCAATTCTAAAATTACAAGTATGATCAAACATAAATTCAACAGAACCAGATGTACCAAGATTACCATCACATTTATTGAAATATGACCTGATATTAGCAACAGTTCGGTTTGTATTGTCAGTAGCTGTTTCCACTAATATGGCAATACCATGAGGAGCGTAACCTTCGTATAAAACCGTTTTGTAATCGCCAAGACTTTTATCGGAAGCTCTTTTAATAGCTCTTTCGACGTTGTCTTTTGGCATATTGGCAGCCTTAGCATTTTGTATAACTGCTCTAAGCTTTGCATTAGTTTCTGGATCTGGACCTCCTTCTTTAACTGCCATTACAATATCTTTACCTAGTCTGGTAAAAGTTTTGGCCATGGCAGACCAACGTTTCATTTTCCTGGCTTTTCTAAACTCAAATGCTCTTCCCATTCTTATTTTTTATTCTGCAAATGCTTCCATTTTGCGATTATATTCTCTTATTTCAGCCTTATTTACTGGATTATCAGACTTTTTAATCAAATTGATTAAATATAAGAGACTCTCAGATCCTGTTATGATTTCCGAATTTTCAGGTTCGATTTCTTCACCTGTTTCTTCATCAACAAGAGGCTCGTCCTGAGGAATAGGTATTGCAAACACTTCATTTTCCTCCACATGCTCAGACACCAATCTTAGTGTTTTAGCTACAACAGGTAGACTTTCTTCTACGGCATATGGTCTTAATTCTTTAACCATTTCCACCACATCGTCTGTAACAATTTGATTGGACTCTAGGGTTTTGACAATAGAATCTATAAGTTTAAGTGCTTTTTTATTTTCCAAGGGTTTTGATTTTTTAGATGTTATGCAAAAATAATTTTTAGTTTATATATATAGGTAGTTGTTTATACTATTTTCAAAAATAAGCATTAATTCTCATGCAGTAGGTTTTTTACGATGCTTAGATTTTGACTTATAATTTGCTAAATAATTTCAATAAACCCTTTAATCTGCGTATTTTTGCAAATCTTAAATTAGTAATTCACATTTCAACTCAAGGAAGTTTATGCCTGAAAACACTGCAGAAAAGAGCCTCTACGATTATCAAGAAAGGGACTTAATAAAGATTTTTGATAAAATTGAGAATTCTCCAGATAATTTTAATTTATTATACCAACTCCCTACGGGAGGTGGTAAAACAGTTGTATTTTCTGAAATCGTAAGGAGATATATTGAAAAAACAGGTAAAAAAGTAATTGTACTTACCCATAGAATTGAACTTTGCAAGCAAACTTCCGATATGCTCGAAGGTTTCGGAGTTCAAAATAAAATTATCAATTCTAAAGTTAAGGAACTTTCAGATGATAATGAATATATGTGTTTTGTCGCGATGGTTGAAACCTTAAATAACAGGCTCAACGAAGAAAAGCTAAACATGAAAAATGTTGGCTTAGCCATTATTGATGAAGCGCACTACAACTCATTTACAAAGCTTTTCAAATATTTAGAAAAGGCTTTCATACTAGGCGTAACGGCTACACCGCTAAGTTCAAATATTAAGCTTCCAATGCATAGAAATTATGAAGAACTCATCGTAGGGAATTCAATTTCTTCACTTATTGAAAAGGGCTTTTTAGCTGAGGCCAAAATGTTTAGTTATGATGTTGGCTTAGGAACGCTTCAAGTGGGAATTACAGGTGATTATACTGTTAAATCTTCTGAAGACTTGTATACCAATCTGGATATGCAAGAAAAGCTTATTCAGGCTTATGAAGAAAAATGTAAAGGGAAAAAAACTCTAATTTTTAATAACGGTATCAATACGTCATGGTATGTCTATCAGACATTTAAAGATGCTGGTTATGAAATTAAACACCTTGATAATACTCATAACAAAAAAGAACGTAGGGATATTCTTAAATGGTTTAGAGAGAAGCCAGATGCCATTCTTACTTCTGTAAGTATTCTTACTACAGGGTTTGATGAGCCTACAGTAGAAAATATTATCCTTAACAGAGCTACAAAGTCTTTGACTTTATATTTTCAAATGATTGGCAGAGGGTCTCGAAAACTTCCTAATAAAGACACCTTTAATGTTATTGATTTAGGAAATAACATTGCTCGATTTGGCCCCTGGGATGCCTCAGTAGATTGGCAACTTATCTTTGAAAACCCAGATTACTTCTTAGATAATATGGTCTCTGACGAAGAAATTGAACTTAACTTCAAGTATGAAATGCCTGAAGAAGTTAGAGAAATGTTTAAAGAATCAGAAGATGTTGACTTTGATATAAGGAGAAGATATAACGAAACTGTTAATAATGGAGAAAAATCTAAATTAGTTTTAGAAGAATCGATAGCTCAACATGCAAGAATGTGCGCTGAAAATTCTGAGGATGTATTTGACGCAAGAATTCTGGCTAGAGAATTAAAAGATGATATCAAAGACAGAATAAAGAGATATTCCAATTGTATTATCAACAATACCAAAAATTATAGAGACTGGTTATATGAAGATTACGTAAGAAAACTACGTGTCAAAATAAATGAACATTTTATGGAATAATCCATTTTATTAAGGGCTATCTTTTTAAAAGATAGCCCTTAATTTTTAAACCTTGTTTTATGCATTTTATTTAGGTTTAAAAACTAAAAAAAAATAAGAACAGCAAGATTAAAATGTGATCAAAACTAAACCTATTATAAAGCCCCGAATATAAGCGCTCCGTAAATAGCGAATCTAGCAAGTCTTAATAACCCGTAAAGTAAATAACTTCCAAAAGGAAATTTAATTATTCCTGCAGACATACTAGCAATCGCAAAAGGAAGTGGGAGCAATGCTCCAGCAATTATTAAGATTCCACCCCATTTTCTCATGTTTTTGATATGTTTAGCCATTTTCACTTCCAAATACACAAAAACGGAAGGTATACTAGCAATTCCTCTACCTACAAAATAAGAAATAATTCCGCCCATATAAGACAAAATAGCTAAGATGGATAGAAATCCCCAAGGCGAGACAGATTTACCACACCAGGCAATAAAAATTTCTGGAGGAATAAGTCCTAAAATAGATTCTGAAGCGAAAAAAATAGCAAAAACTGCAACTGGAGGAAAATTCTCGGTTACGTAAATAAGCATTGTATTCACATCGATAACAAAGAAATGTATACCAAGTAATACAGCAATAAAGATTAAGATTGGTGGTGCAGCCTTAATTAAACTTCTACCCAAAAAACTGTAAAATCCAGTGTAAGTATAATACTGGTGAAGTAATCTCAAGTGAGATTTTCGATTAGGATTTTTCTTTTTCTTACTCATAATAGCTTACAAAAATAAGGGTAAAGCTCCATTATACCACGTTTTTAATCAAACAAATCAATTAAGTATTTGTTAAATTGTTATGCCTTAGTAATAGTTTCAACGCCTTTTATGCGTTGAGCGTTTAATGCACATAGCACTAGAAATACAAATAAACTTAACATGATGGTTTCTATGCTTAAGCCTCCATCAATCATCCAGCCAACAATTAAGGGACCAAGCGCTGTACTTACAACCATAAACATTGTAAATAAACTTCGTATGGCACCTAATTTTTCAATGCCATAGACTTCTGCTAAAATGGAAGATTTTATGGTTCCAGACATCCCAACGGTAATTCCCATCATCAAGAGAAATGTGAGTGCCCCAAAAATACTGTCGATGAGAGCAAAGGCTAAAAGTCCAAAACTGATAGGGATAAGGTAAAATCTAAACATTTTTTTAGCTGTAAACTTATCTACCCAAAGTCCTCCAGCAAGTGAAAAAATCAAACGTGTAATTGCATAACCTGTAAAAAATGCAGCATAAAGTTGTGGAGACCAGCCTTTTTGTGCAACAAATACATACTGATAAAAAATCACTGCAGTTGCAGTAAAACTAATTGCAAAACTAGTTGGCATCAGAATTAAAAATCGTCTGTCGTTTATAATACTACCAAAATCTTTAACCAAGCTTAAAGATGATGGTCTTCCTACGCTAAGTTGCTTATTGAAATGATCTAAATCTGTAAAATAAAGCCTTATCAAGTAGAAAAACAATAAGATACCAGATACAATTAAAGTCCATCTCCAATCAAACCAAGTTATAAAAAAGGTTAGAATTAATGGTAAGACAATTTCTCCTGAAGAGAAACCAAGTGTAGAAAAACTTAAAGCTTTACCTCGGTTTTTATCATAAAATTTTGAAAGAATAGTCATACTTATATGACTCAACATGCCTTGTCCAGTAAGGCGCAAACCAACGAGACTTATAAAAACTAAAGCGATATGATAAGAAATTCCTAATAATATCGAGGAAATTGCTAAACAAGCAATTGTAAAAGCAGTTACTTTTTTTACAGAAATATGATCTACAGTATGACCAACGGTAAGCATTATGAAAGAAGCTGAAACAGTACAAATAGCATAAATGGCTCCAAATGTTCCTTCGGTTATAGCAAATTCAGAAGAGATTTCTGTAACATATAGAGAAATTAAATAGGTCTGGCCAAAACTAGACAAAAAGGTAAGCGTCCAACCAAAACTTAATTTTTTAAAATTTCCTTTTATGAAATTGATAAAATCTCTCATGTATCTTTCGGAGATTCAAAAGTTGAAGAAAGCGATTTAAGGTCTTTACCTGATGGATATTCAAAACACTCCAATTCAAAGTACGGAATAGCAGCTAATAGATGATCGAATATCCCAGCCATAACGCGTTCGTAATTTGCCCAAACTTTGTCCTTTGAAAAAGCGTAAAGCTCCAGAGGTATACCTTCAGCAGTAGGAGCGAGTTGTCTAGTCATCATCATCATGTCTTTATTTATATCTGGGTGTTGATCTAAATAATGATCTACATACACTCTGAAAGCTCCAAAATTTGTTTGATTTCTTCCATTAATTTGAACAGATTTATCAACTTCATGCTTTAAATTATACTCATTGACTTCCTGTTGCTTATTCTGAATATATTTTGAAATAAGTTTTATCTTTTTGAATTCTTCGATATCACTTTCAGAAAGAAATTTGATACTATTGGCTTTAATTAATATAGAACGTTTAATACGTCTTCCACCAGAAATACTCATTCCTCGCCAATTCTTGAAAGAATCTGAAATTAAATAGTAGGTTGGAATGGTTGTAATGGTGTTATCAAAATTTCTCACTTTTACGGAAGCCAAATTAATTTCATACACATCACCATCTGCGCCATATTTTTCCATAGTGATCCAGTCGCCAAGTCTTACTGTATCGTTTACTGTAACTTGAATACTCGCTACAAACCCTAAAATAGTGTCCTTAAAAATGAGAAGTAAAACTGCAGAAAAAGCACCAAGTGCAGTTAAGAATTTAATAAGTGGTTTTCCAGTAATAATTGAAAAAACTATGATAATACCAACTATCCAAATAACTATCATGAAAACTTGGATATAACTTTCTATAGGTTTGTCTTTAAAAGAATTAAAAGTTCTCAGGTAATCTTTAAAAGTCATAAAGATGGATTTGAGAATCCAGATAACAACAAAAATGATAACGACTTCGAATACTTTTTCCAGATAAATTTCAGATTCAGGAAAATCAATAAGGACTACAGGAATAAATTCATATAAAACAAATAGTACGATAAGATTAGAGATATAAACAAAAACTTTGTTTTTGACGAGAAAATCATCAAATTGAGTTTTTGTTTTTTTTGATAGATTATGTAGAAGGCTTTCAGCAATATATCTAAGTATTTTAAATGCTATATACCCCAATATGAAAAGAATGACAGAGTTTATCAGTACATTCAGATAGATGGCCGCTGTTTCACCAACATAATCATTAGATATCAACAGATTATAAAAGTATTTGGCGATTTCAGTTTTACCCATGGAATTTTTTTTTGCAAATTTACACATTATCTATCATCTTTAAGCTTTCAAAAAGCTCATCAAATAGGACTATGAAACAAAACTTACTGGCTATTTACATAATTGCAGGAATTTTAATTATTGTGGGAACAATCAGCTATTTTTTAAAATCAGATAATCAAGATTATTCTGACAAAATTAAAGTTATAAAGACTTTTGAACTTCCTTATGCTTTAAGAGAGATTTCAGGTATAAGTCATATAAATGATTCAAAAATAGCCTGTATTCAGGATGAAGAAGGAATCTTGTTTATTTATGATTTAGAAAAGAAAGATGTTGTAAAAGAAATTCTATTTGGTCCTAGAGGAGACTATGAGTCTATTAGAATTATTGACTCAATTGCCTACGTAATAGAAAGTAATGGCAAGTTGTTCAAAATTAACAATTTTGAATCTGATAGTCGTAAAATTGAAATTTACAAAACAGGTTTCAATAATAAAAATGATATAGAAAGCTTGGATTTCCTAAAGGAGGAAAATATTTTTTTGACAATTCCTAAAAGGCAAAATCTATCGGATAAAAGTGATGATTTTATAATTTATGAAATTAACTCCAAGACTTATAAAGTTGAAAAAGAACCTTATTTCAGAATGAAAGTTAATGATTCAATTTTCCAAGAAAGAGAACCTTTTTTTACGAATAAACATTTAAACCCGTCTGAGCTTACAATCCATCCAGACACAAAAGAAATATATATCTTAGATTCTAAAGTTCCCCGGCTATTAATTTTAAACCCTAATGGTTCATTTAAAAATATGTACAAGCTTAACCCAAAAAATTTTCAGCAGCCTGAAGGTTTATCTTTTGACTCAAAAGGGAGAATGTATATTTCTAATGAAGAAAGTGATTTTCTGAAACAAAACATACAATTAGTAGAGTGGGAGTAACCTCAATTTTCTTTTTTTCCAAACAGTCGATTAAGAAAACTTTTCTTTTTCTTTTTTTCATCTTCCTTTTTTTCAAATTCTTTTTCAATTTCATCTTTAGAAAAAAGGCGTTTGAAAAATCCATCTCGCTTTATTCCTTCACAATCTAAAGCTTTTTGTTGTTCTGATGTAAGCCTGGGAAATTTTGCTTTAGTTATAGGATCAAATTCGTAATCATCTGCCATCTCTTTATATAGTTGGCCAAATATTGGTAATGCAGTATTAGCGCCTTGACCTAGTCGTGTTGATTTAAAACTTATGTTTTGATTATTGAAGCCAACCCACGAAATATTTACCATTTTAGGTGTAACCGCTGCAAACCAACCATCTCTGTTACTTTGTGTAGTTCCTGTTTTACCAGCAATATTCTGATTCAATCCATAAGTCGACCTTAGCCTTTTTGCAGTTCCTTCATTAACAACATTTTCTAACATGGCTAACAGCAGTCTATTTTGTTCAGAGTTCAAACTAGATTTTTGATGAGATTCAGTTTTAATTTCAGCAAGGACTTCACCGTTTTTTGAAGTTATTTTTGATAGAAAATAAAGCTCTGGTACTTTTCCTCGATTAGAAATACTAGAATAAACTTTAGCAAGTTCTTTCATATTCAATTCTGCAACGCCAAGGGCCAATGAAGGTTGTTCTACTAATTCTGATGTTATCCCCATACTTTCTCCTAATCTAATAGTATTTAAAATACCGGCTTCCTCCAAGACTTTTACACTTACAGTATTAACAGAGTTTGTAAGCGCATATTTTAATGAATAATTGAGATAAGGGTCATCATCACTAGATGAATTTTTCGGATTCCAATTTTCAGCATTGGTATAGATTATTTCTTTCGCAGAAATATAATCACAGGGTCTCAAACCACTTTTGAGTCCGGCAGCATAGACAACAGGCTTAAAAGTTGAGCCAACTTGTCGCTTAGCATTTTTGATAATATCAAACTTCGAATGTCGGTAATCGACTCCTCCTACGTATGCCAAAATACTTCCTGTGTTAGGATCAACACTCAAACTTGCAGCATTTATTTGCTTCAAGCTATGGCTCAAACTATCCAGTATAGATAGCTGTAAAACAGTAGTTTTTCTATTTTTAATAATTTCAATTGGTCTAATCTTTCTCAAACTATCCTGAATTTGATTTGAGGATAACTTTTGAGATTTCCACTTCTGAAACTGTTCTGTCTTTTCTGCAAGTTTTTGAAGTAATTCTAGATTTTTCCAAGGTGGACTACTTGAATATTCAGCTTCAAAAAGTGGTTGTAAGTATTCTACCTGATCTCTAAGCGATTTTTCTAGTAATTCTTGTTGTTTAAGATCAAGTGTGGTATGTATTTGTAATCCGTCTTCTTCCAAGCTATAAAAAGTACCATCAGGTTTTTTTATTGTTTTCAGTACTTTTTCTACTTCTGATCTTACCAGATCGATAAAATATTGTCTTTGGAATGTATTATTATCCGAAATATCAAGTTGAATAGGTTCTGCCATGGCTTCATTAGCTTCAGCAGAAGTAAGGTAATCGTATTTTTGCATTTGTGAGATGACAACATCTCTTCTTAGTTGACTCCTTTCTGGAAATAATCTAGGGTTGTAAGAATGATTAGCTTTAAGAGTTCCCACTAAGGTTGCTGCTTCCTCAATATTCAACAGAGATGTTGTTTTACTGAAGAATAATTGAGAAGCACTTTCAATACCATATGTATTACCACTGAATGGAACAGTGTTGAGATATAATTCTAAAATTTCTTTTTTGGAGTAGATTTCTTCTATTCGTTTAGCTATAATACTCTCCTTAAGTTTATTAACTGGCATACTGAAAATACCATAGGATTTCCTTCCGAAAATATTCTTTGATAGCTGTTGGGTTATCGTACTACCTCCCCCAGAAGATTTATCACCAGACAAAATCGTTTTGAAAAATACTCGAAGTAAGCTGTAATTATCTACACCATCGTGTTCATAAAACCTGGCATCTTCAGTTGCTACTAATGCCTGAATGAGATGTTTAGGAATTTCAGAATATGAAATTGATTGACGATTGTATTTATAAAGTTTATCAATTAGTTCTCCATTGGTATCTAAAATTTCTGAAGCTTCAGATTGCTGAATATTTGCGAGATCTTTTTTACTTTGGACTTTACCCCAAAAACCAAAGTAAATACTTCCAAAAAATAAAATAAAGAGTAACACTATAAATGAAACTCCAATGATTATAGTTTTAATAAATTTATTTTTAGTCTTTTTCTTTTGTGATTTGGCCATGAACTCGAATTTAATTCAAAAGTAATTTTAAATGTAGTAATGCTTGCGTTAAAACTATTTAAAATAAAGATTGACTTGATTTATAGACTGTAACTTTAAATCGAACTAAAAATTTTACACAAAATGAAAAATAAAGTTGCATATATTACTGGTGGTAGTAAAGGAATTGGATTTGGAATAGCTGATGCTTTAATGAAACAAGGCGTAAACGTAGCTATTACGAGTCGTTCTCAATCTTCTGCAGACGAGGCCGTTGAATTACTAAGAAGTTCTAATCCTGAAGCAAAAGCCTTAGGAATAGAAGCTGACGTAAGGGAAATGTCATCTCAGCAAAATGCTGTTGATAAAATTTTGAAGGAATTTGGACAATTGGATTATGTAATTGCTAACGCTGGACTCGGTCATTATCACAGTATTGAAGACTTAACTGAGGAACAGTGGAAAGAGACAATTGACACTAATTTAACTGGTGTTTTCTTTACAATAAAAGCAAGTGTTGAAGCTCTTAAAAAAAGTAAAGGTTATTTTATCACTATATCCAGTCTAGCTGGAACCAACTTTTTCGCGAAAGGTTCTGCTTACAATGCAAGTAAATTTGGCGTAACTGGATTTACACAAGCCGTAATGCTGGATTTAAGAGAGTATGGCGTAAATGTTTCTACTATTATGCCAGGCTCTGTTGCGACTCATTTTAATGGTAATGAACCAGATGAAAGCGATGCCTGGAAAATTCAGCCAGAAGATTTAGGTGAAATTGTAGTTGATTTATTCAAAATGAACCCACGAACCCTACCAAGTAAAGTTGAAGTAAGACCATCTCAACCTTCTAAAAAATAAAGCTTCAACTCATAGATATTAAAAAAGCCATCTGCTTAAGCAGATGGCTTTTTTGAATGTCGGAAAATAAATATTATCCAAGGTATTTTTTAAGCATTTTATTTTTGGATTGATGCTTCAATCTTCTAATACCTTTCTCTCTTATTTGTCTTACTCTTTCTCTACTTAGATCAAAAGTATCTCCAATTTCCTGTAAAGTCATTGCTGGCTGATTCCCAATTCCGTAGTTAAGACGAATGACGTCAGCTTCACGTTGAGATAAAGTCTCTAAGGCTCTGTTGATTTCGATACTTAATGAGTCCCTCATTAATTGATCATCTGGAGTAGGAGATTCTGCCGAACTTAAAACGTCATAAAGATTTGAATCATTTTCACCTTCTTTGAATGGTGCATCCATAGAAAGATGGCGTCCAGAATTCTTAAGAGCAACTTTTACCTGAGACTCACTCATATCCAATTCTTTGGCAATCTCAATTGCGGAAGGTGGACGTTCATTGACTTGTTCAAGATGCGAAAAAGTCTTGTTTATTTTATTGATAACTCCAATCTTATTTAGAGGAAGTCTTACCACACGTGATTGTTCTGCAAGAGCTTGTAAAATAGATTGTCTAATCCACCATACTGCATAAGATATAAATTTGAAACCACGGGTTTCGTCAAATCGTTTGGCTGCTTTTACTAGACCTACATTTCCTTCATTGATTAAATCTGGAAGTTTTAGACCTTGATTTTGATATTGTTTTGCAACTGAGACGACAAACCTTAAATTGGCATTAGTTAATTTTTCCAAAGCCACTTGATCGCCTTCTCTGATACGCTGAGCTAACTCCACCTCTTCTTCAGCAGTAATTAAGTCTACCTTGCTTATATCTTGTAGATATTTATCAAGGGACTTAGATTCGCGATTAGTGACCTGTTTGGTAATTTTAAGCTGTCTCATATATAATTTTTATATAATAGTTAATAACTGAAATCCTGCTATAATACGACTTTTAACTGAGAAAGTCAAGTAATGTTGCCTTTAAACGCGTCAAATTCAGTAATTTATTATATCATTAAGAATAAAACAGAAATAAACCATAAATAAAAATGACAGTCCATTGAATAGTTCTTACCCAATTTCCTATGGACAACTTTTTTGCTGAAATTTTTATTTCCTTATTGCCTTCAATTTTTTGATGTAATGGAACAAAATAAGTAAAAGTGGTCATCCAGGTTGTTAACACAAGAAGTGAATAGACCAAATTGAAGAGATTGAATTCAAAAATACAGAGATATATTGCAATCCCCATTTGTAAAAACATTAATGGAGCTACAATAACAGTAATTTTCGGGGTGTAAAATTTATGCCATTTAAGAAGATCAGGATCAGCATAAAATGAAAATCCCGGATAAACTATAAGCTGCACCATCCATATCAAAATGACAAGTCCAAAATCAACAACTATTCTTGCGATGTGTATGTTATCTAAAAGACTATTCATTAATCTGTAAGTTTCCAATTATAGTCTTTATGAACTTTTTTTAGAATGAGAAAAAAAGGAACCCACCAGATAAAATCGTTTGTAATTAAGGTATAAAAGAATTCGAATGGAACTTTGCCTTCTATGTAATTCAAGACAAAACCAAGGGGACCAAAGATTTTTCCAAGAAAGCCTACTGCTACGATTGGCCAATGCCTTAAGGGGTCGCTTGAAGCCCACCAATAACCCAATCCAAAAACTCCTATCACCATTCCCATACCTTGCCATATCAAAGGCTGGGAGGGAAGTTCCATCCCAACAAGTTCAAAAAAATGATTTGGGAATATGACAACCCAAACTCCCCACAGGATATTATAAATTGCTGCTAGTTGAAGTGTTAATTTCATATGCACAAAAATACTGAAGCTAAGGTGAACAAGTTTAAATTTTATACAAATAAAATCATTAAAAAAAAGCATTTAGTATTTAACTAAATGCTTTATATATTTAAAAAACTTCTTTATTTATTTTTCCCAACTGTAATCTGAAAACATATCATCAACCTCAGTTTCAGCAATATGATTGATATAATTACTCATGGTTTTCATACCTACACCTGTTAGTACACCTGCAATATGTTCATCTCTATAACCGGCATCTTTAAGGGCTTTAGTAGCTTCATTAGTAGGGTAACCTCTTTCCTGGGCTACGGATGTTGCGAATTTTGATAGTGCATTTAGCTTTTGATCCGGTAATTCCTCTTGAGCTCTTATTGCTTCTAAGACATCTCGGCCAACATTACCTTCTTTTATGGCTAAAAAACTATGTGCAGCCACACAATATGAGCATCCATTATATATAGCTATCGATAACAAAATAATTTCTTGTTCTTGAGGTGTAAAACCAGAATCATTTCTGAAGGTTTCGTCTGCTTTAGTATAGGCAATTAGTAAAGATGGGTTGTTTGCCATCATTCTAAACATGTTAGGAACTGCACCCATTTTTTCTTTAGTAGCTTCTAAAATTTCTTTTGCTGGTTGTTTAGCTTCATTAATTTCTAAGGGTTTCATTTGTCTAATTTTAATTGATATAAACATTAATTTACAAAAAAAACCACTCAGTGAGTGGTTTTTAATATAAAAGTGTATTAAATTATAATAATTAGCTTTTGATTTCAACTAATTCCAATTCAAAACTTAAATCATGTCCAGCCAAAGGATGATTTGCATCTACTACAATGTGATCATCATTAACTTCAGCTACTCTTAATTGACGTTCTGTTCCATCAGGATTTTGAGAAACTAGACCCATACCTACTTCTGGTTTAATTTCTTCTGGAAGTTGGTCTTTTCCTACTTGTTGAAAAAGATCTTTTCTTACTTCTCCATAAGCTTCTTCTTTTGGTATTTCAATAGTTTTTTTCTCAGATTCTTTCATATTGAGAACACCAGTTTCAAATCCAGGAATAATAGTACCTTCACCAAGAGTAAATTCAATTGGTTCTCTTTCTAGAGAACTATCAAATACTTGCCCTGTTGAAGCTAATTTTCCAGTATAATGTACTTTTACTGTATCCTTTTCTTTTACTTGACTCATAATAATAATTTATTGATTTCTAATTAATTAGATTTCTATCTAAATTCTCTGCAAAGGTATAATTTAGAACTCCACACCCAATTATATAAGCAAAAATCTCAAGAATTTAAAGGAATTTTAACCTTAGCGAAGAGGATTTTTGAAGTAATTGAATTTAATTTCGCTTTGTAACAATTTAGATATTTATAATGGGAGAAAAATCAAAAAAACCAGATCAAGTGGTTTATAATGAAAAAACAAACAAATATGAAGCTGGTTTGCTGCCTTATGCGACAAATGCCAGTGCTCCCAAAATAACTCCTACAGATTTAACTGGTTGGAAAAATTCAAACGTGAGTAAAGTCAATCATCAAATCAAAACAGAATACGAAGAGCTTAAAAACCAGTATGAAAAGTTAATGGCTCAGTTTGAATATAACAACTTGATTTATGGTGCAGAATTTAGTTTTGAACCTATTGTTGGTGAAACCTATCACTTATATAAAAAGAAAAGTGGGAACATATTTTTATCCATCATTTCTCCTAATGAATGTAATTTTCAGTTTAAAGGAAGCTTTAAATTGAATGAAGATAAAATGTGGGTCCGATTAGATTCTGAAACAAACAATAAAACTTTAAAACAACATATATGAAAAATTATAAGTGGTTACTGCTTGTTTTTGCAATTGCTTTAACAGCGTGCAAGTCTGAAAAAAAGAATAATACAGAAAAAGATGAAATTGATGTCATCATAGAGGAAAATGAAGTAAAAGTTATTGGAGAAGAAATTTCCTACGAAACAGATTCAACAATAATGAAAGGTTACATTGCTCATAATGAAGCAATGGAAGGTAAAAGTCCAGGAATTATTGTAGTTCATGAATGGTGGGGACACGATGAGTTTGCTAGAGAAAAAGCAGATGAACTTGCAGAATTAGGATATGTTGCTTTGTCTGTAGATATGTACGGGCAAGGAAAACAAGCAAAACACCCAGATGAGGCCATGGAGTTTTCTAGCAATGTCATGAAAAATTTTGATACTGCTAAACAAAGATTTATGGCTGCAATAGAAACTTTAAAAGAAAATGAAAATGTAAATCCAAACAAAATCTCAGCCATTGGTTTTTGTTTTGGAGGAAGCGTAGCCTTAGCTATGGCTAACTCAGGCTCAGATTTAGATGCAGTTGCTGTTTTCCATAGTGGACTAGAATTACCTGTTATGCCTAACGAAGATTTGAAAGCAAAACTTCTAATTCAAAATGGTGCTGAAGACATGATGATAACCGATGAGCAAGAAAAAGAATTTAAAGCCCAATTAGAAGCTATTAACGCAGACTATGAGTATATCGCTTATGAAGGCGTTAAGCATTCTTTTACCAATAAAGATGCAGATAGTTTAGCTAAAAAATATGATCTACCCTTAGCTTACGATAAAGAAGCTGCCACCAAATCGTGGGAGAGAATGACAAATTTTTTTGAAGAAGTTTACAGTTACTAATCAAGTTTATTGCAAATAAAAAGCCTGCTTAGTTGATACTAAGCAGGCTTTTCTGATTTATGAAAGTATTTATTTAGCTTACTTGTTAATGATTTCCATATACCTATCAATCTTAGGAAGCAATAAAATAGTAGTTCTTCTATTTTTTGCTCTTCCTTCACTTGTCGAATTATCTGCTACAGGCATATAATGTGACCTCCCAGAAGCAATTAATCGATCACCACTCACTTCAAATTTGTTTTCCAAAGTTCTAACTACCGATGCAGCTCTACGAATACTTAAATCCCAGTTATCAACTATATAAGATTTTTCAGATAATTTTATATTATCTGAGTGACCTTCAACACGGATATCTATATTTGGTTCAGAATTGATGACCTCTGCAATCCTGGCCAACAGATTATAAGCTTTTTTGTCTACCCAATAACTTCCACTTTTAAAGAGAACTTTATCCGTTAATGTAATTCTCACTACAGGCTCAGCAACGCTCACTTCTATGGCTTCGTCAGCTACTCTGTCTTCATCTTTCATTTGAGTAAGCAGATTTGACTTGATATTATATCCAACAGCAAGGTTAATAGAATCTTCTAGTGTTTTAGCTTTAGACCTTTGGTCTGCTGGAATTTTTGCAAATACCTTTCTTACGTTGGCTTTAGTATTTTCAGAAACCACTTGACCGTTTTGAGTAAGTTCTATTTTGTTTTCAGAATTACCCTGTAATTGTGCGATTTTTTGTTTGTAAGACATCACCTCGTCTTCCAGTTCGGTATAATTTTCATTACACTCTTCTCGATCAGATTTTAGATTTGAAATTTCTTTTTGTAAAGCTGTTTTTTGGTTTTCAACTTGGTTATATTTCTTTTTAGAAACACAGGCTGTCATCAAAATAGCAAATAAAACTGAAATAGTAGCAATTTTAGTCATAAGTAGTTAGTTTTGAGATAAATGTAAATATTTTTTTAAGAATAATCACAATTTTTTACCATAAGCTAAATCACCAGCATCACCAAGTCCAGGAATAATATAACCTTTCTCATCTAATTTATCATCTATTGCTCCAATCCAAAGATGAGTATTTTCAGGTAAGTAATCGTCAATTAAATCAACTCCAGGTTGAGCTCCAATAACTGATATAATGTGGATAGATCTAGGAGTTCCAAGTTTTTCTAATGCTTTCAAAACATTGAGCATAGAAAGGCCAGTAGCAAGCATTGGATCTACCAACACAAGTGATTTACCTTCAAGGCTTGGTGAAGACAAATATTCAACAATGATTTCAAAATCCTCTTCTGCATCAAGATTCTCCGATTTTTTTCTGAAAGCAGATACAAATGCACTATCAACTTCATCAAAATAATTGAGGACTCCGTTATGTAGTGGAACTCCAGCTCTTAGTATGGAGCAAACTACAAGATTATTTTTTATTTCATTAAATACTGAATTATCTAGAGGTGTCTTGAATGTTTTAGATTCAAATTCTAAAGACTTACTCATTTCGTAACTCATTACTTCACCGATTCGCTCAATGTTTCTTCGAAATCTCATTCGGTCTTTTTGAATATTTTCATCTCGAATTTCATGTAAAAAATGATTAAGTATAGAATTGGTACGGCTCAGATTATGAACTTTCATAAAGTGTTTTTTTCAAAAGTAATTTATTTTGAACATTGTTACCAAAAGAAGTTAAGAGTTTAAAGTTTGTTAATTGAATTTAGATTTGTGATGTAATTAGTAATTTAATAAAATTCAAATTTAGATATAACCATGAAAAAAAATGTAACTCAAAAACTAATTGAATCTCACTTAATTGAAGGCGATATGAAACCTGGAGAGGAAATTGGAATAAAAATAGACCAAGCTCTGCTTCAAGATGCAACCGGAACTTTGGTACAACTAGAACTTGAAGCTATGGGATTGGATAGAGCAAAAACTGAAGTTGCCGTTCAATATGTTGATCATAACTTACTACAAACCGATTATAAAAATGCAGATGATCACCAATTTTTAAAATCAGCAGCACAGCGTTTTGGATTATGGTTTAGCAGACCGGGCAATGGAGTAAGTCACCCTTTGCATATGGAGCGATTTGGAAAACCAGGTAAAACCATGGTAGGTTCAGATTCTCATACTTGCGCAGCGGGATCACTAGGCATGCTTGCTATAGGTACTGGAGGTCTAGACGTAGCTGCAGCAATTGCAGGTCAACCTTATTTTGTAAAGATGCCAAAAGTCATGGGAGTGAAGCTCACAGGAAAGCTTCCAGACTGGGTAAGTGCGAAAGATGTAATTTTAGAAATGCTTAGACGGAATGACGTGAAAGGTGGAGTAGGAAAAATTATTGAATATTATGGTGATGGTCTAAAAGAATTAAGTGCTATGGATCGTCATGTTATTGCAAACATGGGAGCTGAACTTGGTGCAACCACTTCTGTATTCCCAAGTGATGAAGAAACTAAACGTTTTCTAAAATCTCAAAAAAGAGAAGATGATTGGACAGAATTACTTGCCGATGAAGGTTGTGAATATGATTATCATGAAGAAATAATTTTGGATGAATTAGTTCCACTTATAGCTTTACCAACAAGCCCCGGCAATGTAGTTCCCGTTTCTGAAGTAGCAGGAAAAGATATCAGTCAGGTAGTGATTGGGTCTTCTGCTAATCCAGGTTTACGGGATTTTTGGATGGCAAGTGCTATTGTAAAAGACAAGAGTGTAAGTCCTGAAGTAAGTTTTGACATTAATCCAACTTCTAGACAAATCATGCAAAACATGATTGAAAACAAAACTTTTGGTAACTTAATCAAATCAGGTGCAAGATTTCATCAGTCGGGTTGTATGGGGTGTATAGGTATGGGGCAAGCTCCTGCTAGTGGCACCATCAGTTTAAGAACAATGCCTCGTAATTTCCCTGATAGAAGTGGTACTAAAGATGATAAAGTGCATTTATGTAGCCCAGAAACTGCAGCAGCATCTGCACTGATGGGAAAAATTACAGACCCAAGAGATATTGAGAAAAAATTCAATATGAAATATCCGAAATTTGAATATCCAACTTACGAGATTATTAATACCGATATGCTGGTAGCTCCAATAGATGATAACCAAAGTGTAAAATTGGAAAAAGGACCAAATATTAAAACTCTTCCTGAAATTCAAGAGTTAAAAGAATCCTATCAAGTTCCAGTTTTACTCAAAATGGGGAACAATATTTCTACAGATGAAATATTGAAAGCTGGAGCTGAAGTTTTACCTTTCAGAAGTAATCTTCCTGAAATAAGCAAATATTCCTTTACTGTTATTGATGCTACTTTCTACGAAAGAGCTATGGAAGCTAAAGCTTCAAGAGGTGGACATGTCGTTGTAGCTGGTGAAAATTATGCACAAGGATCGAGTCGTGAGCATGCAGCTTTAGCCCCAAAATATCTTGGTCAAATAGCTGTAATTGCTAAAAGTTACGCCAGAATTGCTTGGCAAAATCTAGTTAATTTTGGTATTCTACCGCTGGAATTTATCAATGAATCTGACTATGATTTGATTGAACGAGGAGATGATATAGAATTGAAAGATGTTATCAGTTCAGTGAAGTCTAAACAACCCATTGATTTGGTCGTTCATAAATCTAAAGGGGCAAACAAAACCTTTAAAGCCAAACATACTTTGAGTGATCGCCAAATAGAAATCCTTATAAAAGGCGGAATCATAAATGATTTTAAAGAGAAGTTATAATCAAGTTGAAAGCATAAAGTTTTAAACAAAAAAAAGCGCTTTACAAAGCGCTTTTTTTGTTAAATTTTCATCCCTATGGAAGCTTAGCGTCCTTAGAATCCAATTCCTGTAACTTCATAATATCGTTTATACCTTTCACCTGAATCACTTTTTTTCCTCTCATGGCGATGGGATGGTTTAAGACTTCAGGATTATGCACCAATACTTTCAGAGCCTGATTTTCGTCCATTTCTGGATGTTCACTCAGCTTTTCTTTTACGAAGGGATGATCAGTGTTAATCAAATCTGAAGGGTCTTTATCTAATAACCTTGAGATTTCTCCCCATTGTGTTTCGGTGAGTTTGACTTCAGCCAAATTTATCAAGACCTTTTCAGCTTTTGTGGCCTCAGCAACAGCAATACTTTGCTTAGCTATTCTATTATCTGGATGATAATATAACTTCAATTCGTGATCACTTTTGGCTATTACTCCCATATCTTCTTTGCTCATCGTTAATATTTTTCTTCTAAAGTATAAATTTATTGAGGGTCTTAGAAACTTTTAGGAATATTTTGAGGTTTAAAAAGACTTAATTTTTCGACCTTACCAACAAAAATATTTTTAAATGCAAGATCAAAACATAGCTATCGTTGGAGCAGGATTAAGTGGACTGGTTGCTGCCATCAATTTGGAACAAGCTGGTTTTAAGCCACAGCTTTTTGAAGCAACAGATAGAGTTGGAGGTCGTGTAAAAACTGATTACAGAGATGGCTATACATTCGACCATGGATTTCAAGTCTTACTGACTCAATATCCAGCAGCTCAAAAATATTTGAATTATGATCTACTAGAACTTGAAAGCTTCTATTCTGGAGCTGTCATTTATAATAAAGGACATCAAGACAAAATTGGCGATCCTTTAAGACAATTTAGTTTGTTGTTACCAACATTGTCTTCAAGAATTGGTAGCGTAGCCGATAAACTCAAAGTTTTAAAACTCAACACCCAATTAAAAAAGAAATCATTTGACGATATTTTTTTAGCTAAAGAGAAAACTACACTTCAGTATCTCAAGGACTATGACTTTTCTGAAGACATTATTCAAAACTTTTTTAAACCTTTTTTTACAGGGATTTTCCTTGAAGACGACTTAAAAACTTCCTCAAGAAAATTCGAATTTGTCTACAAGATGTTAGGGAAGGGGAGTGCTGCAATACCAAAAAAGGGTATTCAAGCCATTTCAAATCAATTGATGGCTCAGCTAAAGCATACAAAAATACACTTCAACACACCCGTGAAGTCCATTCAGGATCAAGAGATTACTTTTGGGAATGATTCTAAAGAAAATTTTGATTATGTCATTATTGCAACAGAAGCTTCGCATTTAGTTCCAAATTTAAAAAATCAGCATACTTTATGGAAAAGTGTAGATAATTATTATATAAGCGTAGAGCAGCGAGCCTTTAAAGAACCAATGATTGCTTTAATTGCTGATGAAGAAGCTCTGGTTAATAATTTCTATTATGTGTCAAAACCCAATTCGAAGGAACATATACTGTCTGTAAGCATAGTAAAACAACACAAACTATCAAAAGAAGAACTTAAAGAAAGAATTGCTAAAGATTTAAAGGATTTTGTGGGGATTGATACAGTGGACTTCAAACAATTCTACCATATTGAAAAAGCTTTACCAATAATGCAAACAGTAAATTATATGCTGCCAAAATCGGAAACACAATTGAAAGACCAGATCTTTTTAGCGGGAGATCATCTGGCCAACGGATCACTAAATGCAGCTATGCTAAATGGTGAATCTGCAGCTCAAGCGGTAATTTCTAAAATAAAAGATGGAATTATTAATTTAGCTTAATTCTAATGCTTAACTTTATGTATGTTATATAAAACTCTACATATCAAATCATTAATAATTTTTGTTGGAATATTTACCATGATGTCTTGTGGTACATCACGTGAAGTTTCTGCTGAAGATAAATCGCGTTTAGATCAAATTATAAACAATCAATTTTTTAAAATAGAAGCTCAATTTGCAAGACCTTTAACTACAAATGCATTGAGTCAAATTGCTAATGCTGGTTTATTAGCGCCAGGGGATAATGCGTCACGAATTAATTTGCAGGGAAATTCTGCCTATTTGAAATTTGAAGGCGATACCGTCTCAGCCGATTTACCTTATTTTGGCGAAAGACAAATGGGTGGCGGTTACAGTCGAAATACAGGAATCGAATTTGAAGGCGTCCCCAAAGATCTGGAGATTGAAAAAGACGCTGATAAGAATTTTTATAACATCAAGTTTAATATCAGTGATGAGACTGAAAATTATCAAATCGTATTAAAACTGTATCCAAGTCTTGATGCTTTTATAAATATCAACAGCTCTCAGCGTTTTCCGATTCGCTATGATGGAACTTTAAAAGCTATAAAAGAGAAATAATCTAGTTAAATCGGATTTTAAAGATGACAAGTCTCCCCCCATAATGTCTTCAGATATTTATCAAGTCTCACCCATTTAAAAGTAGGTTATAATTCTCCACGGAGGTGTGTAAAGGGTGAATACTATAAGTTTTTTTAATGGATAATTTGTCGTAAGTTTATGATATCCAATTGACTAGAATGAAAAAACTTATCATTTTATCCGTTTTTATTTGTGTTTCCTGCGTCAGTATACCCAACGAAACCATAAGGCTTTCTGAAACTTTAGGGAATGATCTTCAGGTTCTCAAACAATCCCATGTCAGTACCATTTCGATTTATTATGCCGACTTAGAATCTAAAATTAATCGGTTTATCGATGAAGTTTACAGCCCGTTTATCATTCAGTATGTTCTGGAAAGTGAATTTCAAAGTTTTGAAAACGGTAATGTATCGATCATTACCTCTTTAAAAGAAGCTTCAAAAGCCGAGGCAACCCAGAAAGATACGGAGAAAGCTCTCCAGGATATGGTAGATTTCCAAATTTACGCTACGCAGCAAATTGCTCAAAAAAGAAATGAGTTACTACAACCTATTCAAACAGAAAAGCTGAGCATTCTCAAAAGCATCAATTCGTCTTACGATAATGCGATCGCAGCCAACGCCACCCTTACGGGTTATTTAAAATCGGTGAAAAATGTAGAAAAAGCCCAAACTGAATCTCTATCACTCATAGGCATTGATAGAGCAGAGGTAGATGAAAGCATGCTAAGGGCTTCAAATAGTTTAGATGAGTTGATAGCCAGAGGGAGAGCTATAGACCATACCTCTGAAAATGCCCGGCAACAAATGAATGAGTTAATTGAAAAGATTAAAACGATAACCAATCCATAAATCTCATCCTATGAATAAACGATTAAAAAGACTTTTTGAAGAAGCAGATAAAGCTTTTGACGGCAAGTATGCCAAAGAGGTGGAAGAGCTCAATGGACTCTCACGCTCAGAGATCGACCAGATTATTCCTGGAACAACAGACCTGAAAACCTACACTGTTTTGGTTAAACTGGTAGAAAAAGCTTCCAAAGAAAACATGGATAAAGCAGAGCTCATCGATCAGATCAAGGAAACTGGAGAAATTGGAATTAGCATCGCTAAAACTATCAGTGGATTTTACGAGGACCTTAAAGACGTTTAAAATGAGTAAAGTAAGAATCCTCTCGATAGACGGCGGTGGTATACGTGGGATATTGCCAGGCATGATCATGACCAGGCTGGAAGAAAAACTCCAAAACCACAGCAATGACGAAAATACCAGATTAGCCGATTACTTTGATTTTTTTGCAGGCACCAGTACCGGGGGTATTTTAACGCTTTCCTATGTAATTCCAGATAAGAAGGGAAGACCCTTACTGACAGCAAAACAGTCGGTAGATTTATATTTAGACCGGGGTAATGCTATTTTTGATGTGAATCTGTGGCAAAACGTGAATAGTCTGTTTGGTATAGCTGATGAAAAGTATGATGAGCATGAGCTCGAAAAGGCTTTGCAGGATACGTTTAAAGATTGCTGGTTAAGTGATTTGATCAAACCCTGTATCATCAGTGCTTTTAATGTGACCAATGGAAAACCTCATTTTTTTAAGCAACACAAATCGGCTAATAAAATCTTTAATTTTAAGGTAAAAGACGTTGCCAGAGCGACCTCTGCAGCACCCACATACTTTGAAGTGGCCAGAGTGAACAATCAATTAGGAACACCTTATCCGCTTATTGACGGAGGCGTATTTGCCAATAATCCAACTATGGTAGCGTATTCTGAAGCCCGCAATATGACGTTTGAAGGCAAAACAACACGTCCTACAGCTAAAGACATGATGATTGTTTCGGTGGGCACCGGAAGTCAAAGTAAATCTTACAAGTATGAGGATGCGAAAAACTGGGGACAATTGGAATGGATCAAACCAGTGATAGACATTATGATGTCGGGAAGTTCGATTAGCACGGATTACCATTTGAATCAAATCTTCGATACTTTAGACGAGAAGGACAAAACTTATTACTACAGATTAGAACCTAAAGTAATCACCGCTGAAAATGCGATGGATAATGCAACTCCAGACAACTTACAGCGTTTAAAAGACGATGCCTTGACTTATATCGCAGAACCAGCTGTTGACGCAATGTTGAATGAAATCGCGAAGAGGCTGGTAGAGAACGACAACTAAAGCTTATGTAAAGTCTTAGTTTGAGAGATAGAGTCTCGAGTGTTCAATTATTCTATTTTACATAATATAAATTATAGGACAAATGTATTTCCGAATCATTATAAACGAAAGTATTTCTTGTCAAAAGAATAGTTCAATCATTAATAACGCTAAGATTTCTTTTTTTTAATTGTATTTCTTCAAAATCATATCTATCTATATTAATTTTCTTTTTTTTAATAGTTTTTTTTAGTCTACGATTTACTAGCTTAATTCTTATTTTTTCTAATTTTTTTGAATCTAAATTTGGTATCAAAATTGAATTTGTATAAGATAAAATGTCTCTGATATCTTTATTTTCACGAAGCATTTTATCTAATTTTTTAAATTGTTTTTCTGTAATATCATTCTTATAAGGTATTGATAATTCCTTGAGTTCGTTTGGGGTTAACTCTAATACGCCACCTCCATAAAATCTACCTTCTAATTCAGATAAAACAAATGTCAAGGAATTATAAAATGAAAAAACCAGATTTTTAATATCAAATCCTGCTTTCATATTGACTCTGTAAAAAGAATCTGTAGCAAGAATATTTGATTCATTAACAAAGATTTTTGGATATTTATGACTCCTTTTTATAAATAGTCCTTCAGAAACCCATGTTGTTGGGACATGATACCAGTTCTCTCTTAGTGTCATTTTATATCTTTTATGCAATGCTCCTGTACCGTCTTCTTTCTCTAATTCACCTTTTAATAAATAATTGTTTAATTTTTTATTAAGTTTTGATTTAGGAAGGTTAGGAAATAATAAAAAATTTACTTTTTTATTATTAGATTTTAATCTCTTAAAATCTAAATCACAAAAATTAGCAACATTTGGAACTAGCCCCCCTTTGGGAAGTATTGGCTTTATTATACTGCTAAATCTTGATAACTGATTTTCTTCTAATTCTTTGTCATTTAATATGAAATAATCATTTGCAGCAGTAACAATACCAACTTGTGCTTTATCAGTATATGATTTTATCTGTTTATACATATTTTTAAGGCTATCAACAAAGTTAAGTTCTTGATCTGATAGAATGTAATTTGTCCATTTATCTAAATTCTTTCTGTTTATATTATTATGTTTTTCTGTGAATTTTGGTTCTTTCAAATCTGTTAATTCTTGAACCTGATAAAATGAGAAACCATGTTCATTTCTATTTTCAACTCCTTTTATACCAATAAGAGCCACAACATCTTGTTGAATGCCATCAAATATTAATTCATTAAAAGCAAAGACTTCTACTCTATCAAACTCTTCAATAATTAAAGCTCTCAACTCTTTAGCATAATTCACTTGTAATATTTCTGATGGTATTACAAAACAAAGTATACCATTTTGATTTAATTTCATTATTGCAGCTTCTAGAAATGCAATCCAAAGATTATTAACTTTATTCTTTGAATTTATTAAATTAATTGATTTTTTAAATTTATCATGTACTTCGTCACAGCTTTTCAATTGTTCATTATGTAGATTACTTCTTTTAACATAAGGAGGATTTCCAATAATTAATGAATATTCATTATTATTGTTTAAATAATATTTTAAATAATCTTGATGATTTATTGTTTTATCTATTTTATTAGAAAAGGGAATTAGGGTTTCGGCTTTATCTAACTCTCCTTTATTTATGTCAAATAAATCTAAAGAAACATGACTAAATTTATTTAAATCTAAATAATTAAATATAGATGATACAAATTCTCCATCACCACAACTAGGCTCTAAAATTGAAATTTCTTTTCCTTTTATATATTTTTGAACAACGTGCTTAGATAAAAAATCGGCAAGGATTTTTGGAGTATAATATGAACCAGTGTTTTTTTTATTAATCATTTTGATATAGTTCTTCTAATTTCTTCGGGCTCATATCTTGGGGTTACTCTCCCTTTAAATAATAGTTTTTGAGTAGATAATGATAAAAGAAGCATTTCTGAGATTATTTTATCAATCTCAGGTGATTTTTCTTCCAATTGTATTTTTTGAACCATAGATTCTATTTTTTCAATAACTTCTTCTGATTTTTCAGATATTAAGATATATTTTCTTTCGTTTATTAACTGAGGTCGATTTAGGTTTATTTTCTCAATCATGTACTTTGAAGCAACAAAATTGCCGCATATTTTCCCGTTTTCATGAATATTAAATAACTCATTATAATCCGTTTCATTTGGATCAGCATATGAAACTACTGAATGATCTTTTACTGGATCATTTGGCCAATCATTACTTTTAAAACGATTACAAATGGCACAAGCATAAAACAAATTTTCAAAATCTTTTAAAAGATTCTGAAATGATTTCAAAGATTTCGGTCTAAAATGTTCAACATGAAAATGATCATAACCTCCACATGGGTTTTCATCAATAGCACAGTATACACATTTCTTATTAGCTTCCTCTCTTAGTACTGGCTTATAATCACGATAATGATTTACATTATCTTCTCTTTTTGTTGATTTCTTTCTTATAACAGTATAATTCATATATGTACCTATTTTCCTAAAAGTGTTTCTAATTTTTTGGATAATTCTTCCAACTTTTTACTTTTAGATTCAAGTTCTTCTAACCATTTTTTTCTATCTGTTATGACAAATGATGACAATGGAAGTTCTAGTTTTGCTTGAAGAGCTTTAAGTTCATTAATTTGATTCTCATTTGCTTCATCCAAAGCAACTAATTCTGATAACTCTGCCAACTTTAAATATTCTTTTTCAAAATTTTCAAGATAATTTTGAGTATATCTTATAAACCTATTCACATATTGTTTAGTGCTTTCATCAGATTTAATAAAATCACTTCTGGAAATGATGTCATCAAAATCACCCTTCATTGATTCGAGTTCGTCTTCGTCATCTACATATGAAGAAATTACAACGATTGGAAGTTCTTTATTGGTTTTTCGTACCTCTTTTACTAAATCATGTCCATCATAGTTGGCATGAATACCTCCAACATTTCCTTCCTTTAATTTTTCATCGACAATTAAAATGACTACTTTGTTTTGAACTATCCATTTGTTATAGTCTTCTTTTTGTGGCAAAGGATCAAAATGGTCTATATCCCAATTAATCCCTTGAGCTTTTATATCTCTAGATATTCGTTTTGAAAGTCTTCTTCTTTCATTTAATCTATCGTCAATTATTGCTACTAGTGCCATATTATTATTTTTTTGGTAACCATATTCTAAACCTTGCCCCTTTTAAATCTTTGTCGTTCTCAACAGAACGAGTACCACCTAAGTCATCGATAATAGATTGTACAATTGTTAGACCAAGACCAGTTCCAGCTTCATTACCATTAGAATCTGTTTTGGTAGTATACAAAGCTTGCCAAATTATTTCACGACGATCTTCGTCAATACCATTACCAGAGTCTGAAACAATTATTTCAAATCCTGCTTTACCATCTAGCATACTGTCATGTAATTCAATTGAAATTTCTCTTTTTATATTATTATGAATACAAGCCGAATATGAATTGGTTAATAGGTTGATAAATATGGTCTCAACATCCATAGGAAAAGTTTTTGCAGATACATCATCAAGATTAGAAACAATTTTAATTGACCTTGCTGAAAAAGTATCAGCTATTTCAGCAATTGTCCTTTTCAATAAATTGTTTAAATTAACATTCTTTCTTTTTCTTTTATCTCTTTTTATTCGTGTTAAAGCAAAAGCTCCCCATTGAGATACATGAGATGAATATTTGTTTGCTTCATATAACTCCATCAATGCTTCTTTAATATCAGGTGGTGTTTCTTTCAAAGAGGCAATTGCTTCATCATTAGCCATTTTTAATTGTGATATAGACATTTGTGTTTCATGTCCAAACACTGCTGATGAAATTCCTATAGTAGCTAGACCACCTAAAGTTCTGTTTTTACCTAAGATTTCTTCAAGTCTATTTTCTGTTTCCTCTGTTTGTTTAATTACATTAGCAACTCGATCCGAAACATCAAGAACATATGAATGATTATTTTCCACTGCTAATTTTTTCATTTCAGCGAGCTCATACTTAAGTCGATTTAATTCCTCTTTATATTCGTCTAATATCTTTTTATTAGATCTTCTCGGTTTTCCATCTTTAGCTTCATTTAATTTTTTGAAAACATTGTGCCGATGTAGTTCTAATAATCTTATACCACAAAGAACTAATGCTCGTAGATCGT
The DNA here is from genome assembly GCF_042677225.1 of Psychroflexus salinarum. Taxonomy (NCBI): domain Bacteria; kingdom Pseudomonadati; phylum Bacteroidota; class Flavobacteriia; order Flavobacteriales; family Flavobacteriaceae; genus Psychroflexus; species Psychroflexus salinarum. Next base: position 121,539 of record NZ_JBHTIV010000006.1, read on the forward strand.
AATATGCTTCATTATGGACAAGTCCTTCTCTTGCAGCACTATCTTCTAATTTGCTGTTTTCATCTCTTGAAATGTAGACAGCTCCCAACATTTGGTTGTTTTTTACCATCCAACCTTCTCTAGCAATACCTGCTGGATTTTGTCCTTGTCTTTCACTTAAGTTTAACCAGTCTTCGCCATCCTTACCTGAAAAACCATAAGGTTTTACACTAATATTATCTCTATATACTTTTACACCTCCATTATAATCTAAGTATTCTGTTAATTTTGATAGCGTAAAACCAGTGTCTTTAGCAAATGCAGATTCCCTTGGATAAAACATTAAGTTAAAAATTACAGGACCGCAGGATGGATTCTCATCAGAAACACGGTATTTCTTTATATCATTTAGCAGTAATTTTGAATCCTTCTCCTTCTCTTTTGGTTTTTGTATTAGTTGATTCCAGTTTATAGTTTTTTCCTTTTCCTCGCTAAACTTAAACTTATCTTTTATAGTATATTTTATTTCATTTGAAACACCATCGTGATAAACTTCAATTTCAATTTCTGGTTTTAAATGCTCTTTATGTTTAATTTCTCCTTTATATTCGGTTTCAATATTGCTTTTGACTATTATTTTAAAATCCTTGATTACTTTAAATGGAGAAGTTAAAATCGAAAGTTCTTCGTACAATCTTTTGAAGTCAGAATCAGACCATTTATTTCTTAATTCTTTAATAATGATTTCAGTACCATGCTTTGACTCTTTCTTTTTAACTGTTGGGAGAGTAATATTAGGTTCTTTAATCTTTTTAAATGGAATCAATAATAGATCAACACCTTGTTTATTAAAATCGTTCCAATCAATGTGCAGCCCAATAAGATTAAAATCATTTTTTTTTGAAATTAAATCAATAGAAGCTCCTAATCTATCAGCAGATAATCTTCCTATTCCTTTCTCTCCGGTTTTTCTTCTTCTCTTTTTACTTACTTTATCAGTTCTTTTAGTTGAAAAGCCTATTCTTAACCACTTTTCAATTATTTCAGTCTGAGACATTCCTGTTCCATTGTCAGCAACTCTAATATAATTTTCATCATCATTCAAAATAATATCAATTTCAACCTTTTCAGCATCAGCATCATATGCATTCTTAACCAATTCTAAAACAGCTGTTGTATGGTCTTTTATACTATCCCTTCCTAAATGAGCTATGGTCCCAGCATCAGTACTAAAACGTAGATGGTCTTGGTCATGCTTAATAAAATCAGATGTCAATTCTAAAAACTGTTGAAAATCTATAGTTTCCGCTTGCAATAATGCTTGAAGTTCATTTTTAATATTATTTTCTGTTTTCATGAGTTTTTTTTTTGTATTCTAAACAATTAAATCTTCTAAACTTTATTTTTTTCTATTTTGTGCATAATATTTTACAGTTATTATAATTCTTGTTTAGTTTTCTGACAACCAAACTTGTTTGATAACTTACTCATCAAGTAATACCTTAAGAATTCATTAAACTCTGGGATTTAAGGACTAAAAATAGTATTATTATTTAATTATATATCAAAGTTTTAGATAAATTCAATTCTTTTAAAATTATGTATTAACCTTTAATAATTAGACTTCTAAAATGTAATCTTATAAAAGTTATTGAGTAGTAAATTCAAGGGAATTTTTTCATTAATCTTTTAATAGAACTTAGTATATCGCCTTCGAATAACAATATTACTTACTCCACTCCAAACACCATAAAGTGCTGCCACTGGAGATTATTGATATTTTTAATCCATTGGAATCCGATGGCTTTGAGTTTTATCCACAAAGTTTTCCACAATATAGCTAGCAGCCAATGTAACCTACGCTTACGAATAAAATTAATTTAAAGAGACTGTAATAAACCGCAGGTTCGCAGTGACCGCAGAGATTTCTCTTTGCGAACTTAGCGTCTTGGCGGTGAAAATTCATATAAACATTAAAATGATCTGTAGAGTTGGATTCACCCGGAGGAAACGAAGTCAGTGAGTTTAAGAATTTCTCTGTACACACCTACTCCACTCCAAACCCCATACAATGTTGCCATGGAATATTATCGATATTTTCAATCAAGCCGAAACCAGTTGCTTTCACTTCCTTGACGGCCTGAGCTTCCGATATTTTATGCAAGTACGAGTCTTAAAGATTTTATTTTAAACTCATATCAATCTTAGTCTTAGCGTTCTCCGCGCCACAGCGGTGAATAAGACTATTTTAAAATATCTACTAACAATTGCCTCTCCAATATAAAACCGCGGTGTCGCAAAGTGCGCAGAGATTTTTCTTTGCGAACTTAGCGTCTTGGCGGTGAAAATTCATATGAAACATTAAAATGATCTGTAGAGTTGGCAACACCACGGACCTGCCTGCGTTTCACTTGGGAAAGCAGGTAGGTTTGTGGTTAAAGTTTAAATAAGTGCACTCCTATTCCACTCCAAACACCATACAATGCTGCCACGGCAGATTATCGATATTTTCAATCAGTTGGAATCCGTTGGCTCTAAATTCTTTGACGGCCTGGGCCTCACTCATTTTATGCAGGCGTTTGATGGGCACAGTGGGGTCTTCAGCTCGGTATTCAATCAGATAGATTTTACCATCAGCTTTTAGAGCTGTTTTCATAGATGCCAGCATTTCCACGGGATATGCAAACTCGTGGTACACATCGACCATCAGGATTTTATCGACTGAGTTTTCAGGTAGATTGGCTTTCTGTTCTGAGCCTTTGATGAATTGGATGTGGTCTTGTTTTGCTTTTTCATTCTTTTCTTTCATCGCCTCCAGCATCTCCGGCTGGATATCGACGGCATAAACAACGCCTTCACTGACTTTCGGAGCTATTTTAAAGACATGGTAACCAGATCCGGCGCCAATATCGGCCACGGCATCGGTGGGTTGTAGATTCATGTTCTTAAGCAGTTGGCTGGTTTCTTCTTCCTGTTCCCGATCGGAGCGTTCCAGCCAGGCCATGCCCTGGTAACCCATGACGTGGGAGATTTCTCGGCCTTTATACCATTTTCCAATACCCGAAGGATCGCCATTTTTGAACTCGTATGGGGAGTTTTGGGAGTCGCTTTGAGCCTGAACTTCAGTGAGTGGAGATATCAACATCAACAGGCATAATCCAAACAGTGCTTTCATTAGCATCATCATCTTAATTTTTACAGACTTACTAAGTTAAGGACTTGGGGATGAAAAATTATTAAGGGGGATATAAATTCGAAAGTATTCACCGCAGTCCTGCCTGCGTTTCACTTTGGAAGGCAGGGGCACAAAGAACACAGAGGTACTAAGAATTATAAATATCCATTCAAAACTCCTTTTAGACTATTCTTTAAAAGTAAATCGTAAAATTGATTAATACTGAATTTAAAATAATTATCAATTCACCACAGAGGAAATGAGCACACAAAGAATTTTAATCAAATATTAATCCTTGGTTTAATTAGTGGCTTTGCGGCAACTTTCACAAATAACCGTTCAAAACTCTTTTTAGTCCGTTTTTGAGCAGTACTTCGTTGAAATTGATTAACAATCCGAGTTTCAAGTCTTTTAATTTTAAGTAGGTCAATAATTGTGCTGTGTGAATATCAGCAAGTACTTCAACACTTTTAATTTCAATGATAATTTTATTTTCTACCAAAAGGTCAATTCTATAACCTGCATTGAGTTTCACCTCTTTGTAAACAACTGGTAAGGCTACTTGTTGCTGTAGGTTAAGTCCGATTTGCTTTAGCTCATAAGCTAAACACGTTTCATAAGTGCTTTCAAGTAATCCTGGGCCAAGTTGCCTGTGAACTTCTATAGCAGCCCCAATAATTTTTGTAGCAAGATCATTTTCATACACGAATTAGAGTATTAAAAGAAAATCTAATTTACAAATTTTATCCATATGGATATAACCACAGAGAAACTGAGTTCACAGAGGTTTGAATATAAAGTTCATTATTCCCTCTGTGTTCTTCGTGACTTTGTGGTGGATAAAAACTTTATTTAACCAGATAAATATTGAATTCGAAAAGCTATTTTTAAAGGTTCAGATTCCTATGTGCCCTCCTTGACCCTGCGGTGAAACAACTTTTATCAAAAAATAAACTAGAAATCTATGCCTCTACATTTTCACGTTTGGCCATTCTAAAGGTATAATTTGGATAAATAGAACGTTTTGCAAAGCGATCAACCTTATTGCTTAAGAATATCAACACTAAAATTTACTGCAAAGTCACAGTGAACATAAAGTTTTTTCATTGCGAACTCAGCGTCTCTGCGTTGAAACAGCTTTTATCAAAAAAAACTAGAAATCTATGCCTCTACATTTTCACGTTTGGCCATTCTAAAGGTATAATTTGGATAAATAGAACGTTTGGCAAAACGGTTAAGCTTATTGCTGTTGATCATTTTGATAAAAACAGGTTTAGTGACTCCAAAATACTCATAAGTAACCCCATCCATAAAGGTAATTTCCAACAACATACCTTTGTGCTGAAAGTCAGCAATCCCAGTATTTATACTTTCTGCATACTGTTCAGCATTGGCAGAAATGGTTTCAGGGGCAATGCTCACCAAAAAATGATAGCCATCGATGATACGTCTGCTTTGGATTTCGGCTTCGGCCTGACGTTCGTCTCCAGCCTGAAACTTGTCGGGATGCCATTCCTTTACCAGATCTCGGTACGCCTTTTTCAAGGGCTTTAACTCTATCTGTCTTTCAACTCCAAAGAGTTTTTTGTATTCTGCTATTCGCTTCATTCGTGTGCTATTAAAGTTTGCAAAAGTAGGCTTAAAAAGCCTATGAAATACATCCACTGACTACAAAGTCTAAGATTTATTTTAATCATAAATACTCCCATTTCTCCGACTAATTAAGTGCTTGAGCGGTGTAATATAATTTTATGAAAATCAGTATTTAAAATTTACCACAGAACTGCCTGCATTTCACTTCGGAAGGCAGGGACATAAAGGTTACTGAGTTTCTCTTAGCGAACTCAGCGCCATTGCGGTGAGAACCCTTAAGAAATACCAAAAGAAATCGCTGTGTAAGAGTAAACGCAAAGTTTTTTAAAATTGATTTTTTTACTTCTAATAATGACCTCTACTATGTAAACTCATTATTTATGTGCCAATAAGTTATTCAAGTTTTAGCTATTACTCCCGATACCCTTCAGCTTGTAATTCGAATAACTCCGCATACAATTGTGGTTTGGCCAGTAACTCTTCGTGGGTGCCCATCTCCAGGATTTGTCCGTTTTGTAAGACTAGAATTCGATCTGCCATTCTCACAGTTGAAAAGCGGTGAGAAATAATGATGCTGGTACGGTCTTCGGTTAAGGCAATAAATCGCTGAAATACCTGAGATTCTGCTCGTGCATCCAGGGCAGACGTGGGCTCATCCAGAATGATAATCGGTGCGTCCGACATATAGGCTCGAGCCAATGCTATTTTCTGCCATTGTCCGCCAGATAGCTCTGCTCCTTTCCGGAAGCGTCGTCCCAAACCTTGGTTATAGCCTTCCGGCAGACTTTCGATCACATCATTAGCCAGACTTTGCACGGCGGCATTTTTTATTTTTTCGGTATTGTGTTCTTCATCGATATTCCCCACAGCTATGTTGATTTTAGCCGTTAAGTAATACTTCACAAAATCCTGAAAAATAGCGCCCAGCATTTTCTGATAGGCTTGTTTTCGATACTCCTGAACCGGAACACCGTCCATCAAAATTTGACCTTCAGTGGGATCGTATAGCCGGAGTAACAATTTGATCAAGGTTGTTTTTCCAGCACCATTCTCTCCTACCAGCGCTAATTTCTCACCTTTGATCAAGTCAAAAGAAATGTTGGATAATACATTTTTATCTGACTGTGGATACCTGAAACTTACATTTTCAAATCGGATGCTATGCTTAAACTCTGTCGGGCCTTCACGGTACTGCTCTGGATTCTCACCGCTGAAGTCCATATCGATAAACTCAAAGTAATCCTGCAAATACATGGCGCTTTCCGTAATATTAGAAAATCTTGAAAACACGGTCTGCAACTGACTTCGAAGTCGGCTGAACGACCCTGCTAAGAAGGTTAAGTCACCGATGGTGACAAAACCAGCTACAGCTTTCAAAACAATAAATACATATGCGCCATAATAGGCCAAATCTCCAAGAATGTGAAAGGTACCGCCCCACAAACTCTTCTTGATGGATAGTTTTTTGTTCGCTTTGTAATATTTATCGGAGATGCGTTTAAAGGTGTTGCTGATAAAATCTGCCAGACCAAACAGTTTGATTTCTTTAGCGGTGATATCACTGGCACCAATCATTCGCATATAATCCAACTCCCGACGTTCAGGCGTCCAGCTCTTTTGAAGGGAATACGTCGACTGACTGTATTTTAATTCGTTGATAAGCGACGGGATAATAGAAATGACTAATAATAAAATCAGAATAGGATAGAAATAAATCAGTCCGGAAATCAAAGAAATGATGGTAATGATATCCTGAATTTGTGCCAAAACATTGGACATCAGCGACACTCGACTGGTGGTTTGCTGCCTGGCCCGCTCGAGTTTATCGTAAAACTCGGAGTCTTCCAGACTGGCTAATTCAACCTTAGCTGTTTTCTGAATCAGTTCTATGGAAGACGTATTGGAATACAAATCCCCTAAAAGACCATCAGTCAGACCAATTAATCGATTGAACACATCACTGAATATCGCCAGAACTAGCTCAATACCAATCAACCAGTATAGACGAGTCAGGTCTTTGGCATCCAAGTCTACCTGAAAAATAACTTCATCGATAATCTCCTTCCCGACCCATAACAAGGCGATAGGAATCAAAGATTTCAGCAATCTTAAAAACACATTGGCCAAAAAAAGACCAGGATGTGTATGATAGACTTTACTTAGAAATCTGGGAACAAATTTGAGAGATGCAAAATTGCTCTTTTTCTCGCGAGCTTTAGCCATATATGGGTTATCAATTGTATTGAGTAATTTCACGCAAAGAACGCAAAGCTTATTACAAAGGTATAAAAGTCAGAAGCATTTCAACTTTACTTTATGCTTTGATGCGTATTTCAAAAATGAATTCTTATAAAATCACTGCATCTACAAATTCACTCACAAACTCACTGACTCAATAACTACATACTTTAAGTTCATCACATCTTCACCCATCAAAGCAGACTCTTTGCATTTAAAATTCAGTATGGTCATTTTCAGATGTCTTTTCTCTTTGTTCTATCCTCTTTGTTCTATCCTCTTTGTTCTTTTCTCTTTGTTCTTTCCTCTTTATTCTCCTGTTCACAGCTTGTTATATAGTCCAGAGTCGAATAGTCCTTTCTCCTGGTTCTTTGTTCTATCCTCTTTGTTCTATCCTCTTTGTTCTATCCTCTTTGTTCTTTCCTCTTTATTCTTTTCTCTTTTCTCTTTGTTCTATCCTCTTTGTTCTTTTTTCTTAGTTCCCAAGATTACTCGAGAACCCTAATGCGTACTTTTTTAGTTTTCAATCTGGAGTTGTTTAATTTATCTACCAATTCCTCAGCCAAACTTGAAGGAACGCCTACAAATGCACAGTCGGGTTTCAGTTCTATTGTCCCAAGCTGATCTTTATGGAGTCCGCCTTGCTTAAAAAACAAACCTGCAATATCTCCTTTTGAAATCTTATCTCTGCGGCCTCCTGAAACAAACAGGGTTTCCCAATGTCTGGGTTTCAGAACTGCTTTTTTAGAAATATCAGCACTGCTCACCTCACCAATAAATTCTGGTAAAGACTCGCGTTCTCCTTTTAAGATATAAGCCGTTCCTTTAGCATCCACTCTGGCTGTTCTCCCATTTCTGTGAATAAATTCTTCCTCATGACGTGGGAGTTCATAATGGATAATAAATTGCATTTCCGGAATATCAATCCCTCTGGAAGCCAGGTCGGTAGCCACTAAAAGCTGTGAGCTTCCATTTCTAAATTTAATCAAAGCCCGTTCCCGGTCTTTTTGCTCCATCATCCCTGAAAAACAAGTATGACTGATATCGTGCTGACTCAGGTAAGTACTCACCTTCTCTATGCTTTCTCTCAAATTACAAAATACAATGCCCTGACGATTGCCTAAATGCTGAACCAGATCTACCAAGGTTTTTAATTTGTTTTGGTTTGGAGAAATTACTGTTCTAAGACTTAATTTAGAATTGTGCTTTTTATCTAGATAGTTAACGATAGTCGGTTGAATCAAATTGACGAAATTCGGAATCTTAACCCCTTGGGTAGCGGAGGTCAATATCCGCTTAGAGAGGTTGGGCAACTGACCTATAATCGATTTCATGTCCTCTTCAAAGCCCACTTCCAAAGATTTGTCAAACTCATCTAGTACAAGCGTTTTTATACTTGTTTTAGAAAAAAGATCACGGTTAAAGTGATCTAAAATTCTTCCTGGTGTTCCAATAAGAATAGCGGGGTTGTGTTTGATTTCGATTTTATCCTTGGATACAGGTCTGCCCCCGTACACGGCATTGACTTTATACCCTGAGCCCATCGAACGAATCACCTGTTCAATTTGGATAGCAAGCTCTCTGGAAGGCACCAAAATTAAGGCTTGAACTTCTGAAGATTCTGGATCCAACATATTCAATAAAGGCAATGAAAAAGCTAAGGTTTTTCCAGTACCTGTTGGTGACAACAGTAAGGTATTCGCCGTGTTTTCGATCAAAGGAATAGCCTCCGCTTGCATGGGGTTCAACGTCTGTATATTGAGTTTTTGTAAAATCTCTTCCTGTGACTTTATAAAATTGGCCATAAGCTTATTGTTTTTTAGAAGGTTCAGTGGGTGTATGCTCAGTCTTAGCTTGCGCCAACTGATAAGCAAGTACTTTATCGATGAGTTCTTCTTTGGTTAAATGATGAAAGATCGTTTGGATCTTTGTTTTGAATTCGGAAGAGACCTCCCGATTGGGTTTGGTTTTAAATATCTTTTTAGCCCACAATAAGACATTGTTTTCTTCAAGACTTTGGGGGTCTGCTTTGGTCACTTCGTGAAAGGTTATTCCCAATTCACTTTCGAAGTTAGCCAACTCCACGACTTCATCCTGCTGTAAAACCGTAAATGAAAGTCCTTCTGCTCCTGCTCTGGCAGTCCGTCCGCTTCTATGGACATAGGCTTCGTATGTATCTGGCAAGTGGTAATTGACCACAAAGGATACGGCTTTTACATCAATGCCCCGAGCAGCAAGATCGGTAGCGACCAAAATATCAATATGTCCCTCTCTAAACTGTCCCAAAACACGATCCCTTATCCCCTGCGTAAGACTCCCGTGAATGGCTCCTGATGAAAATTTATTGATGGCTAGCTTTTTTGCCAGTTTATTGACCGCCGCTTTAGTCTTACAAAAAATAATACCTCTCTGCCCTAGTCTGGAATTTAAAAAATGCAATAACACCTCCAGCTTTTCTATGGGTTCCACAACGACATAGCGATGGTCAATGCCTTGATGTCCAACTGTGGACATACCTACATTGATTTGGATAACATCCGAGGACATGGAATTTTGTACAATTTGTTTGAGGCTTCCTGGAAGTGTAGCTGTAAATAGGAATGTTCTTCTCGCTTTAGGCAGAATTTTAAGGATCGAGTCCACTTCTGTCTTTAGAGCACTCAGCATTTCGTCAGCTTCATCTAAGACCAAATGTGTCATACGACTCAAATCTATAGCCTCTCGTTTTACGAGATCCAATAAGCGGCCAGGTGTAGCCACAATAAGAGAGGGAGTCTGCTTTAGTGCTTCAACTTGAGATTTTATAGGCGTTCCGCCAGTTAAAGCAAGCATGGGAAGCGGATCGGAATACTGAGCAAATGCAAGCAGCTGCTGATGAATTTGTTGAGCAAGTTCTCTGGTGGGAGCCAAAACAAGCACCTGCATTTCAGTGGTTCTTAACTTGAGTAACTGAAGCAATGGTAAACCATACGCCGCTGTTTTTCCTGTTCCCGTTTTGGATAAAACGACAAGGTCTTCGGATTGATTTAAAATATGAGGAATGGTTTTCTCTTGAACCTCTGTAGGTATAGTGATCTGTAACTCCGCTAAACTTTTTTGTAAGGACTCCTCTATGTTTAATTCTGAAAACTGCTTTGACATGTAAAAATTTTTGCAAAGGTAAGACTTTGCAAGCCTTAAAAAACGTTCAGATCAATAATGAATCATACTAGTTCACCGTTCTCTGTTGACAGTTTATCGGTCGACTTTAATCAGGGAAGTTCAACTTATCACTGAGCGTTAAGGCTTGAAGCGCTGTAAGTTGTATTGGTGTCATTGAGTTTTAGGAATCAGGACCCTTTTTCTAGCAATCCTGATTCCAAAAGTCCTGATTCCTGATTCAAAACAGTCAAGACTATTTAGGGAAGCTCACATTCCTATTACCCGACACCAACAGCCTATGACCTGTTTAAACGTTAAACCTAAAGTTCATGATATCCCCGTCTTTCACGATGTACTCCTTGCCTTCTACATTTAGTTTTCCGGCATCACGCACTTTGGCCTCACTTCCAAAATGAACGAAGTCATCGTACTTGATCACTTCCGCACGAATAAATCCGCGTTCAAAATCCGTATGAATCACGCCCGCGGCCTGTGGAGCTGTCGCCCCTACCTTCACGGTCCAGGCACGGACTTCTTTTTTTCCAGCTGTAAAATAGGTCTGTTGATTTAGCAACCTGTAAGCAGAACGGATCAATTTGCCGGCCCCAGCCTCTTCAAGACCAATATCTTCAAGGAACATGGTTCGTTCCTCATAGTCATCAAGCTCTGCAATATCCGCTTCAATGCCCACAGCCAGGACTAAAACTTCAGCATTTTCATCTTTTACCGCCTCTTTTACACGATCCACATGTGCATTGCCATTCACGGCAGAACCTTCGTCCACATTACAAACGTACATCACAGGTTTGTCGGTAATTAACTGCATTGGTCTTACAAAATCGGCTCTGTCTTCTTCAGCTATGTTAAGTGCTCTCACGGATGTTCCGCTTTCCAGACCTGTTTTCAAAGCTTCCAAAACTCCAAATTCGCGTTGTGCTTCCTTATTCCCGGTTTTGGCAGCACGCTTGGTTTTATCCATCTTTTTCTCAACCGATTCCAGGTCTTTTAACTGCAATTCGATGTCGATGGTTTCTTTATCGCGAATCGGATCGATATTTCCATCCACGTGCACCACATTATCATCATCAAAACAACGCAACACATGCAGAATCGCATCGGTTTCTCTTATGTTTCCAAGGAATTGATTACCTAATCCTTCACCTTTGCTTGCTCCTTTTACAAGTCCTGCAATATCTACAATCTCCACGGTGGCAGGCACCACGCGCTCAGGATTCACAAGCGATTCCAGCTTTTCAAGACGTGGATCCGGCACGTTGACCACCCCGATGTTGGGCTCTATCGTACAAAAGGGAAAGTTCGCACTCTGCGCTTTTGCATTGGAGAGTGAGTTAAATAAAGTCGATTTTCCTACGTTGGGTAAGCCTACAATTCCTGCTTTCATATCAAATGATCTTCAAATTTTTGAAGCTGCAAAGGTAAGGTTTTTTTGCACTCAGCATCAGGTTAAACTTTATCAAATTCAGCAAAAAGAATTTTCTTTTTTTCTTCGGAATTTAATACTGCAAATCTTAATGACTTTACCAGTGAGTTTAATGCTTTTCGTTCACTTAATCCTCCGTCTGAGCTGTAAAGTTTTGACTGAAGGTTTTAAAGTGGAATTAATCACACTTCTTCGTGTTCTCAGTGGTTAAAGCTATATCAGCCAAAACTAAATTTATAGGATTCTAGTTTAAAACAAACCCACAAACATTTCAGAATTTTTATCTTTTTTTTCTTCATCCCCATCTCCCACTTTAACTTCTATCACATGGTTCAAACTTGTCGTGTAAGCCTGTGAAAGATGTTTCCTCCGCATTTTCCAGACTCTGCCCATATCCTGACTCCCCAAGCGTACAGCGCCTGTGCCGTAGACTCCGTTTAACCGGTCGATCTTCTGCATCAGTTCTTTGTGCTTCGGATTTTCGGCGGTAAAAAATGCCAGTTGTCGTTGGTCTTCGGGCACCAACCCCATTACAATGACTCCCGCTTTTTTGTAGTAATAATCAGGATGATAAATCTTCTTCAGCCCTTCTACGGCAAATTTCACCAAATCTATACTGGAATTGGTAGGATAACCCGTTTGCACCACAATGCTATTCTGGTACTGCGGTAAGTCCTGACGAAATTTATTGGTTTTTAGGAATACGTATACCATCTGACAGCAACTCCCCTGCCGTCTTAATTTTTCAGCTGACTTAATCGCAAAACTACTCACCCGCTCCTGGACATAATCAAAGTCTTTATACTGCTTGTCAAAAGAACGTGTGGTAGCGATGGCTTTTTTATTGGCCGGCGTTTCCAGTTCCAGGGTTCGTCGGCCCTGCAATTCTTTCTTAAGGCGTAGACCTACCACACTCATCTGCTTTCTCACCCATTCGTCAGGCAGTTCTGAAAATGCGTAAGCGTTGTGAATGTTGTGTTTTTTGAGGCGTAAAGCATGTTGGCGACCAATGCCCCAGACGTCTTCAATTTTTAACCATTTTAAAGCTTTTATTCGGGCGCTATCATCTTCCATGACAAACACGCCCTTGGTGCGTTCGGAGAACTTTTTAGCAATTCTATTGGCTATTTTACTTAAGGCTTTTGTAGGTGCTACCCCAACGCTTATGGGTATGCCTGTAGATTTTTCGACCATGGATTTCATCTTTTTGCAGTAAGCCTGCATGTCGTAATTTTCAAACCCCGTAAATTCTAAAAATGACTCGTCGATACTATAGATTTCGATATCTGGTGTAAAACTTGCCAAAATATTCATGACTCGAGAGCTCATATCTCCGTACAGGGCATAATTGGAAGAAAACACCTGAACCTTATGCTGCTTGAATATCTTTTCAAACTTGTGCGTAGGTGCTCCCATAGGAATTCCCAAAGCTTTAGCCTCGTTACTTCGAGCAATCACACAGCCGTCATTATTGGATAGAATTACCACAGGCTTGTCGCGAAGACTGGGATTAAACACCCGCTCACAGGACGCATAGAAATTATTGCAATCTACCAGAGCAAACATCAGTTGACTTTTTTAATGACAGTAGTCACCACTCCCCAAATCACGAAGTCGTTGCTTTCATCAACCTTTATCGGGGGATACTCTTTATTTTCTGGCATAAGCCAGATGTTATCCTTTTCTTTTTTAATACGTTTGACAGTAAATTCTCCGTCGATAAAGCACACCGCAATCTTTTTATGTTCGGGTTCCAGACTTCTGTCAATAATGAGTAAATCTCCGTCTCTAAGCCCCGCTCCTATCATGCTACTTCCGCGCACGCGAGCATAAAAGGTAGAATTGGGATTTTTGATAAATTCCTTGTTTAGATCGATTTTGATGTCTAAAAAATCGTCTGCAGGACTTGGAAATCCTGCACTAATTCCCTGATTCACAAATGGTAAATCCAGGCTTCTGGATAAATCTGGAGGGTAAATTTCCAAGGCGCGCTGCGCCTGATGAACCAAATGCAACATAGTCTTTTTCTACAAATTTAGGATATATTCCTACATATTGGAATATATCCTAGTTAATTAACATTCGTAGAATTGATGTTTACCTGAAAGCAAATTCAGAAGAAAATAAAGTCTTAAATAAAGATACTTAATCCTAAGATTCTTCTAAAATAGATCGACTTCGATCACGCATATCTTCCAAATCGTGACATTCTTCAAAAGAGTCTTCGGCGACTTTCAACACCATTTCGGCATGTTCTTTTACGGCCTCTTTGTGAATCTTATGGGATGTGTAATCGTGAATTTTGATCAAAGCTTCCATAAGTCTTATCACGACGGCAGGGCTGCCTTTAGAAAATTGCCGAATCTGTAAAAATGCTGCATCCAGCATACCTTGAAAGGTTAAAGGTTTAAATGCATAACGAAGCTTGTCATCATCAAATTTATACTTGGATGGAAATTTTACGCGAGTAAGATAACATAAGGTAGATGTGAGATTATCTATGCAGGAAATAGCTGTAAAAGGATCATTTATACCTGGAGATAAAGCCCTGCAAGCAATCTCTACCATTTGATGAATAGAATGCTCTGCGTCTTGTTGAGTAGTCCTGGAACTTCCCAAAACGTAATTATTTTCAAAATTTATAGAAGAGTCTTCAGTAAATTCAGTTTTGGAATGAATGCTAATAATAGGCTCACCTTTTACGATGTAGCCGCCTACTCTATGATGTGAAACTATTAAATACTCATTGGTCTTGGCTGCTTCGAAAAGAGATATATTATGAAGATATTGCAAATAACCACTTTTAGGAGATTTTAGAGTTTTAGAATGTGAAAAGTCCTTTAAATAATAATCTAAAGGTTTAGTATTTTTTTCAATAGACGGATCCTCATCTTCTAGTTCTTCAGAAAAAATTCTTTCTATATTTTTCATCAATGACACAGAAATATCAGAGACAACATGGTCTGCCTGTATGCTAATCGAAATAGAATGTATAAAAATGATCAAAAGAATAATATTACCAATAGCTGCCAAAATGGCTAATAAGATCGATAAGGAAGGAATGAAAACCTGAGCCTCATTGTCTTTCACAACATTTAAAACAATAAGGCAATAGGCATAAGTAGATACGTAAGTTCCTAAAACTACCTGATTGAGGCGTTCGTGCATGAAGTTTTTAAGCAAACGTGGACCAAATTGAGAAGAGGCAAGCGTTAATGCAACAAGTGTAATGGAAAATACAGTTCCTGCTACACCAATCATAGCGCCAGAAATAGTAGATAAAACACTTCTTGCAGAATCTGCACTTTCGGTAAGAATATAACTAAAGAATTCAATCGAACGGACATCTACACTCCTATCTATAAAAATTAACAAAGTAGCTAATCCAATAGAAAAAATAATGATAAGTATTGGTATAAACCAAAAACTTCCTGTGAGTTCCTGCCATAAAAACTTGATTTTACTCATAAATGCTTTTTAGAATTTAAATGTAAACTTTTTACTGCTTTTATGCATAGCTCTTTATAGATTGCATGAAAAATTTATAATGTCTCTTTACGACACTATTACTTATGTAAAAGATAAGCGCCGAAATGTTTCTAAAGCAAAATTGATAGATGATTTTTTAAATCAAAATGAAGTTATTGTGGATATTGGGACAGGAAGCGGTGGATTGGCTAATTACTTAACACAAAATAATTTTGAAGTTAAAACTGTTGATGTTGTAGATAAAACAATTCATAATGACATCATTCCTATCATTTATGATGGTGTTCATCTCCCTTTTAACGACGAAAATTTTGATGCTTCTATGCTCATCACAGTATTACATCATTGTCCAAATCCTGAACAGGTGTTTGCTGAAGCTGTTCGCGTTTCCAAAAAGAAGATTATAGTTCTGGAAGATGTGTATTCTACTTGGTTGATGAAGCATCTTACCTGGTTTATGGATTCGCTTGTCAATATGGAATTTAAAGGTCATCCTCACTCCAACAAATCTGAAGCGCAGTGGGAGGATTTATTTCAAAAACACAATTTGAAAGTCAAAAAAAAGACCAAAACAAAAGTATTGGTCTTTTTTACACAAGTAATGTATCATTTGGAAAAATAAAATTAATCGTATCGATTAATTTTTGCGCCGATAGCTCTTAATCTGCCATCAATATCTTCATAACCACGATCGATCTGTTCTATATTATGTATAGTAGAAGTTCCTTTTGCTGAAAGTGCAGCAATTAATAATGAAATACCAGCCCTTATATCTGGGCTAGACATTGTTGTGGCTTTCAATTGAGATTGAAAATCATGACCGATAACTGTAGCTCTATGAGGGTCGCAAAGAATAATTTTTGCTCCCATGTCTATCAATTTATCTACAAAGAAAAGTCTGCTTTCAAACATTTTTTGATGAATCAAGACACTTCCTCGGGCTTGAGTGGCTACCACTAGCAAAATACTCAATAAGTCTGGGGTAAAGCCAGGCCAAGGTGCATCGCTAATATTCATGACGGAGCCATCTATAAAACTTGCGACTTCATAGCCATCCGTATGTGCAGGAATATAAATATCGTCTCCCTTTTTCTCTAATTGAATTCCTAACTTTTTAAAGGTTACAGGAATAACTCCAAGATTTTCCCAGCTTACGTTTTTAATGGTGATTTCACTTTTGGTCATAGCAGCTAAGCCAATCCATGAGCCTATTTCAATCATATCTGGCAAGACTCTGTGAGTACAACCAGTTAATTCTTTCACGCCTTCAATTTTTAATAAATTAGAACTGATACCATCAATTTTCGCCCCCATAGAAACCAGCATTTTACATAATTGCTGAATGTAAGGTTCACAAGCAGCATTGTAAATTGTGGTAGTTCCCTCAGCAAGAACTGCAGCCATCAAAATATTGGCAGTTCCTGTTACAGAAGCTTCCTCAAGAAGCATGTCTTTACCTTTCAATCCATTAGGAGCTTCCACACCATAAAATCGTTCTTCCTTATTATATCGGAATTTAGCACCGAGATCTATAAATCCACTAAAGTGAGTATCTAGACGTCTTCTACCAATTTTATCTCCACCAGGTCTTGGAATATAACCTTTACCAAAACGGCCTAAAAGTGGACCAACTATCATTATCGAACCTCTTAAACTACTACCTTCATCTTTAAATTTTTGACTTTCAAGATAATCTAGATTTAATTCATCTGATCTGAAAGAATAGCTCCCTTTACCTAGTTTTTGAATTTTTACTCCAAGATTTCCTAAGATTTCAATCAGTTTATTGACATCCCGTATGTCTGGAATATTATGAATTTTGATTTCATCTGGAGTTAATAAAACAGCACAAAGAATTTGTAAAGCTTCATTTTTTGCTCCTTGTGGATGGATTTCACCTTTAAGTTGGTGACCTCCTTCAATTTGGAAAGTTGCCATTTAGTATTTTCGTTTGCGGTTGCGATTGTTGTTTTTCTTAAAATTTTTTGTCTGTGGTTTTGAGCGTTTATTTGCTTGACGAACTAATGCATTGGCATCACTCAATTCTTCTGTATCAGGTTTTAAATCCAACTTTCCGTTACTGAGATCTCTCAAGTGATCAAAAATAATTTTATCTGAAACTGAATCTTTATTCCAGTTCAAATAACATTTTTTCATGTGGTTCGCGATGTTAAACATCAGACCATCCTTTAATTCTCCATCTTCAATTTTGATGGCTTCATCAATCATACGTTTGATGTTATTGCCATAAAACCTGTATTTTGGAAAGTTTTGTGGATAAGGTAAAGGCTCTGGCCTAGCGTAGAGTTCTTCACGAGATGGTTTTGGAAATGGAGAGTCCACATCCAATTCAAAATTACTAATGATGAAAAGTTGATCCCACAATTTATGCTGGAAATCAGGCACATCTCTTAAGTGAGGATTCATATTCCCCATTACATCTACAATACCTTTAGCTGTATTATTACGTTTTTCTTTATCCTCGATGGTTTTGGCGTACTCTACCATTTTCTGGATGTTCCTTCCGTATTCTGGAATCTTTAATTCGTTTCTTTCAGAATTATACTCGAGATAAGTTATCAATTGTCTTTGTTTTTATAAGGATTGCAAAATAAGCATTTAATTTTACTCTGGTTACAGAGAAATCACATTCTGAATTTCTTCACCTACTTGTTTATACTTTTCTATAACAATATCTGGTGATTTAAGGGTGACATTTATAGAAACGCTGGTATATTTGCCCTTTGAAGATTTTTTAGTTGAAATAACAGCTCCAAGATTATCAAATATAGCTATCAGCTGATCTAAATTTTTTTGATCTGATGAGGGCACGATAAATTTATATAAATACGGCGCAGGCCAATCACTCGTTTTTTTGAGTCTTTTGCGCAGTTTGGTGTAAAATTCATCTGAAGATTTATCGGACATAATTCTTTACAATTTTATGCAAATATACTGTTATTACATATTTTTATAAATCCTAGCATCGTTTATCTATGACCAAATTAAATCCAGTCAAAAATCTACTTATAGGAGGTCCAAGTACAGGCAAGTCCACAGTGCTTGAAGCTCTATCTGATAGAGGCTATTGGTGTTTCCCTGAAGTTTCTAGAGAAGTTACTTTGGAAGCCAGACAGCTTGGTATCGAACATCTCTTTTTGGATGAGCCTTTAAGGTTTAGTGAAATGCTGTTAAAAGGCAGGATAAAACAATTTGAGGATGCTAAATCAATTAATACTCATCAAGTTTTTATAGACAGAGGTATTCCAGATGTTACAGCCTACATGGATCATTTTGGAGAAAAATATCCCGATGAATTTACAAAAGCCAACGGAAATTACAGATATGATAACGTATTTCTGTTTCCCATTTGGAACGACATTTACACACAAGATAATGAGCGGTTCGAAGATCTGGAACTTGCTAGAAACCTTCAAGATGTCCTAATTAAAACGTATCGAGATCTTGATTATAACCTTATAGAAGTTCCAAAATCAAGAATTCATGAGCGAATCGAATTTATTTTGAACACAATTCAAAAGAAATGATATCTACTCCCCTGGACATACTGAAAACCTATTGGGGATATGAAAGTTTTAAACCTTCACAGGAACTCGCTATTGAATCTGCCCTTGAGGGAAATGATACTTGCGTTTTTTTACCAACTGGGGGTGGCAAGTCCATTTGCTTTCAGGTTCCAGCACTTGTTGAAACTGGTATTTGCATTGTCATATCTCCATTGGTGGCACTTATGCAAGATCAAGTTGAAAATCTCAAATCTAAAGGAATAAAAGCTCAACTACTCAAAAGCGGAATGCCTTACAGGGAGGTAGATCAAAAACTAGATAACTGTATTTATGGTAACTATAAATTCTTATACCTTTCCCCAGAACGCCTTCAACAAGATCTCGTCCAGGAACGCATAAGGAAGATGAATGTAAACTTTATTGCGGTGGATGAAGCGCACTGTATCTCCCAATGGGGGCATGACTTTAGACCTGCTTATAGTCAAATTCAACTTTTAAGAGATTTACATCCTAAAGTTCCCGTTATAGCACTTACAGCAACTGCAACAATTCAGGTCAAAAAAGATATTGCAAAAGAACTTGAGCTTGATCAACCGATTATAGTTGAAGAAAGTTTTCAAAGGTCTAACATTTCTTTTTTGACAGAGTTTTCCAACGATAAAGTGAATGATTTGTTTGATTTATTACAAAACTCAAAGCCAAGCAGTATTGTTTATGTTCGTAACCGCTCGGCTTGTATGGAATTGTCTGATTTCCTCAATAAAAAAGGACTCAAATCAACTTTTTTTCATGGTGGAATTACTCAAGCTGAAAAACAGAATCGGCTTACGTCTTGGTTATCTGAAAAGCATCATATTATGATCGCTACCAATGCTTTTGGGATGGGAATAGACAAAGCCAATGTAAGGCAAGTTGTTCACTACCATTTACCAGAAAGCATGGAGAGCTATTACCAGGAAGCTGGTAGAGCTGGAAGAGATGGAATACCATCTAAAGCAATCATATTATATAATGAAAGCGATAAGCAACGATTAAATAATCAATTTGTCAAAACAATTCCTACTTTTGAAGCTGTTCAAATTGTTTATAAAGCTATAATGAGTTACTTCAGAATAGCTTATGGAGAGGGCGAAAACAAAAGCTTTGATTTCAATTTTCATGACTTTTGCTCTCGATACAAACTACATACTATATTGACTTACAATACATTGAATCTTCTTGATAGATTGAGTATCATAAGTTTAGACAAGTCCTTTCAGAAGAAAACTAAGTTGAAATTTCAAGTGTCTAGTGAGCAACTCATTAGATTTATCGATAATCACACACAGTATGCTTTGCTTGTGAGGACACTGCTAAGGACTTATGGAGGTGTTTTTGAGCAAGAATTGTCTATCAATATTCATCTTTTAAAAAAGAAAACTGGTTTTAACGACAAAAAGATTTATTCACAGCTAGAAGCTTTAGAAAAGCAAGGTTTGCTTACTGCAGAGTTTATTAAACAAGATCTCAGCATTACATTAATTCCGCCTCGCGAGGACAAATACACGTTGAATCCGCTTAGAAAATACATTGTCCAATATCAAGAAAACAAACTCCAAAAAGCAAAAACTGTTCTAAAGTATATCGAAGAAAGTACAATGTGTTTGCAGAGTTTTATTTTGGAGTATTTTGGAGAGGAAAACTTTAGTGTTTGCGGGATGTGTAGTAATTGCCTTAACGATAAAATAAAAGCAATAAACGAACCAGCTTCTAAATATTATAAAAAGGTGGAAGGTCAAATTTTAAAATTATTAGCTCAGTCTGATTCAAATTCAAAAGAAATAATTCAAAAAAGCGATTTCCCAAAAGAAGCTGTACTCAAAACATTACAAATCCTTTTAGAAAAAAATAAAATACAACTAACACTAAGAAATACTTATACTTTAATTTTATGAACAAATTACGAATACTTTTTATGGGAACTCCAGATTTTGCGGTTGGCATTTTAGACCATTTGGTAAAATCTGGTGCAAATATTGTGGGTGCTGTTACTGCTCCAGATAAACCAGCAGGGAGAGGAAAACGATTGCACTCTTCAGCCGTAAAGCAATATGCTGAAAAACAAGGCATTGAAGTTTTACAACCTGCAAATCTAAAATCTGATGATTTCCAAGCAGACTTAAACCGGTTAAACCCAAACCTGATGGTTGTAGTCGCTTTCAGAATGTTACCAAAAATAGTTTGGAGTTTTCCTGAATTTGGTACGTTCAACTTACACGCATCATTATTGCCACAATATCGTGGAGCAGCCCCAATAAATTGGGCTATCATAAACGGTGAGAAAGAAACTGGTGTAACGACATTCTTTATAGATGAAGAAATAGATACTGGAAAAATTATTGACTCCAGAAGCATCCCTATTGAAGCTAATGATGACGTTGAGAGCCTTCATGATAAACTTATGGAACTTGGAGCAGAATTAGTACTCGATACTATAAAATCTATCGAAAATAGCGAGTCTAAAGCTATTTCTCAAAAGCATGAAGAATCTCTCAAACCTGCTCCAAAACTTAATAAAGAAAACACCAAGATAAATTGGAATCAATCGGCTAAAGATATCGTGAATTTTGTAAGAGGCTTAACCCCTTTCCCGACAGCCTGGACTGAATTGGATATGGATGGAGAAATTTTAAAAATTAAGATTTACAAAGTTGTAGCAAAACTTGAAGAACATTCTATGGCAATTGGAAGTACACATTATAACAAGGAGCATAAAAATATAGGTGTTGCAGTAAAGGATGGATTCGTTTATATAAAAGAGTTGCAATTTCCAGGTAAAAAAAGAATGGAAGCACAGGCTTTAGTTAATGGAATGGGATGGAAAAAAGAATACAGATTTGTCTAAACATATAGATTCATTTCTCAAAATAATGATTTGTGAGCTCAAAAGCTTGATTTTTGCCCATTCTACAAGGATTTTATAGGGAATTTCTTGCACAGTAATATTTTCCATATAAATTTGTAATGTGTTAATAAAATGTTTAATCAACAAAATTTAAATTTTACATTATGAACAAAACGAATTTAATCGATGCCATGGCAGAAGATGCTGGTGTAACTAAAGCAGAAGCAAAAAAAGCTCTTGAGTCATTTCTAGAAAATGTTGAAGGTGCTCTTAAAAAAGGAGACCGTGTTTCTCTAGTTGGATTTGGATCTTGGTCTGTATCTAAAAGAGCTGCACGTGAAGGTAGAAACCCACAAACTGGTAAGACTATCAAAATCGCTGCTAAAAATGTAGTAAAGTTTAAAGCTGGATCTGATTTGCAAAAAGCAGTAAACTAAGTTTAAACACTTACATTTTTTTAGAATTTAAAGACCTTTTCCAAAAAAAGGTCTTTTTTTTAACTTTTTTTTCATAGCTTTAGTTAAATTGTTGAAAACTAATTGTTTATTATGAAAAAACTTCAACTTAACAGAGGAGATGTATTAATATCAAAACCAAACATAATTGGGGATGTAACATTTAACCGTTCAGTCATACTTTTAGCACATATTGATGATGGAGGTGTTGTTGGATTTATAATTAATAAACCTCTAGATTTTAATTTAGAGGAGTTAATTCCTGAAATTGAAGAAAATTTCAAAATATTTAATGGTGGTCCCGTTGAACAAGAAAATTTATACTTCATTCATGATGTCCCGCATCTTATCACAGGAAGTGTAGAAATTAAAAATGGAATCTATTGGGGTGGATCTTTCGATATGATTATTAACCTTATTAACACCAAGCAAATAACTTCTGAAAACATAAAGTTTTTCTTAGGTTATTCAGGTTGGGACACATTCCAACTGAAATCGGAAATAGTATTAGACACTTGGATCATAGACTCCACTACAAAAGCTAATGACATTCTGAACTCATTGAGAGACGGAAAATACTGGCAGGAAAAAATGAAAAAGCTTGGAGGTGAATACCTTCTTTGGTCAAATGCTCCTGACAACCCAAACTGCAACTAGGCTTCTATTAATCTAGCTTTTGCGTTTAGCTTCCCGATTAAATTTTTAGCTAAAACACATGTATAAATTTTCTTCCTGTATTTAGTAATTGGTTGTACACCTTGAATAGCATTAGTGTAAAATATTTCATCAGCTTTTTGTAATTCAAAAGGTGAAATGGACTCTTCTTTTAAGGTATACTCATCAGATTTTTCAAGAATTTCAATAACTTGTTTTCGAATGATTCCGTTGAGACAACCGTCAGACAATGGAGGTGTTTTTATTTCATCACCTTTTCTTAAAAAGATATTGCCATTGGTAACTTCCAAAACAGATTTTTTTTCATTGATAAGAAAACAATTATTAAAATCATTCTCCTTCGCATAAATCCCTGCCAATACATTTACAAGTTTATTATTCGACTTAATAGTAGAAAGCATACCTGATTGAACGTAGTGATCTTTAAATAACTCTACTTCATAATCTTCATCATTTAAGGTGAAGAATAAATTTTCTAAAGGTTTAGTTGAAATTACATAGCCTATAGAATTATCTTCAGGAGTATAATATCCACCTTCATTCCTGTGAATATTTATTTTTACTCGAACTGATGCTTTTTCTAAATGATTAGCTTTTATAAGCTCAACTATTTTTTTTTCTAGATATTCTGGTGAAAATTCCATGGGAATTTTCATTCTCAAAATCCTCATAGAAGACATCAATCTAAAATAATGAGCTTCCCAAAACATGATTTTGGAGTTGATAACTCTTATGGTTTCAAAAAGACCATCTCCATAATTATAACCTCTATTATTAAGATTGAATTTTGAATTTTCAGATGATTGAATCTCACCGTTTACAAAAACATTCATAACTAAAACTGTTTAAGATGATCCAAGAATTTGCTTTAAATCAGAGACCATATTCTCCCAAAGCATCTTTCCTTCATCTACTTCATCTTCCTCTGCAAAATCGGTAATCATAAGCGATACGTCTTTTGTAATTTCATCTACCTGAATTTTCATTTCAAAGTAATAATTAAGACCTTCTTCATCATCTGCTGTCCATCTCAATTTCATGCGTTCATCCGTTTTTTTGGATAACAACTTTGCCTGCTCTTCACTCCCTTCCCAAATGAATGTAAATAATTCGCCTCTTGAGTTAACATTATCGGCAAACCACTCACTTAATCCAGAGGGTGTAGAGATATATTGAAAAAGTAAGGATGGTGAGACCTGTATTGGAAATTCTAATTCGTATTTAACTTTATCACTCATTTTATTCTAATTTGGATTGAAAAGCAATATATGGATAATTGATTGAAGTATAAAAACTTTAATTGAAATAATTATCCAAACAAATTTGTGAAAGCAAAAGATAATATTATCTTTGCAAACCGTAAAACGGCGTGGTAGCTCAGTTGGTTAGAGCGTCGGATTCATAACCCGGAGGTCACGAGTTCAACTCTCGTCCACGCTACACCAAAAACCCCTGTGAATCAGGGGTTTTTTCTTTTAATAATCACTCTTTAATTTTTTCTCAAAAACTTTAAATAACACCGATGATTTCAAATGCCTCAAAAATACGGCTCAAAATAAATATACTGCAGCATAGCATTTAAAAAATCAAATCTGACGTTAGTTATTTAATTGGTATTAGTCAATTTTAACTAAGGTTGATTTACCAGATTTATTTTTTTTGATGTATAAGGATTCGGAAACGTGTTTAAAGGATATTTTAGGAGGATTTTTTAAATAGGATTCATCTAGAATAATGTTTTGAGGTTCTTTTGATAAGTAAGCCTCTAAATCGCCTTGTTTATTAATCAAAACTTCAAAATACTTGTAATACACCACTTCCTTACCTAATGCTTTATTTTCACCAGCTACTTCTTTAACCAGTTGCAAAACAATAGCTTTGCCATCATTAAAATTTTTTGCATTTAAAAACTGAGGCTCTATAACTTCTTTTCCAGACGTATCGATATAACCAAAATATGATATCCCATCTTTTTCTATTTCTATTAAACATCTTCCATCGCTAAATAAGGGATAAAACCCATCATCTGTTAAGCTACCCACAACATCAGATCTATAATCGATAACGATAGTCCCCTCTCTGTCAATAAATGCCCATTTATCGCCTTTTTGCACAGAAGCTAAATCTTCGTGAAATGGAGATATATAGTCTAAATTATCTAGTGTTTGGGATAAACTTAAAAAGGGGAGAATAAAAATAATACAGCTTATCCATTTAAATTTTGCCATGATATTAGTTTTTTAAGATTTATATCTTAAATATACAAACTTTTTAAGACTTGTAAAATGACATCTATCAGGATTTGCGCAAAATGTAATTAATTGAGAAGAGACTGTACTTTTAAACTTTAAAATCTAAACCAGTAATTAATTCTATTTATTCTTCAAATTATTTTTCTTTTTCCTAGCTTTTTCGGAATTTTCTTTGGCAATTTGTCTGTTTCGTTTAGCTTTTGCTTGAAGTTCTCTGTTAAAATGAACGCCATCTCCGTGCATATCTGCTAGATGAACTTGTCCATCACTTTTACTTGCATCCTCCCATGGCTTAATTTTTTCTTTTCCTGCTGTTGATTTCATGTTTTTTATTTAAATGTAAAGATTTCAATAGGTTTACACTATATAAGAAAGCGTTAAATGCTTAAGACGCTAAACATTCGTAAGTTTTTTAACCAACTCTTCTTTGGAATATGATTCTTGCTCACCAGTTTTCATATTCTTTAAATTATAGACTTTAGAGTCTATCTCACTACCTCCTGCAAGGACAACATATGGTATATTCCTTCTATCTGCATATGTCATCTGTTTTTTCATCTTAGCGGCATCTGGATACAATTCAGCTGAAACTGAAGAATTTCTTAATTGCTTTACAGCTTTAAGAGCATATAATGCTTCTTCTTTACCAAAATTAATAAATAAAACTTTGGTCGTTTCTTTTATTTCTTGAGGAAATAACCCCAATTCTTCCAGTACAAGATAGATTCTGTCTAAGCCAAAAGAAATACCAACGCCACTCATGTTTTTCAATCCAAAAATGCCAGTTAAATCATCATATCGTCCACCACCACCTATAGATCCCATTTTCACATTTTCCGGAGCTGAGATTTCAAAAATAGCTCCAGTATAATAATTGAGCCCGCGAGCCAGTGTCACATCAAGATCCAGATTTGCTGTTTTTAACGGAAGCTCTTGCAGTGCTTTTTGAATAAATTCTAATTCTTCTATTCCTTTTTGACCAATTTCTGAATTGGATAATAAAGATTTTAGAAGATTAATTTTAGTTCCAAAATTGCCTTCAAAATTAAAAATAGGTTTTATGTTTTCAATGGCTGACTCTGAAATACCTTTCTCCAGCATCTCTTTTTTCACACCTTCCTCTCCTATTTTATCAAGTTTATCAAGAGCTACTGTGAAATCAACAAGTTTATCGCTTTCTCCAATCACTTCAGCAAGACCAGAAAGTATTTTTCTGTTATTTATTTTTATAGTGACCCCTTCTAGTATCAAACTAGAAAAAACAGAGTCGTACAATTGTATAAACTCTACTTCTTGCCATAGGCTATCGCTACCAATAACATCAGCATCACACTGAGTGAATTCTCTAAACCTTCCTTTTTGTGGTCTATCTGCTCTATAAACATTCTGAATTTGATAGCGTTTAAAAGGAAAATCAATCTCATTTTGATGTTGTACAACGTATCTAGCAAATGGAACAGTAAGGTCGTATTTAAGAGCTTTTTCTGAAATTGAGCTAGATAATTTTAAACTATCTTTATTATCGTAAACCTTAGAATCTACTTTTTTTAAAAAATCTCCTGAATTTAAAATCTTAAAAATTAAGCGGTCGCCTTCATCCCCATATTTTCCCATCAACGTATCAGAATTTTCAAAAGTAGGAGTTTCTATAGGCTGAAAACCAAATGTTTTGAAGAGTTCTTGAATCGTTGAGCTTATGTATTGTCTCTTGCTGACTTCCAGTGGTGAAAAATCTCGAGTTCCTTTTGGTATTGAAGCTTTACTTGCCATGTTATTTTTTAAAATTAAAAACGCTAAAATAATTTTACTTTTCTACCATACCATTAAAATATTGGTAAAGTTTACCCTTAGTGATATGAGCGCCTTGTTTAATGAGCGCGAAAATGTCTTTATTCCTGTCTTCGCTTAAAGCTTTTGTCGACGTGTAGATTTGAATATCATCATTCAGAAGGTTATCTCTCAACCATTGAAAACCTTCTTTCGTATTAATATCTACCGCTTCGTTTTCAATTTTTATTCCAATCAAATTGATATGTTGGTCTGTAAATTCAAATAAGAACAATTGTTGTGGAGAAAAATGCTCCAAATAGTTGACCTTATTGAGAACACCTTCCCACACCAAGTCGCTGAAAACATCGAGTTCATCCTCTGCTACTTTAGGTTTATTTGTTTTGATGTCTTCCCATTCCTCTTTAGTAATGGATTGACTTGCCAAAAAATTGATAAATTCTTTGTGCATTTCTTTGAGCTGTTCCTGTGTAAGTCTTTCGTATTTCATAATTGCAAAAATAAAAAAAGATCGGTAGAAGCTCTACCGATCTTAGAATTGTAACGTATAATAAATTTAGAAAATATATCTCAAACCAACTTGCATTCTCCAACGTGAAATCAAACTCGTATTTACGGCAAATGAATCTACTCTATTTTCACTGAAAGTGTAAACAGGTTCATTTGTCACTGGATCAACATTTACACCAATAGGCTGTTGATTAAATGGTTCTTGAACGATACCCCAGTCAGAATTTATTAGATTTCCAAAATTAAGAATATCTAAACTCAACTGAATTGTATTGGTTTTATCTCCTGATACTTTAAAGTTATAATCTTGTAAAACTCTTATATCTACTGTACTTCTCCAAGGTGCCAAAGCTCCATATCTTTCAAAATAACTTCCTCTGTTATCTTTCATATAGTCATTATTTTCAATAAATGTATTGAAAGCTTCTGCTTGTCCTGGACCAGAAAATTGCATTCTAGATAATTCTTCTGTTGTTGGAATGTATAAAAGGTCGTTGATATTGGATCCATCATTATTGATATCACCTCCATAAGTATAATTATAACGTCCACCTTTAGCATATTCTACAAAACTGGAAACTGTTGTTTCCCACTGGTTTTGAGAACCATATTTAAAGTTTTTGGAAATTACAGCAATGAAACGGTGAGTATCACCATATTTAGAAAATCCTAAAACGTCATTGTTAGCATTTCCAACTGTCGGATTAAAAGTAAATGCATCTCCTGTAATCTCAGCCTCAATTGAGTTGACGTCTTTTGCATTTAAGTAACTGTAGGAAGTGCTAATGTATAATCCATTGCTGAAGTTTTTCTTAAGAGTACCTACCGCATTAAAAATTCTTCCTTTATTTGAATTTGTAAATACATATGCATTGTTATCACCTTTATCAGATTCAGCATAAACAGCTCTATTATCTATACCATCCAATGTTTCAGTTGGTTCTTTTAACCCCCAGTTTTGTACGTGTGCTGCATTTATATCCTCAGTATAAGAAATATCAGTAGAAGCAATAATTCCATTATCAAATTTGTAATCAAGTCCAATATTTGTTCTCCATACCTGTGGAAATTTGAAATCTGGATCAACAATTTGAAAGAAACCTTGATCTGCACCACTCACTTGATTACCAATCCACACAAAAGGTAGTCTTCCTGTAAATACTCCAGTTCCACCTCTTATTTGAAAAGTTTTGTCATTTCTCACATCCCAATTAAATCCAAGTCTTGGAGAAATTAAGAACTCATCTGTTGGTAACTGAGTTGAATTCAATGTTGTTTCTGAATTTGTTTCAGGATCGTAGTAAACAGTAGTTGGATCTACCGTAGCACCGTTGTCAATATCAATAAACTCTTGAATTTTTTCATCAGTATTGAAATACAAAGGCTTATCTAGTCTCAAGCCATAAGTAAATTTGAAATTATTAGTTATGCTCCATTCGTCTTGAGCATAAAACGATAATTGACCTACATTAGTTTCCGAAAGTCTCCAACCACCATCGTTTCCAACACCGTTTGAATTTCTAGATTCAAAAATATTTTGTGCATAAGTCAAATTCTGAGCAATTGCACTTTGACTTCCAGCATTTGCATCTGCTAGAAAAGCATTGACAGATGGATAAGCATTAAAAGTACCGTAATAGCCATTTGGATTTCCAAAATTATCATATCCACCAAGATTAAATGAATTATCAAATTCAAAACGTTCAAAAGAAGTCCCGAGAGTCACAGAGTGGTCACCTACAAAAATGTTGAAGTTGTTGGTCACCTGAAACACCTTTTGCTGTAGTTCGTTATTGATTGAAAACGGTTCGTGTCCTGCAATTATATAATTAGAGCCGCTTCCATCCTGTATGGTAATGGGAGGTGCAGGGCTAGAAAAAGGATTTCTGAAATCATCAAAATAAGTATATCCTGCCTGAAATTTATTAGAATACTTATTTCCGAAAGTAGAGTTCAATTCAAATTGAACTGAATTCAAATTATTATTAATTTCATATCCAGAATTTTCAAACTGAATCACAGATGGACTTGGCCCTCTAAAACCAAGTGCTGTTCTGTTTGCTGCATTATCCTTTGAAGCTCTTAAGAAGTTGTAAATAAGCGCTGCTTTGTGGTTTTGATTGATGTTCCAGTCCAATTTCAAAATTCCTTTAGTAGATTCTGAATTATAATTAAAATCTTCAAATCTTCCCGTATCATATCCTAAATCTGCAAGAGCATTAGAAACAGCTACCATATCTGAAGCTAAAACTCTAGATTCGTTTATAGCCCCAGTTCCTCTATTTGGAGCAAACGGTGAACCTAAGTCTGTTCTATCGTCTTTTTCAAAATTGGCAAAAAAGAATAATTTATTTTCAATAATTGGCCCACCAACACTTACACCATATTGAATTTGTTCTAGATCATTTTTTGGAACATCTTGACCTTCAATTTTTCCTCCAGTAAGATTTTCATTTCTGAAGAAAGAATAAGCTGTCGCTTTAAATGTATTATCACCACTTTTTGTAACTGCATTTACTGAAGCTCCAGTGAAACCTGATAGAGTCACATCATAAGGAGCTGTAGTCACTTTTATCTGCTCAATCGCATCCAGAGAAATAGGTTGTGCTCCAGTTTGACCACCAGGAGTTGGCGAATCCAATCCAAATGGATTATTGAAAACAGCACCATCCAAACTAAAGTTATTAAACTGATCGTTTCTACCTCCAAAAGAGTTTCCACTTGCAGTAGGCTCTAATCTTGTAAAATCCTGAGCAGATCTAGAAATCGTAGGTAGTCGTTTTAAATCTTTACTTGTGACTTGAGTAACTGCTCCTGTTCTTTCACTTGAGAATGTAGGGTTATCAGAAACAGTAATCAAAACTTCATCTAAGGCATTTGAAGTTGTAAGGAGAGTTACTTCAATATTATAAGTTTCACCAAGGTCAAGATTTATATTTTCAAGAATTTTGGTTTCAAAACCAACGTAAGAAATCTCAACTTGGTAAGGTCCACCTATTCTCATATTGTTAATTCTAAACCTTCCGTCGATATTAGTCATTGCGCCATAAACAGAACCTGTAGGCGTGTGAGTTGCAACTACATTGGCTCCAGGTAATGTGATTCCTTCACCATCTTTTACAAGGCCAGACATTGTGGATGTTGTCACTTGGGCCATAGTTGTTGATAGCCCAATAAAAAATAGTAAAATTAAAATGTAATTTTTTTTCATATTGTGATTTGTTTAATGGTTAGAAACAAAGAAAGCTAACCTTGTTGGGATAGCTTTCTTTAAAAAGTGTATTGATATACATGTGTTAGTTATCAGCAATAACTTCAAAATTGAAGTCCAGGATTACATCTCTGTGGAATCTTAATTTTGCTTCATATTGACCCAAACGTTTAATATTACCACCTAAGATAGTAATGTATTTTTTGTCAATATCAACATCATGTTTTGCTAATTCATCTTTAAGGTCTGCTACTGTAATACTTCCAAAAAGTTTATCACCAGCACCTGTTTTAGATGTTATTTTAATATCAAGATCTTTTGCTCTTTCGGCTAAAGTTTTAGCTTCATCAACAATTTTCTTTTCTTTGTAAGCACGTTGCTTAAGGTTTTCTGCCAAAACTTTTTTCGCTGAAGGAGTTGCTAAAACAGCAAGACCTTGAGGTATTAAAAAGTTACGACCATATCCATTTTTTACAGATACTAAGTCATCGGCAAAACCAAGATTATCAACGTCTTTTTTTAATATAATTTCCATTTTTTTGCCTTTTTATTTTAATAAATCACCTACGTATGGCATCAAAGCTAAGTGGCGTGAACGCTTGATAGCTTGTGATACTTTTCTTTGGTATTTTAAAGATGTCCCTGTTAAACGTCTTGGTAAAATTTTACCTTGCTCGTTAACAAATTCCATCAAGAAGTCAGCATTTTTGTAATCTACATACTTAATGCCAGCTCTTTTAAAACGACAAAAACGGGTTTTACTTTTGGTTTCAATGTCTAACGGGGTTAGATATCTGATCTCACCGTCGTTCTTTCCTTTTGATTGTTCTTCAATTGTTGCCATAATTACGCGCCAGTTTTAATTCGTTTAACTCGTTCTTTAGCCCAATCAATAGCATGCTTGTCTAATTTCACGGTCAAATAACGCATCATTCTCTCGTCTCTTCTAAACATTACTTCTAAAGGCTCGATGGTTGTTCCATCTACTTTGTACTCAAATAAGTGGTAAAATCCACTTTTCTTGTGCTGGATTGGGTAAGCCAATTTTTTTAGGCCCCAATCTTCTTTGTTTACCATCTCTGCACCTTTCGAAACAAGAAAATCTTCGTATTTCTTTACTGTTTCCTTTATCTGATCTTCAGATAAAACGGGATTCAAGATGAAAACAGTTTCATAATGATTCATAAATATTTGTTTTATTTTAATGCCTGCAAAAGTACAACTTATTCTTAATATTGCAAACCCCTAGTATTGATATCTTTTTAGTAATATTTAATTTATCATATTCAAACTTTTATCTTTACTGAAATTTTAATTAAAACCCTATGAATAGATATATAGACCATACTTTATTGCATGCTGATGCGACTTTAAAACAGATACATAAAATATGTGAAGAAGCTATTGCATACAATTTTGCAACAGTTTGCATCAATTCAAGTTATGTAAGAGATGCTAATGAAATATTAAAAGATTCTGAATCTAAAGTTTGTACTGTAATTGGTTTTCCTCTAGGGGCGTGTACGACAAAAGCTAAAGTCGAAGAAGCAAAGCAGGCCATAACCGATGGTGCTTCAGAAATAGATATGGTAATTCATCAAGGCAAGTTAAAATCAAAAGAATTCGATTACGTAAGAGCTGATATACAAGCTGTCAAAAATGCTATCGGAAATCATATTTTGAAGGTTATACTGGAAATTTGTAACCTTACCAACGATGAAATCGCTACAGCTTGTCAGCTTTCAGAACAGGCTGGGGCTGATTATGTAAAGACATCTACAGGCTTTGGAAGTCACGGCGCAACTTTGGAAGCAGTGAAAATCATGAAGGATAATGTGTCTGAGAAGGTCAAAATTAAAGCTTCTGGCGGCATAAGAGATGCAGAAACTGCTAAGCGATATATTGATCTTGGTGTTTCCAGAATAGGTGCTTCTGCTGGAATTGCTATTGTAGAAGGAACTTCATCAAATTCAACTTACTAAATATAAAATAATATGAGTATACACATAGATGCTAAAAAAGGTGATATCGCCGAAACTATACTTTTACCTGGAGATCCGCTAAGAGCCAAATGGATAGCTGAAACCTTTCTTGAAGATGCGATTTGTTACAATGAAGTTCGAGGGATGCTTGGATATACTGGTACATATAATGGACAGAAAATATCTGTTCAAGGAACTGGGATGGGAATACCCTCTATAAGTATTTATGCTCACGAATTAATTACAGAGTTTGGAGTAAAAAATCTAGTGAGAGTTGGAAGTGCTGGCGCTATCAAAAAAGAAGTGGAGATGAGAGATGTTATCATTGCTATGGCGGCTTCCTCAAATTCCTCTTTGAATAGAAACAGATTTAGAGGAGGTGACTTCGCTCCTACTGCAAGTTTTAAATTGTTTGACAAAGCTGTTCAAACAGCTAGAGACTTAGGAATTTCTTTTAAAGCTGGAAATGTACTTTCTTCAGACCTATTTTACACAGACGATCTTAAAGACCATGAAATGTGGGCTGCTTACAATGTCTTGTGTGTAGAAATGGAAGCCGCTGGATTATATTCTATCGCATCCAAAAATGGTGTAAACGCCTTAGCAATTTTAACAATTTCTGACTCCTTGATCACTGGTGAGAAAACTTCAGCTGAAGAGCGTGAAACAACGTTTAATCAAATGATCAAAATTGCTCTTGAGCTTGCAGACTAAAGATTCCGATCTTCAGATTTTAAAACAATTCAAAGGCTTTATGAATACGAAGTTGATGATAGATCAACTTCCGAATTCAAACATTTCAACTTTCGAATTTGATTCACTTCAAGAGGTGAATCAAATCGAAAGTTTTCCTTTTGAGGATGCCAGAACATTTAATTTTGTAGGAAAAAGAGCTGAAATCTTTTTCAGATATTATTTACAATTATCTCAACGCTACAAAGAAATAGCTTACAGCTTACAAGTCATAAGTGATAAAACAACAATTGGG
Organism: Psychroflexus salinarum; assembly: GCF_042677225.1. Taxonomy (NCBI): domain Bacteria; kingdom Pseudomonadati; phylum Bacteroidota; class Flavobacteriia; order Flavobacteriales; family Flavobacteriaceae; genus Psychroflexus; species Psychroflexus salinarum. Next base: position 154,867 of record NZ_JBHTIV010000006.1, read on the forward strand.
GAGTTTGATTTTATTTTTCGAGATCTTAGTCAAGATGAGATTATTCATGCTGAGTTGATTAACAAGATTTATCTCTACGATGATAGCTTACATGAAAATCCAGATTTCTGCTGGATTGGACCAAATAGACGCGATCGGTTTATTGATAAGATTGAAAAATTAAGGTCTCAACAATTTCCTTTGCTTTATCATCCTAAAGCTGAAAACTTATTGAATGAATATGAAATAGATCCCTGGAAAATTAAACAGAAATTATGTTTCAAGGCTATTCTATTTCTTCCAGAAAAATGTCACACTAGATTTTTTGCTACCAATCTAGAATCCGTAGCTGGTTATTTTTATACTCTTGAAGAGTTTCTTGATAAAAAGTGGAAACACAATTTTTTCTATATTCCAAAGAAAATAAGTTGGTTTACAGATGAAAGCAAACATACCAACTGGCATTCATATTTTACGATTCTAAAACAACTTCAAGAATTTTTGGAGAAAAAACAATCCGTTATGCTTTTCAGAAAAGATAAAGATGGTGCTACTCACAAGTGTTTTGTAGTTTGGTGGTAATCTTTTAAGACAAAGTTCTTACTTCTTCCACTTCCATATTTTCGATAGTCTCCTTACCTATTCTATAACGAATCAATCTCAAGGTTGGCAAACCTACTTTCGCAGTCATTTTACGCACTTGCCTGTATTTCCCTTCTGTAAGAGTAATAGAGAGCCAAGAGGTTGAACCATGTTCATCTTCGTTTCTGATATCTTTGCCTCGCTTAGGTAAATCGTTTGGCGGAGTCATTTTAAATACTTTGCAAGGTTTAGTCTGATAAGGCTTACCATAAATACTGATTTCTATACCGTCAGAAAGTTGGACTACTTGCTCATTTGTAGCAACACCATCTACTTGAGCCCAATATTCCTTTTCGATTCCTGTTGAGGTGATTTTGTGACTGAATTTTCCATCGGTAGTTAAAAACAATAGACCTTCAGAATCTTGATCCAGACGCCCTACTGACATAATTCCTTCAGGGAAATCACCAAGTTCACCAAGGAGTCTTTTGTTTCTTCTCCGTTTTTGGTTATTTACAAACTGACTTAACATACCGTAAGGCTTAAAAATTTTGAAATTTGCCATCTAAACAGGACTTAGGTTTTATATTTATACAAAAATACAATTAAGAATATGCTGGAAGAAATTAAAAAGAATTATAGCCATCTTTTTGAAGAAGAACTGCTTCAAGAAATCGATGATATTGGAGTTATTAGAGAAGTAAGCGCTGGAGATGAAATAATTAGGACAGGACAATATTTATCAGCTATGCCATTACTTATAGATGGAGTCATCAAAGTGATGCGAGAAGATGAAGACGGCTTTGAGCTCATGCTCTACTTTTTAGAAAAAGGTGAAACTTGTGCAATGACACTCTCCTGTTGCACGGGATCTGCAGTGAGTGAAATACGAGCTGTCGCAGAAACAGATTCTACTTTATTGATGATTCCTGTAGAAAAAATGGAAGAATGGTTAGGGAAATACAAATCATGGAGAAATTTTATTTTTTATAGTTATCATCAGCGTCTTATGGAAGTTTTAGCTACAATTGATAGTATCGCCTTCAAAAAAATGGATGAACGTTTACTTGAATATCTTAGAAATAAATCAAAATATTATAATGATTCAGAAATTAAAGTCACCCATCAAGACATAGCTTTCGACCTTCATACCAGTCGTGTTGTCGTTTCCAGACTTTTAAAACAACTTGAAAAAACCAACCGCATAACATTGAACAGGAATTCAATAAAATTAATTGACATCAATTAAAACGTAACTTTTGTTACTGTAGAAATTGATTAAATTATCTTATTTTGTATAAGATTAAATTAAATGATTTTAAATAATACCCTATAGTGATCAATCAAAATATGATGCAAACAAAAATAATTGTACAAAACTTAAAATGTGGGGGCTGTGCCAACACAATTTCAAAAAATTTAATAACACTTGAAGATATTTCTGATATAAATGTTAATCCAGAAGAATCTTCGGTAGCATTTAGGTACACTCATGAATCTTCACTTCAATCAGTTGAAGAGAAATTAAAACATTTAGGATATCCAGTTATAGGTGATGCTAACACATATCTGAATAAAGCAAAATCATTTATAAGTTGTGCAACAGGTAAAATGAATCAATAATTTTTAAAAAAAATTACTATGACAATTAAACAATATAACGATAAACCATTATCTCATCTTTCTTATGCAATTGTAAGCAATGGAAAAATGGCAGTAGTAGATCCAGCAAGAAATCCACAACCTTATTACGAATTTGCTGAGGAAAATGATGCCAAAATAGTAGCTGTATTTGAAACTCACCCACATGCAGATTTTGTAAGCAGTCATCTACAAATACATGAAGAAACTGGAGCTACAATTTACGTAAGCAAACTCGTTGGAGCAGATTATCCTCATAGTGCATTTGATGAAGGAGATGAACTTAAGATGGAAGATGTTACATTTAAATGTATCCATACTCCAGGTCATTCTCCAGATGGAATAACTATTCATGCTATAGACGATGCTACTACCAAAGAAGCGATCTTCACAGGAGATACTTTATTTATCGGTGATGTAGGAAGACCAGATTTAAGAGAGAAAGCTGGGAATATGACAGCTAAACGAAAGGAGCTTGCTCAAGCTATGTATAAGACTATGACTACAAAATATAATCATTTATCTGATAATGTTTGGGTTTATCCTGCTCACGGAGCTGGTAGCTTATGCGGTAAAAACATGAGTGATGATACAACAAGTACACTAGGTAACGAACGTGTTGGAAACTGGGCTTTCCAAAAACAAACTGAAGAAGAGTTTGTAAAAGAAATTCTTGATGGTCAACCATTTATTCCTTCATATTTTGGGCACGATGTAGATATAAACAAAACTGGAGCTAAAAATTATAAAGCTTCTATATCCAACATTCCTGTTCAATTGAATGTAGAAACGTTTGATGCCGATGCTACTATCGTAGACACAAGACCTCAAGCAGATTTTAAAGCCAATCATATTTCTGGAAGCATAAACATAATGGCAAGAACTGAAAATGATAAGATCGAAACTTGGGTTGGTGCCATCATTCAGCCTAATGAAGAATTTTATTTAGTTTTAGACTCTATTTCAGAATACGAAGAAGTTGTTTCAAGAATTGCCAAGATAGGCTATGAATCACAAATCAAAGCAGTCCTTACTCTTGGTCAAGCTGAGTTTGAATCTTCAGAAGATTTTGATTATACAGATTTCAAAGAACATCCAGATCAATATACAATCATTGATATAAGAAATATCAACGAGTTTGAAGAAGAGAAAAAATTTGAATCTGCTAAGAATCATCCTCTAAATGAGCTAAGAGATTCTGCAAAAGATATTCCTACCGATAAGCCAATCGTAGTTCATTGTGCAGGTGGTTATAGAAGTGCAGCAGGAAGTAGTATGATAGAAAAAGTTTTACCATCAGATGCCAAAATTTATGATTTAAGCGAAAGAATTAATGATTTCAATTAATAAATAAACTTTACTAAGTTTTTTCAAAAGACCGATGTTAATACATCGGTCTTTTATTTTTACCTTAATTTTGGCATCATGAAAAAAACCTTCTTTGCAATACTTAGTCTCGCATTACTTTCATGTATGCAACCTCTAGAAAAAAAATCTACAACTCAAAACTATGTTTTGAAAGGAACTATAAATGGCGAATTTGACGATTATATTAAGATCAAATATGATAACCAACTTGATAGTGTAGAAGTCATTAATAATATATTTTTATTTGAAGGAGAAGTTAATTCCCCTAGCGCATTTAGGTTTCAATTTGATTCTATTAATTCTTCTGAAGTGTTTTATCTTGAAAATGACACTTTAATTTTTGACATCATTATAGATGAACCTCAACTTGAAGGTGATGTGTTTAAAGATTATAATATCAAACAATTAAACGGAGGTGAAACACCTAAGTTAAAGACTTATTTATCAGATTTTATAGCTTCAACTTCAAAGTCTAAAAAAAATCGAGACCTCATTTTAAATAAAATGGATAGCTTGATAAAAGTGTATCCCAATCATGATTATCTAGGAAAAGTACTTTCTGAAATGAGTATGAAACAAGACTTACTTTATAATGACATAAGAAGTTTAGTTTCTAAACTAGATGTAGACAAGTTAAGTTCTCAAGATGTTGATATTCTCGAAAAATATCAGAACAAACGAAGAAAATATCAAATAGGAAGTCAGATACCATCATTTGATTTAATTTCAATTACTGGTGACACCGTAGATTTGAAATCTGATTTTTCTAAATATAATCTTATACAATTTTGGAATAGTTGGTGTGAAAAATGTAAAGATCAACAGGAAGAATTACTGCAAGTTTATCAAAATTATAATTTTAAGGGATTTGAAATTATAAGTGTTTCCTTAGATACAAATAGAGAAGATTGGTTAACTGCTGTTTCCCAGAAATCTGTACCCTGGACTTCCTTAAGAGTAAAAAATGGATTTACGGGAGAACTGCCCACTGAAATGGGTATTACGGATTTACCACAATATTATCTTGTAGACAAAAATGGAAGAATTATTGAAATCAATCTTAGTATTAATGAACTCAATACTATTTTATCTGCTTTAATGAACTAATTTCACATTATCAACGTTATTTAAAAAATAGTCCTTATGAAATCTGCTATTAGATTATTTACAATATTTATTATAAGTGTATATAGCCTTAATTCTCAGTCGCAAAGTTTAGATTTTGGTATTAAAGCTGGAATTAACTACGCTTCTATTTCAGAAATAAATGCCGATGGTAGATTAGGTTTTACTGGAGGAGCATTTGTAGGTGCACGTTTTAATACATTTGCTCTTCAAACAGAGTTTTTATTTTCTCAGCAAGGAGGAAGATTTGAAGGAAGTGATATCGAAACAGATTATGCATTAGTTCCTTTAATTTTAAAACTTCACTTTCTTAGAATATTCAATTTACAAGTTGGACCACAATTCAGTTATTTAATTGATGGTTCAGATATTCTTGAGTCAGAAAAACTTGATGTCTCTGGTGCTGCAGGTCTTGGGTTAAGCTTAGGCTCTGGATTGAGAGTAGACGCGAGATACAATTTTGGCTTTTCAGATGCTTTTAAAGGAGCCTCTGGAAATAACAGATTTATTTCTCTCGCTATGGGTTATTCTTTTTTGTAAGCTTAACTAAAATTTCTGAATCATCTTCGAGTTCTATTCTAGACATTTCATACTCTGGATGAGTAAATATAAGTTCATCTCCCCTATTTTTAGTATTTATTCTAAAATCTCCTTTGTCATCTGTACGTGAATTTAAATCTGTACCCATCACCTGAACAAGAACGCCATTTATGGCATCTCCATTCGAGTTCGTAACTTTACCATCTATAAGATTACTATCTTTTCCGCAAGAAAGAAATACAATTGAAAGCAATATAAAAACAACTTTTTTCATAGTTTTATTTTAATAAATTATTCTATCTTTTTATGAAACAAATATACATTTTACTTTTCATTTTCTGCTTTTCATTTACCATGCAGTCTCAATTATTATCGGGAGACCAAGACAAATTTACTAGAGCAGATACGCTTCGTGGAAGTTTACGACCAGAACGCACAAGCTTTGATGTATTGTCTTATAATTTAGATATTAGATTGGATCCTGACAAGCAATACTTGAGTGGTTTTAATAAAATTAAATTTAAAATTATTGAAAATACATCAAGAATTCAGCTGGATTTATTTCAAAATATGAAAGTAGATTCAATCGTTTATAATAACAAAATATTGAGCTATGAAAGAGATGAAAATGCTGTTTTCATAAACTTCAATAAGCAACTAAGAAACGGTAACATTGAAAGTATTCAATTTTATTATTCGGGTTATCCACTTGTGGCTAAGAATGCTCCCTGGGATGGAGGATTTGTATTTTCTAAGGATAAAAACGGTAAGCATTTTATTGGTGTAGCGGTGCAAGGAACTGGAGCTAGTCTATGGTATCCCAATAAAGATCACCAAAGTGACGAACCAAATTCAGCAGATATAAAAGTGAGTGTTCCCAATGGACTCATGAATGTTTCTAATGGTAGACTCATAAAAGAAACCCCACTTAATAATGGTTACACAAAATGGCACTGGAGAGTTGAACAACCAATTAATAATTATAATATCACCCTTAATATTGCGGATTATGTTCATTTTGAAGATAATTATAAAGATCTTAATCTTAATTATTATGTTCTAAAACAGAACCTTAAAGCGGCCAAAAGACAGTTTGAACAGGTGAAACCTATGATGGATTGTTTTTATGATAAGTTTGGAGAATATCCATTTAAAAAGGACGGTTACAAACTTGTTGAAACACCCTATTTGGGAATGGAGCATCAAAGTGCTGTAGCTTATGGAAATGGATATCAAAATGGGTATTTAGGAAATGATATGTCTGGTACTGGTGTAGGTTTAAAGTGGGATTTTATCATTATTCATGAATCTGCTCACGAGTGGTTCGGAAATTCTGTTTCTGCAGCAGATATTGCCGATATGTGGATTCACGAAAGTTTTACTGCTTATGCAGAATCTGTTTATGTTGAATGTGAATTTGGTAAAAAAGATGCCATTACTTATTTGTTTGGTTTGAGAAAAATTATCTCAAATGATAGACCGATTATAGGGGAATATGGCGTAAATCATGAAGGCTCTGGAGACATGTATTATAAGGGAGCTAATATGCTTAATACACTGAGGAGTATTATCAATAATGACGAAAAGTGGTGGAATCTTATGAAGGAATTTCATGAAACCTTCAAATACCAGACTATTCATACTGATGATGTTATAGAATTTTATAATAAAAGAACTGAAGAAAACCTTGAGCCTATATTTAATCAGTATCTCAATTATACCTCAATCCCTGAATTACAATTGAAATTTGATAATAATAATAAATTATATATGAGGTGGGAAACGGATGTAAATGATTTTAAAATGCCCATAGAATTTCAGAATTCATCTGAAAAATCTGTTATTAGAGAGAATGTTACTAATCATTGGAAACTAATTGAAATCGAATTGGAAGATGTTGACGAATTAGCCATAAACAAATATGGTTACTATATCAACATCAAAAAAATAAGAAATTAATTGAATTAACTTATCAATTTTGACAAGGTTTTTTTACGGTGAATTTTTCCAGAATCGGTCTCTTCAAATTTTTCTACAAAATAAATGTGCTTTGGCTTTTCATATTTGCCCAAAGATTTTAGTTTTACGATAGTATGCTTCAAATCACTCAAAAACTTTTCGTTTTCTGGAGCTTCAATAAACAAAACGACCTGTTCACCGAGTGAATCATGGGGTAATCCAGCGATGTAAAACCTATGAGTAATAAGCTTTTGAAGCTTTTTTTCAACAGTTTCTGGAAAAATCTTAACCCCGCCTGTATTTATAATATTATCCAATCTACCTTTCCAAAAGAATTTTTTGTAAGTAAGTACTTCAACAATATCATTTGTAACGAGTTCTTTTTCTAAAATTTTAGGAGCTTTAATGACTAAGCAATTATTTTCATTTTGTGAAACGCTAACATTAGGTAATGCTTTGAAAGGTCGTTTCTCTTTATTGTCTTTTGTTGGATTCAACTTTCTAGCAGCAATGTGAGAAATGGTTTCTGTCATACCATACACCTCATAAACTTTAGTAGGAATCCCCTGGATTGATCCGATAAGATTTTCAGAAACAGCTCCACCTCCAACAATTAACTTTTTTATCAAATGAAGCCTTCCCAGAGAATTATCCATTTGAAAGGGAGTCATTGCACAAAAGTCGTACGTTTTAAAAACTTCATCAAGTGGATTTGATTTTGGTTCAATTATATCGAGATCCCATCCTAAAATCATCGCTCTCACAAGCATCATTCTTCCTCCTATGTAATCCGCTGGCAAGCAAAGCAAAGCTGTAGTATCTTCTTGAACTTTGAAGAATTTACCAGTTGCCAAAGCGCTGTTGATCATTTTCTGTTTGTCTAGAAAATAAGTTTTAGGTTCACCTGTTGAGCCAGAAGTTTGGACTTTTATACTATCATAGTCATCATTGAGCCAATCAAGAAGAAAGCCACCTATTTTCTCTTCAAAAGGTTCTCCCTCCTTTATATAACTATAAGCTACTGAGTATAATTCAGTTTTATTAAAGTGATTCCCGTTAATTTTAAAAAGAGGATGTATACCTAAAGAGTGAGTTGTCATAAGTTTTTATTTATATAATCATAATACTAAATATTATAAATATAAGAATCATTTTGCAATTGTTAAATAATTATTAAGACTCTGTTTCTGGCAGATTCACCTTTCCAAAAAGTTTTGACTTCCAATTTTTCCAATTATATATTCTAGCCATTATCAATAAATATATGGGATAAATGATAAGAACAGGAATAAGCACATCAAAACCAACTGAAGGTTCTTCAGTATAAATTAATATAGATTCAGTTTGGAAAGCAGTCCAGTCTGCTGTCACCAATAAGGCAGTAATTAAATTATTACCAGCATGAAAACCTATGGATAACTCTAGGCCTTCATCCATTAACGCCATAATCCCTAATAGAAATCCTGTACCAATATAACTTACCATGATAACATAGCCTAGTTTACCAACTTCAGGATTACCCAGATGTAGAAGACCAAAGCCTATAGATGTTACAATAAGAGGTAGCCATCTATTTTTGAAAATTACACCTAGACCTTGCATGAAGTAACCCCTAAAATAAAGCTCTTCAAAAGTGGTTTGAAGAGGTACCATGATAATACCAATAGCCGCTAAAATTAAAAATTGATCCCATTTTAGATTCCATAAATATGCTTCTGCATTTAATTCGTAATCAATGATTGTCATCGCTGCTATGAAAAAACCTACGATACTAAATCCTACTAACACACGTCTCCAATCAAACTTTGCACGAGTCGTCAATAAGTCTTTAAATTTTTGATTATGAAAGAATTTTACAATTAGCCAAACTCCAAAGAACCCAACAGCAAAAGACAATAACATTAAAAAAAATGTAAGATTGGAATCTAAAGTTCCCATCAAAGTCTCATAATTTCCTAGACTAGATAAATCTCCACCATCTATGGCTAACTTATAACTGACTGCGCCTATAAAAGGAATAGTCCCGAGTTGCCAAATGATAAATATCAAAAAAGCTCCTACAACATACCTCCACCATTCATGATGACTTTTGGCTGCTAATGCGATGTAATCTCTCATAAATTAAATTTGTTTTCCCAACTGAGTTTAGGATTATACATGATCCTCTCACCTTCAATAGTTAAAGGACTTTCGATATTATTGGTATAAAGCCCGCCAGTTCCCAATCCCTGAGGCATATTGTTGTTTTGAGTAAAGGTAAACTGAGCTATTGCATTAAGCCCTATATTACTTTCTAAGGCACTTGTTATCCACCACTTTATGTTTTGTTGATTTGCAAGTTCAATCCATTCTTTAGAACCTTTAAAACCGCCAATTAGACTAGGCTTCAAAATAATATACTGCGGCTGTATGGTTAGTAGAGATTCTTCTTTATTTGTTACATCTTTTAGTCCAATTAATTCTTCATCCAAAGCAATTGGCAAAGGCGTTTGCTGACAAAGCCTAGCCATGTCTTGCCATTGTCCCTGAGCGATAGGCTGTTCTATGCTGTGCAAATCAAATTTACTCAAACGCTCAAGCTTATCTAAAGCATCATGAGGAGAAAAAGCTCCATTGGCATCTACTCGTAATTCGATGTCAGAAGCTGAAAACTCACTTCTGATGTATTTCAGCAATTCTAATTCTGATTCAAAATCAATAGCTCCAATTTTGAGTTTAATACAGCTGAAACCCTGTTCAATTTTATTTTGAATTTGACTTTTCATAAACTCCTTTTCTCCCATCCAAATCAAGCCATTAATTTTCATTCCTTGTTTTCCTTCTGTGAACTCTGAAGGAAATAAGAGATATGGATCAGCAGAAGAAAAAGATTGAATAGCCATTTCCAAACCAAATTGAATGGAAGGAAAATCTTTTAGTTTTTGATACAGGGTTTCAAGGCCTAAATGAATATTATTACAAGTCCATTTCAAAGTGTCTTCATAGTCTACTCGATCATCTATACTTAAACCTTTCAAAAGACCACATTCTCCTATCCCGAATTTGTCTTTTGTTTCAAGTTTTATAAACCATGAATCCTTAGTTTTTAAAACTCCTCTGGAAGTACCACTAGGACGTTTAAACTCTAAGGTATGTTTAAAATAAGTTGCTTTCATTTTGAAATTTTGATTAAAATTAAAAAAGCCGTCTTACTAATAACGGCTTTTGAATAATAATTAAGAATACTTGTTATTTAACAATTAGTTTTTTGGTAACTACTTTGGAGTCATTTATAATTCTAACTAGATAGACACCAGAGCTTAAATTTAAAGAAATTGGATTTTCACTTTTAATTTTAGTATTCAAAACTTTTTTTCCTGTTATTGAATAAAACTCGACATCTGCACTAGATGTAATTCCTTTAAATCGTATATAATTTGATGCTGGATTAGGATAAATCGAAATATCTTGAAACTTATTTCTATTTATTGAAAGAGATTGATTCCAAGTTTCTCCTTGTTTATCCCCCCAAATATAATCGACGAGTTCCGGATAATCAATAAAAGGATTTCTATTATTCTGCCAAGTATAGACAATATTATTTCGGTTCATTTCATAATCATCTGCAGGGTCTTCTGTATGCCATTGTAAGAGTGTTTGTAAATCTCCTAACTGGCCTATAATATCAGGAAACCCATCAACAACAGAAAGATCATTATATCTAATCGCAAGATAAAAGACAGCTCTAGCCACATCACCTTTAAAACTTCCTTGATTACCTTCTGGACCTGTGTATTCTCCAAAATGTTGATTACCTCTTGAACTATTTTCATTGGCATCAGCCGCCCTTAATCCGTGAGCATCAGAATTAGCGTGTCTCAAGGAGTCTGCGTTAGTTTCCCACCATTCATTGATACCAGTTGCCACTTCATCTTCTTCAATACTGTAAAAACCACCTCTAGATCTTGGGTAGACGTGTTCTCTATTCCAGTACCCGGTTCCTGATGATCCAAGTTGATAAAGATATTTTGGCCTTGACTCTTCTCTGTAGGCTAACCAAACCTCGTTACTGTTGCTTGGGCTTTGATCTGCAGACTTTAGAATATCAATAATATCTGAATAGGTATGGATTTTAACGACTCCTTCTTCAGCAATAATATCTTGGATGGCTTGTTTTAAAACCTCACCAGATTTTCCATTCAAATTTTCGAAATAATTGGAAGGTCCTGTAGGGTTTACAACATCAAATGTAGGATTTGTTGGAGTTCCCCAATCCGCTACAATGAAATCATTGTCAACAACGATGACCTCAATAAAATTACTGTTTAAGATGTAAGGATCACCAGGTATATCTACTGCAATATTGATAAATTCATCTCCTTCATCTATGTTATCGTCAATAAGATCAATGGTCACAGAGCCTGTACTAGTTCCTTCTGACAGAGTAATTGAAGTAGATCCATTAAAATCATCTTCTGTAAAGTTTCCATTTACCAAACTAAAATTGATAGTTATAGTTTCAGTTAGAGGTTCCGAAGTTGAAAAATCAATGACAAAGCTATCGCCTTCATCAATTAATGATGTACTTGGAGTCACATCTATAAAAACAGGAGTAATCCCAGAACCATCATTCAATTCTCTAGGTGTTGGAGGTCCTACAGACCAACTTCCATCAGAATTTCTTTGAATAGATTCGTTGTCCTTATTATTATTCAAATCTTCATCTATTTGCTCAGTTTGTGCTAAAAGATTTAATAAATTTTGATCTGTTGCATCATTAGTTCCATAAACCAAAGCATCAACCAGATTATCTATGGTGGCTAATGTTTCTTCAGGAAAATCTAATTCAGAACCTCTGTAAACAGCGACTGCATCAGCACCATTTTGAATAGTATTTGAAGGTAAATTATAATTTGGGCTAGGTACTAGTTCTGGTCCACCTAGCACAAATAAACCATTGAAATCTGTAGTAAAACCATCCAAACTCAATGCAAAATAACTAGAATCGCCTCCTGAACTTGAGCCATTGAATAAAACTAACACGTAGCCATCTAAAGATGTGTTTGGAGACAATGTTCTGAGTTCAATGAACTCCTGAGTATCTAATCCAGGAGTATCAGAATCCAATTCATTTATAATGACTTCTTGAGAAAAAATAATTTGACTTACAAAAAGTAATGTCAATAAAGTAATTTTGTTCATTTCTATTGAATTTCAGCAAAAATAAAACATCTAAACTTCTAAGGCTGAAATATTAAGATTACTAAAAGATTAATAATAAAAAAGCTCCCATTTTTGGGAGCTTTTTTATTATCGAACTAATTTTTTATATTTAATTCGTTTAGGCATTGTATCTCCGCCAAGGCGTTTCTTCTTGTTTTCTTCGTAATCACTAAAGCTTCCTTCAAAGAAATAAACTTCAGAATTTCCTTCGAAAGCCAATATGTGGGTACAAATTCTATCTAAGAACCATCTGTCGTGAGAAATAACAACTGCACATCCAGCAAAGTTCTCTAAACCTTCTTCTAGTGCTCTAAGTGTGTTTACATCCAAATCGTTGGTTGGCTCATCGAGTAAAAGAACATTTCCTTCTTCTTTTAAAGTCATGGCAAGATGAAGTCTGTTACGTTCTCCACCAGAAAGTTTATCTACCTTTTTATTTTGTTCACTTCCGTTAAAGTTAAAGCGACTCAAATAGGCTCTAGAATTAACTTTTTTTCCTCCCATCATAACCAAATCCTGCCCATCACTGAAGTTCTCCCAAATGGATTTATTCGCATCTATATTTGAATGCGCTTGATCTACATAAGCGATTTTAGCAGTTTCTCCAACAATAAATTCACCTTTGTCTGGTTCAATTTCACCCATAATCATTTTGAAAATGGTGGTTTTACCAGCTCCGTTAGGACCGATCACCCCAACAATTCCTGCTTGCGGTAAATTGAAATTTAAGTTTTCATACAAAAGCTTATCATCAAACGCTTTGCTAACGCCTTTTGCATCGATGACGTTTGTTCCTAAACGTGGACCGTTAGGAATATATATTTCAAGCTTTTCGTCAAGTTTATCTTGATCTTGGCTCATCAATTTGTCGTAGTTATTAAGCCTGGCTTTTTGTTTGGATTGACGTCCTTTTGGAGCCATCTTCACCCATTCTAGTTCTCGCTCCAGGGTCTTCTGACGTTTACTGGCTTGTTTTTGTTCCTGAGCCATACGTTTAGATTTTTGGTCTAACCAAGAAGAATAATTTCCTTTCCAAGGAATACCTTCACCTCTATCTAGTTCCAAAATCCAACCTGCGACATTATCAAGGAAATATCTATCGTGAGTTACGGCGATTACAGTTCCTTTATACTGTTGTAAATGATGCTCTAGCCAATGTACAGATTCCGCATCTAAATGGTTGGTAGGCTCATCGAGTAAAAGCACATCTGGCTCTTGAAGCAATAATCGACAAAGGGCTACTCTACGCTTTTCACCACCAGAAAGACTCTCAATTTTCTGGTCAGAAGGTGGAGTTCTCAAGGCATCCATCGCCACTTCCAGTTTATTGTCAAGCTCCCAGGCATTGGTAGCATCAATTTTATCCTGAAGTATGGCCTGCCTGTCCATGAGTTTTTGCATTTTGTCTGCATCTTCATAAACTTCTGGTAACCCAAAATCATCATTGATTTTGTTGTATTCATCTAGGATAGCCACAACATCAGAAACGCCCTCCTTCACAATGTCAAGGACAGTTTTTTCTGGATCTAATTCTGGTTCTTGTTCTAAATAACCCACAGAATAATCTTGTGAAAAGACTACATCTCCTTGGTAATTTTTTTCCTTCCCAGCTATAATTTTCATCAAAGTAGATTTTCCTGAACCATTAAGTCCGAGGATTCCAATCTTTGCTCCGTAGAAAAAACTGAGGTATATATTTTTAAGGACAGGCTTATCTTCGCCTGGATACGTTTTGGATACTCCCGACATGGAGAATATCACTTTTTTATCATCTGCCATTTTGTAATTTTTATTCTATTAAAAGTTTGCAAATATCTGAAATTAAAGTCAGATTGGATTTTATTATCATTGAAGCTCTAACAAACGTAAGAAGATTAATATCTACTGTGTATGGTATTCCATATCCTTCAGATAGTGTTTTACTAATTGTTTTCTTTGCTTAATCAGAGATCTAAGTAATTTAAACTCTTCCTTTAAGGGCGTTAAACACCCAGGCAATAGCAAAAAAACCAATACCTACAGAAGCAAAACCCCAGCCAGCTATCTCATTGTATCTAAAAGCGCCAAGAGCTATAAGACCCAAACCAACGATCACCATGATGAAAGTTGCCCACGCTAAAACTGTATTTTTATTCATTAGTCATCCTTTTTGTGAATTGCAAAATTACGAAAACGATTTTTAATGTTACTTACCTCTTGAAGTCTTAATATTTGACAAGAATCTTAACAGGTTTTAAAGTCTTATAAATTGGCAATTAAACATTGATTTAATTTTAATTTGAATGCTTCAGTTTCATCGAGGTTTTTAAATAATTTCTGATTGATTTCAAGTTCAATACCCAAATATTTTCTAGGGAATTTTGTTCTTAAACTTGTCGTGAACCCATCAGCTTTTCCCAGATACGGATAATTCATTCTTATTCTGAATTGACCAAATTGTAAACTCAATTCTTTTCGAAAATTTTCAGCCCAGTCTTTTTCAGCATTTCGCCTGGGATCATACAAAATACCTAAGTCAGTTTCTCGGACATATCCATTTAATATCGGTGTAAAACTATGTATAGATAAGTGTAATACCTGCTCTCCTCTGTCGATACTTTCTTTTATTTTCTGCTGAATTTGATTCCGATAGGGTTCATAATAATTAGTTATGATGCGGTTTTTTTCTGCTTTATCCAATTTTTTTGAGATAGTTGAAAATAAGTTTGAATGATGCAAAGACCTGTTGATTTCTATTAAAAGTCTGCTCCATGGATAATGCAAAGAATAATGAGCGAGATTTTGTAAGGATTTATAGACTTCAAAAGCTCCGATATCAAAACCTTCGTGAGTGTTTAAAAGGTCTTGTTCATTTTTAAATAATGAATGATATGATGAGGGCAATAAATTAGTTGCATGCTCACAAGTCAGGATTAATTTCACGGTAAAAACAATTCATTTTTTGTTAACTGATCTCCGAGCCTTTGATAGATTTTTATAATATTCACTTTAGAAAAATCACCGTTAATAGCTTTTAAAATTCTAGTGGATAAGCTTCCATGTTCGAGAATTAGCTCAATTGCTTTAGCATGTCTTATGTTCATTCTTGTAGATACATTTTTAAATAAATGAATGAAAATATCTTTTATAGCCATTGATTCAGATTCAATCCCTAATAATTTGAGATAGGCTTTATTATGAATAAAAGCTTCTTCAGCATGTTCAATGCTTTGATTCAAAATTTCAAAAAGAGTATCTTCATGCCATGTTTTTTGTTCATCCAATGTTGAATAATTTTCATTGATTAAATCTTTCAAAACTTCAACAACAAAACTGGCAATGGCAACATCTGCCAAAGCACATTCTTGCAAATCCAAGACACGAATTTCTATCGCATTTCTATCAAACCTGGCAATTGCTCCTCTGGAATTCAGAAAATGATGCTCTAAAATTTTGTCTTTATCAAAAGGCGCAATTGCTGCATTAATAGGATCAAAAATTTTGGTTTTGTAAGTCTCATAACTAAATACCTGCTCAGGAATCACCTTCCCTGTCATTTCTGGAATTTGCTGTTGATTGGTCAAGTACAACTTCATTCTTGAATCTTTGATTCCTAAATATTTACTATCCAAAATTGGTGAACTTGCACTTAAGGCTGGTAAAATCGGAAGCAGAATCCGTATCGCTGCATGCAGTTTTTCAAATTCGGAGTTATCGTAAAACGGCAAGTTGATGTGCATACTCTGAACATTGGACCACCCATGCCCTCTACAATCAAATATTCTATTATAAAGTGTATACACTTCGCTGTAAGAGTGTTGCCAAAGCTTCATTTCCAGTTCCGGATTCATAAAGGGATGCGAAGCCGTTGGCCATAAACAAAGGGTTTTGGTCTTAAGCAAATCATTAATCTCAATGATATTTTCATGAAATTTATGGTCTAAAGCATCCAAATCTTTTGTAGGACCGTTGGTTTTTAATTCAATGACATGAGCCGCTAATTCGTTGCTCCATTCAATAGGGCCGTTGTCAACATCAGAAACAATATTTCCTGTTTTGAGTTTCATCAATTCATCCACAGCAGGTTGAATTTCACCCGTTGTGGTATTCACAAGCATATATTCTAATTCAATACCAAACACTTCAAAGAGATGATATTTCATGACTCTAGTTTTGAATTAAGACGATTTTTCAAAGCTTGAAGAATGGTTGTGTAAACGGCATCCCCATACAATCCGTCTTCTACCCCAAAATCAATATTAGGGTTATCGTTGATTTCTATGACAAGGGCTTTTCCGTTGACTTCTTTTACGTCGATACCATAAAGTCCTTTTCCCATTATTTTTGCTGACTTTAACGCAGCTTTCATCACTTGTTCTGGAACATCTTCTACAGCAAAACAATCAGCATTGCCATCTTGGTCATCCTTCTTGTTAGCCGACCAGTTGTAGATTTGCCAGTGTCCTTTAGCCATGAAATATCTGCAAGCATAAAATGGTTTGGAATCTATGATTCCTATTCTCCAATCGTATTCAGAATAGGTGTATTCTTGGGCAATCACCAGGTCTGACGTTTTAAACATTTCATTGATTAGGGTTTCATATTCTTCTTGGGTCTTCGCCTTCTTTACACCAAAAGAAAATGTGGAATCTGGTGATTTCAACACACATGGTAAGCCTGTTACTTTCAGAACTTCGTGTTCATTATCCTTATGCACGATCATGGTTTTTGGTGTAGGGATTCCGTTTTTATTCAGAGCTTCAGCCATAAACACTTTATTGCAGCATTTCAAAATTGAATCTGGATAATCAATAATAGCTAAACCGTCCTGCAAAGCTTTTCTAGCAAAAGTGTAAGCTTCATTAGTCACTTCGGTGCTTTGCCTGATGAACAAGGCATCAAAAGACGAAAGTCTGTATAAATCTTCAGGTGAGATGAGCTCAACATAAAAGTTCATTTTCTCTGCTAAATCCATAAATTTTTTCAAAGCTTTTGGATTACTTGGTGGTGCAGGATCATTCTTCTGAACTAAAATCGCTAAATCATATTCAGATTTATCAACTTTGGGCGTATCGTAACGTTTTTTAGCAAAATACTGAGATGCAAAATGATGCATGCTTTCTAAGTGCTCATCAGGAATTTCAGAAAGCGAAATGGCTCTTATGGATTTGATGTTCCATTTGGTGGTGTGTTTAAAAACTACTCTAAGAAATGGAATTTGAAAATATCTAAATATCAAACTACTTAATTCTCGATACTTTTGAGCTACATTTTGTCCAAAATAAATACTTAAGGTGAATTCTTGTGACTTAATCGATTTTAAACTCTTCTGAATTTCTTCTTCAAAATCCTCAGAAACGATTTTTACCAATTTTTTTTCTCCAAGATCAACCAGGTTACTAATTGTAGGAATTGAAGTATGTCCGCGAGCTTCAGCCAATAGGGAAACGTAGTATCCTTTGGATTGATAACTGTACTTATCACTTAAGTTGAATACCCTAGCATTTTTTAACTCTGCATATTCGGGTTTTGTCAAGTAATCTTGTGAGGTTATAATGGACGTATGATCCACTATAATTGGCCATTTTTCGGGTTGGCTCACCACTATGAGTTTGTTCATTAAAGAATTGAATAACCTATCAAATGTAGTTTAAAAATTGATTTCAAATTAGACCTTAGAAAAAATTATTTTTATAATACGAATTAGTAATAAATGGCTCAGTTCCTTTTGCCAATCTTTAGCAAAACATAGATATCTCCAAAATATGGCTGTGCTTCGGGGTAGTTTGAAATAAAAAAACTCCCTATCTTTCGATAGAGAGTTAGATTTGAATTTTAGTTTACTTAATAAGAAGTTGTTCTTAAGTAAGGTTTGATTTCCTTATAATCAGGGAACTTTTCTTTTGCTTCTTCATCACTTACAGATGGAGAAATAATAGCATCATCGCCTTGTTTCCAATCTGCTGGAGTTGCCAGTTTATGATTGGCAGTCAATTGTAAACTATCTATAACTCTCAACAACTCATCAAAATTTCTTCCTGTTGAAGGTGGATAAGTCAAGGTCAATTTGATTTTTTTATCAGGTCCAATCACAAATACAGAACGCACTGTAGCTTTTTCGGATGTATTAGGGTGAATCATATCATATAATTCTGCAACTTTTTTATCCTCATCTGCTATTATTGGAAAATTGACTGTTGTATTCTGAGTTTCGTTTATGTCTTTTATCCACTCGTGGTGATCTTTTACTGGGTCAACACTTAAGGCAATAACTTTTACATGTCTTTTGTCAAATTCATCTTTTAACTGAGCGGTTCTACCTAATTCTGTAGTACACACCGGTGTAAAGTCTGCAGGATGAGAATAAATAATCCCCCAGCTTTCTCCCAACCAATCGTGAAATGAAATTTTACCTTCTGTGGTTTCTGCAGTAAAATCTGGAGCTGTATCTCCTAATCTTAAATGTGCCATAATCGAAATATTAATTTTATTAGTATTCAGTTTATTTTAAATTGATTCTATAACCAGTTTATAAAAATAAGGAATGAAACACTAGTCAAAAGGCTTTATTTCAACTTTAGCGTTTTATTTAGACTTGATATATAGGGTTCGAAATCTAATAAATTATATAAATTATTCTGCAGGTATAACTTCGTTTACAAAATCAACTTTCACCAGTCCATCTTCATCAATTTCATTTAGCATAACTTGATGTTTAGTATTTACTAATTCAGGATTCCAAAAGCTTTTTACTTTCACGTAGTTTTCTGTAAAACCATGAATATATCCAGATTTATTTTCGCCTTCGAACAAGACTTCATGTGTGGATTCTAACTGACTTTCATAGAAAGCTCGTCTTTTTTTAGCAGACAGCCCTCTCAGCATCTTACTCCGTTTCTTTCTTACTTTTAAAGGCACTACATCTTCCATCTCTGCAGCTGGTGTGTTATCTCTTTCTGAAAAGGTAAACACATGCAAATAAGAAATATCCAGTTCGTTTAAAAAATTGAAGGTTTCCAAAAACAATTCATCCGTTTCACCTGGAAAACCAACTATAACATCTACGCCAATGCAGGCGTCTGGCATTTTACTTTTTATACTTTCAACACGATCTACGTAGAGTTCTCTCATATAACGTCTACGCATTTTTTTCAAAAGCTGATTGCTCCCACTTTGTAAGGGAATATGAAAGTGTGGGACAAAACAATTGCTATTGGCTACAAAATCTATGGTTTCGTCTTTTAGTAAATTCGGTTCGATAGAAGAAATTCTAACTCTGTCAATGCCTTCCACATAGTCAAGTGATTTTACAAGGTCAAGAAATGTATGTTCATGCTTTTTATTACCAAATTCACCTTTACCGTAATCACCAATATTCACACCCGTTAACACTATTTCTTTGATCCCTTGCTCAGAAATTTCTTTTGCATTTTTAAGGACATTTTCTAGCTTATCTGATCTTGAAATGCCTCGTGCCAACGGAATTGTGCAATAGGTACATTTGTAATCACAACCGTCTTGAACTTTTAGAAAAGCTCGCGTCCTGTCTCCTATAGAATAAGAACCTACATAGAAATCGGCTTCATCTATTTCACAAGAATGCACTTCACCAAAATCGTTTTTGGTCAAATCTGTAATGTAATCTGTGACTTTGAATTTTTCGGTTGCTCCTAACACCAAATCAACACCGTTCACATTTGCCAGTTCTTCTGGTTTCAGTTGTGCATAACAACCAATTCCTATAATGAATGCATCCGGATTTGATTTTTGAGCTTGCTTGACGATGGTTTTAAAACGTTTATCAGCATTTTCTGTGACGCTACAGGTATTGATTACCACAACATCTGGATCGCTTTCAAATTCGACACGCTCGTAACCTTCATCTTGAAAATTCCTAGCTATAGTAGAAGTTTCAGAAAAATTCAACTTACAGCCTAAGGTATAAAATGCAACTTTGGGTGTGGACATAATTTAGTTTTGGAAGATTTTTCTTAACGAAAACAAATTCAGAAGAAACCTCTATATTCGCAATTGTTTGCAAAGATACCAACTAAAATTTATTCCCGAAAATTGAACTCCTACTCTATTCCATCTTTATTTTTTCTACTGATTTTAATAGCGTTAGCTTCATGCTCGGATTCTAAAACCAAAGATCGCGATCACTTGGTCTTCAGATATAATGAACATGCTAATATTACCTCTCTAGATCCAGCATTTGCGAAGGACCAACGTAACATCTGGCCAGCTCATCAGCTCTACAATACTTTGGTGAAACTTGATGAAAATTTAGCTGTCGAAGGTGATCTTGCTGAAACCTGGTCCATTTCTGAAGATGGCTTGATTTATACATTCGAATTGAGAGACAATATTTTATTCCACAAACACAGCATTTTTGGTAAAGATTCTACTCGACAAGTTGTTGCTTTGGATGTTGAGTACAGTCTAAAACGCTTAACCGATCCCAAGGTAGCATCACCAGGAAGCTGGGTGATGTCTGATGTGAAAAGAATTGAAGCTATCAATGATTCTATTGTTGAAATTGAATTGAAACAAAAATTTCCAGCATTTTTAGGATTACTGACATCAAAATTCTGTTCCGTTCTTCCTGTTGAAATAGATCAATTGGATTTTCAAACTTCGCCAATAGGGACAGGTCCATTTAAGTTTAAGCGCTGGGAGATTGGAGAAAAACTAGTTTTAAGAAAAAATAATCTTTATTTCAAAACTGATACTGAAGGCGATTCATTGCCTTATCTTGAAGCTGTAGCTATTACTTTTTTACCAGATAAACAAAGTGAGTTTTTAGCTTTTGTACAAGGAAAATTAGATTTTCTAAGTGGTTTAGATCCCTCCTACAAGGATGAACTCATCACTGAGAGTGGTGAACTCAATTCAAAGTTTAAAAGTGATATTGCTATGGAAAAAAGTCCGTACCTCAATACAGAATACCTTGGTTTTTATTTAGATTCTGACTCTAAAGAAATGAAATCCAAAGCCTTTCGCAGAGCAATCAATTATGCTTTTGATCGAGATAAAATGATAAAATACTTAAGGAATAACATTGGTATTCCTGCTCATAAAGGTTTTATCCCTGAAGGACTTTCGGGACGAGCAAGAATTCAAGGTTTTACCTATCAGCCAGAAAAAGCCAGACAACTAATTCAAAAGTTTAAAGAAGAAACAGGTATTAGATTCCCAAAACTTATTATCAGTACAAATCCGTCTTATATAGACTTGGTTGAGTTTATTCAGAAGGAAGTTCAAAGAATTGGTGTTCAAGTAGAAATTGACGTCATGCCACCTTCTACGATTCGACAAAAACGTTCAGCGGGTCAGTTAAATAATTTTAGAGCGAGTTGGATTGCCGACTATCCCGATGCGATCAATTATCTGTCTTTGTTTTACAGCGAGAATTTCTCTCCCAACGGGCCCAATTATACGCATTTCAAAAATGAACCTTTTGATGAACTCTATGAGGAAGCCTTAAGCATTACTGAAGATTCCTTGAGGTATGAGCTCTATTCACAAATGGATTCTCTACTTATTGAGGAAGCGCCAGTGATACCGCTTTACTATGATGAAGTTGTAAGATTTAGGTCAAAGGATGTTGAAGGTTTAGGAATCAATCCTTTTAATCTTTTAGACCTTTCTAAAGTTAAAAAAACAAAGTAGTGTTCATCTTAATTTATTTTTTCTAACTATTCCTTTTCTATATTTGAAAAAATCTCTTTCATGGAAATTTCAAGTTTAATCCTAATAGGTATCACCGCTTCAGTTTTGGGATTTATTATCGCTAAGCTTATAGACGGTTCTACCATTTCCAAATGGAAAACTACCTCTTCTCATTTCGAAAATCTTTACGCTGAATCCCTTCAGCGAGAGGGAAAAACCAAAGACGACTACATGAAAGCTAACGAGAAGCTTCAAGCTGAATTGAAATCTGAGGTAAATGAACGTTATCAAATTCAGAATAAATTGACCCAGAAAGAAACCGAACTCGTAGGGTTACAAAGACAATGGGCTGAGCAAAAGACCGAAATGCAAGCCTTACAGAAGAAATTTGGAGAAGAGTTCGAAAACTTAGCTCAGCGAATTTTGGAGCAGAAATCTGAAAAATTTACTCTGGAAAACAAGAAAAACATCTCTCACATTTTAGAACCATTAAAAGAAAGGCTCAATTCTTTTGAAACCAAAATCGAAAAAACAAATACTGATTTTTTGAAGGGACATTCCCAATTGGGAGAACAGTTGAAACATTTGAATGAACAGAATTTGAGAATTTCTGAAGAAGCTAATAATTTGACCAAAGCTTTGAAAGGTGATAATAAAACTCAGGGCAATTGGGGTGAGATGATTCTGGAAAAGGTATTACAAAAATCTGGCTTAGTAAAAGGCAGGGAATATGATATACAGAAACATTACAAAGATGAAAATGGTGTGAGTAAGCTACCAGATGTCGTAGTATATTTACCTAACGAAAAGCTCATGGTTATCGATTCTAAAGTGAGCTTGAAGTCTTATGAGAATTATATAAATACAGAAAATGAAAAGGAAAAACAGGCTTATCTGAAGGCACATGTCAAGTCTTTGGAAACTCACCTCAAAGATTTAAAAGAAAAACGCTACGAATTGTTAGGTGGTGGTTCTTCACCTGATTTCATACTGATGTTTATTCCTGTTGAACCCGCCTTGTTTTTGGCCCAGAGCGAAAACTCTAATTTTTTCTATTCTGCTTTTCAGGATAATATTTTAATGGTAAGTCCTACAACTTTATTATCTACCCTAAGAACTGTTGATATGGTTTGGAGTAATGAAAAGCAGCAGCAGAATGCGCTAGAAATAGCTAAACATGCTGGAGATTTATATGATAAATTCGTGAATTTAATTGAAGGATTGGATGCTGTAGGAAACAGAATAGACTCTACAAAATCTACATACGACCAAGCTATGAAAAAGTTGACAGGCCAACAAAACCTTATAAAAGATGTAGAAGCCCTAAAAGATTTCGGGGTCACTTCCAAAAAAACAATTGATTCAAAATGGGTTATAAATAAATAAAATCAAACCAATGACCAAAAAATTTAAACATAGTTCAGAGTCTGCTGTTATTCTCAGTCAATTAATGCTTCCCTCCCATTCCAACTTCGGAGGCAAGATTCACGGAGGTTTTATTTTATCACTTCTTGACCAGGTCGCTTTTGCCTGCGCTTCCAAACATTCCGAAAATTACTGCGTTACTGCAAGTGTAGATCGTGTTGACTTTTTGAATCCAGTTGAGGTTGGAGAACTTTTGACTTTAAAATCTACTGTTAACTATGTAGGGAGAACCTCAATGGTAGTAGGTGTACGAGTAGAAGCCGAGCACATACAGGATGGGAGTATAAAACATTGTAATTCTTCTTATTTTACGATGGTTGCTAAAGATGAAAGTGGCAAATCTATAGAAGTACCAGGCTTAGAGCTAAGCTCTGAAGATGATTATAGACGCTTTATAAAAAACATAAAGCGAATGGAGAATAGAACAAAACACGATGAAATTTTCTCAAATTTTGAATTTGATAAGCAAGAGTTTCAGCATATCTTGAAAGATTATAATGTAATCATGAAATGATTTATAATCAATAAAATATATTGCTTAAAGACAAGATATAAACTTAGATACTGAAGGATTTATAATGAATGCTAATACTATTTCAGATTTAATTAGCATTAATGTCTCCTAAAAGATCCTGCTGAAGGTGGATATGAAATGGTAGAATCTTTTTGCCATTTACTCATGAGCTCTAAATGCTTAATATCTATTTTAGGTGCTAAATTTTCTAAACCACCAGATTGAAATTCTCTTTGCAAAATATCTTCAATATAAAAGTCTTCTTTAATTTCTGATGGATTATATTCTTCTTTAAGTGAGATATTAAAAAAGTTTGCAGTTGTATTATACCAGAAAGCTCTCCAACCAGATCTTAGATCTTTCACCAAATCAAAAGTTGTCTCACCAGTTTGACGATGAATTAATTTAACTAAAATTTGTCCTTCAGTCTTAGTCAATTTTTTTAATTCTTCAGTGAATTCGTCTTCAACATATCGTTGAATTACCTTTGTATATCTTCGTTTATCGTTTTTAGACTCAATGCTTTCGAGCCTTTGATTCAAAACCTGAAATCTCTCGGAGGCTAATTTGGCGTAGGGCCAAACTTTTTTCGTTTTACGTTTTAGAATAAGGTAGCTCCTAAAATCATCTCTGTTTTTAAACTTGAGTTTTGGATAGATGATAACTTCATCGAGTTCGACTTCACTTACGTATGAAGTGTCTTTACTTATAATAATATATTTTTTCTGTTCCTGAATAGGAACAGTTGATATTTCTTTGTAATTATAGTCTTGAGCGTTTACAGATAAAACCATAAACAAGCAAAAACAAGCACTAATTTTCACGATAATTTTATTTAATGTAATATGAGCTAAAATCATTCCAAAATTAAGAATTCGTTTCTAACTATATCTCAATACTTTATTAAATTAGCGCAACAAAACATATAGATATGAACGATAATTCGCTTAAATTTTTAGAAAAATATTTAAATAATGCTGCTCCAACAGGATATGAATGGGAAGGCCAAAAATTATGGATGGACTATTTAAAACCTTATGTGGATGAATTTATTACTGACACCTATGGGAGTGCTGTTGGAGTGATTAATCCTGATGCAGATTTTAAAGTAGTAATAGAAGGTCATGCTGATGAGATATCTTGGTATGTTAATTATATCACCGATGATGGATTAATTTACGTCATTAGAAACGGTGGTAGTGACCATCAAATAGCGACTTCCAAACGTGTAAACATTCATACTAAAAATGGAATTGTAAAAGGTGTTTTTGGCTGGCCAGCGATTCACACACGAGATAAAGCTAAAGAAGAGACTCCAAAAATTGAAAATATATGCATCGACGTTGGTTGTTCAAATAAAGAAGAAGTTGAAAAACTAGGAGTTCATGTAGGCTGCGTCATTACCTATCCAGATGAGTTTTTCATATTGAATAAAAACAAATTTGTTTGTAGAGGATTAGATAACAGAATGGGCGGCTTTATGATTGCTGAAGTAGCTAGAATGCTGAAAGAAAACAAGGTGGATTTACCTTTCGGACTCTATATCACAAATTCTGTTCAGGAAGAAATAGGATTACGTGGAGCAGAAATGATAAGCAATACCATCAAACCAAATGTAGCGATTGTAACTGATGTCTGTCATGATACCACAACTCCAATGATTGATAAAAAGAAAGAAGGTATGACTGAAATTGGAGCAGGTCCTGTCATTAGCTATGCACCAGCAGTACAAAATAAATTGCGTGAGTTGCTTATAGATACTGCAGAAAAACATAAAATCCCTTTTCAGCGCTTAGCGGCAAGTAGAATGACTGGAACGGATACTGATGCTTTTGCTTATAGCAATGGCGGTGTTGCATCCGCATTAATTTCTTTGCCATTAAGATATATGCACACCACAGTAGAAATGGTACATGAAGAAGATGTTGAAAATGTTATAAAACTGATTTACAATTCTTTATTAGAAATTAAAGATGGTGAGAACTTTAGTTATTTTAAATAAACCTTAGTTTTCTAAACAAAAAAAGCGGCTTTTAAAGCTGCTTTTTTTGTTTAAATTTCGATCAAATCAATTGATTAACTATCAAAATCCTCTTTCTTATATTTATCATCCCAATTTTTAACTTCCGGATCTCCCAGTTTATTTTGTGATTTTGCCACTAGCATAGATACTGCTGCATCACCAGTAACGTTTACACTAGTTCTTAACATATCTAGGGGTCTGTCGACAGCGAATATAAGTGCTAATCCAGCTTCTGGAATACCAGCTTGTCCAAGTACGATGACTAGCATAACCATTCCAGCTCCTGGAACTGCTGCAGAACCTATTGATGCTAAAGTTGCTGTGGCAATAATTCCCAATTGTGCTGCAAAACTTAAATCCATGCCAAAAGCTTGAGCTATAAAAACTGCAGCAACTGCTTGGTAAAGACTTGTTCCATCCATATTTATTGTTGCTCCAATGGGCAAAACAAAACTTGATACCTGACGATCAACACCCAAGTGTTCTTCTACCCGTTCCATAGTTACTGGTAAAGTTGCTGCACTAGAACTTGTCGAAAAAGCTAATAACTGTGCAGGTGAAATTCCATTGAGAAAAAATCGAGGAGATTTTTTAGTGAATATTCCAACAATCAATGCGTAAATACCAATCATTAGTAACAATCCGCCAACTACACAAAGTGCATAATAAGCTAAAGCGATAAATAAATCTGTACTAGGGGCTTCAACTACTAATGCAGCTAATAATGCAAAAACGCCGTAAGGAGCAGCAAGCATAATAAGATCTATCATCTTTAATATGACTTCATTGAGAGAATCAAAAAACTCCTTTATAGGTTTTGACTTCTTTTCGGGGATTAAAATCATTCCGATACCAAAAAATATAGCAAAGAAAATTACTTGAAGCATATTTGCATTACTGGATGCTGCCCCAAAAATATTATCTGGCACCAAGTCTTCGAGTGCTTGCAAAGGACCTGATTCCTTCTGTTTTTGAGCATTTTGACGAGTTATTTCAGCATCACCACCGTAACTTTCGACAAGTTCTTCTCTCGTATCACTTTCTATACTTTTCCCGGGCTCAAAAACATTAACAATTATGAGTCCAATAGAAACAGCAATTACAGTTGTCGTCAGGTAGGTTAAAATGGTTCTTAAGCCCATTTGAGAAAGACTTGAAATATCCTTCAAATCTGAAACTCCTTTTATTAGTGAAGCTAATATCAAAGGAACTGCAATCAGCTTTAAAGCATTTATAAAAATTGTTCCAAAGGGTTTAATCCAATCTGTGATAAAACCACTTCCCCATTCAAAGGTTGATAATATAAAAGCAAATAAAATTCCTAGGCCCATTCCAATAAGAATCTGCCAGTGTAGTTCTAATTTTTTCATTCTTGTTAATTAAGGGGTTTATTGAGTAAATAAGCATCTGCTAAAACTAAAGCAGCCATAGCTTCAACGACAGGAATTGCTCTGGGAACAACACATGGATCGTGTCTTCCTTTGCCTTGCATTTCAACTTCTTCAGAATTTTTATTTATAGTTTGTTGTTTTTGCATCAATGTTGCTACAGGCTTAAAAGCTACTCTGAAATTTATATCCATACCGTTTGAAATTCCACCTTGAATGCCACCACTATGGTTTGTTTTGGTAGTTCCATCTGTATTGAACAGATCGTTATGCTCGCTACCTTTCATTGAAATACCGTCAAAACCAGATCCATAATCAAATCCTTTTACTGCATTAATTGTCATCATAGCTTTACCAAGATTTGCATGGAGTTTTTCAAAAATAGGATCTCCAAGATTTTTTGGAGCATTTGAAATAACACACTTCACTATACCACCAATGGTATCTCCTTCTTTTCTGATTTTTTTGATATAATCTTCCATTTGAGATGCAACCTTTGGGTTGGGACATCTAACAGGATTTTTTTCGATAACATCAAAATCTATGGAATCTTCGTCAGTTAATTCAAGAGATCCAACAGAATGAGTATATGCTGTAAACCTTACATCTTTTAATATTTGTTTTGCTATTGCCCCTGCCACAACCCAGGATGCAGTTTCTCTAGCACTAGACCTTCCTCCGCCTCTATAATCTCTCTGTCCATATTTTTGATCGTAAGTATAATCAGCATGATTTGGTCTAAAGACATCTTTTATATGACCGTAATCCTTAGACTTGTTATCTGTATTATGTATTTCAAAACCTATGGGTAATCCTGTAGTTAAACCTTCAAAAATGCCAGATTTGAAATGTACAATATCAGATTCTTTCCTTTGTGTAACGATAGAAGATTGTCCTGGCTTTCTTCTATCCAATTCAATTTGAATTTTCTCTAAATCTAGATGTATTCCAGATGGGACTCCATCAAGAATACCTCCGATAGAAACTCCATGAGATTCACCGTAAGTAGTGAGTTTTAAAAAATTTCCGAAGCTATTTGATGCCATGAGATGTTTTGAACAAATGTAATTGTTTTAAGCAATAATCAAAAAGTTATCAAATTAGATTACTCAATAAAAATAGCAATTAAAAGAAATAAAGTAAAAATTATAGTTAAGTAATCTGTTGAATTCATAACCTATGGCTTAAACTTTCATAATCTTAGATTTACAGCAAAAAGTCAATAACTGAGTTACTTTGATAAAAACCATGCATTTTGAAAAGAAAAATTGACTTAGTTGTTCTATCAGATATCCACTTAGGAACTTTTGGTTGTCATTCACAAGAGCTTTTAAACTATCTTGACTCCATTGAACCAAAAAAAATAATACTTAATGGAGATATCATTGATATATGGCAATTCAGAAAAAACTATTTTCCTAAAACACATTTGACGGTGATTAAAAAACTGATTGAATTTTCTATGTCTGGAACTGAAATAGTGTATATAACAGGAAATCATGATGAGATGTTGAGAAAACTCAGCGATTTTGAAATAGGGAACATTAAATTACTGGACAAATTAATTCTAGATTTAGATGGCAAAAAAGCTTGGTTTTTCCATGGTGATGTTTTTGATATTTCAGTTCAAAATGCAAAATGGATAGCAAAACTTGGTGGATGGGGCTACAATATACTAATTTTAAGCAATAGGTTTCTTAATTTTTTACTATTGAAAATTGGTCGTGAAAAATATTCGCTATCAAAAAAGATTAAAAACTCGGTGAAAAAGGCGGTAAAATTCATTGACGATTTTGAGAAAACAGCTACCGATTTAGCAATTGAAAACGGCTATCATTATGTCATATGCGGCCACATCCATAAACCTCAAGTCTCACGAAAGGTCAATAAAAATGGCACTTGTCTATATTTAAACTCTGGAGACTGGGTTGAAAACCTCACAGCTTTAGAATATCATAATAAACGTTGGAAATTGTTTTATTACAGTAAGTTTAAATCTAAAACAAGTAATAATGATCACAATAAACCTGTCAATTTGATAAGCGCACTTACAATTTTTTCAAACAAGAATATGAAAAGCGGATAAAAGCCGTTATTTGCATAATATCTTTTGTTATGAAAAAAATTCTTTTACTAGCTGTTTTTATTTTAGCGACCCTATCTTGTTCTGAAGAAGATGACTCTTCTTTGGTTTCAGATGTCAATTATTTTCCTTTAGAAATTGAAAACTCGTGGACATACAGTAACCAGTCATATTCAAATACTGAAAATTCCCAAGGAACCGAAACCTTGACAATTAATAATCAAGATGGGAATAGGTTTAGTTTTACTCAAATCGTGAACTCTCAACCCGGACTATTTACGAGTGTACTTGCCTCAGGTGAAGTTTACAAACAAAATGGTAATCAAAAAATAATCTACGATGGGAATCTAAGCTTAGCACTTGATAATAATCTTCAAAACTTTGAATTTCCACTTGATGACATTATTCTTTACGACGCCAATTTATCTCAGGGAGACGTCATGTTTTCTAATGCTGGAGAACTCCAACAAAATATTAATGGATTCCCTGTGGATTTTGAATATGAAATAAACTCAACCCATAAAGGATTTTTAATTTCTGAAGTTATAAACGATGTGACTTACGAAGATATTTTTGTTTCTGAAATCAATATCTCACTTTCTGCAAGTGTCTTTTTAGTAATTTCAAATTTTTCAATACTTCAAAAACAAGACATTATTAAAATAACCAATTATTACGCTAAAGACATTGGATTGATATACAGCAAAGCCGATACTGAAATCATTTTTGAAGATATTCCTGAACAATTAAATACTGAAATCTCTGATGTAAATACGACATCAACTCAGAATCTTATGAGTTATAGTTTAAGTACAAATTTATAAAACATACTTATTGAGAATCGAAACAGGATGCAATGCTTCTTTTTCGGTTCCATCTTTAATTTGATGCCTGCAACTTGTTCCATTAGCACAAATTATTGCATTTGATTTTCTCACAGCTGGGAACAATACAAGCTCACCAATGGCTTGACTTACCTCGTAATGTTCCTCCTCATAGCCAAAACTACCAGCCATACCACAACACCCAGAAGGGATCAAGGTGACCTTGAAGTTTCTTGGCAGATTCATCAAATTAAATGTATGAATCTGGCTGGAAAGAGCTTTTTGATAGCAATGGTTATGAATTTTAATTTCTTTAGTTTCTTCTGAAAATTGATCTGATGTCAGATTTCCTGCTTGAATTTCAGAATCCAGAAATTCTTCTATTAGAAAAACATGCTTTGACAGATTTTCCGCAGATTTCTTATCTGAAGCCAGCTTTATGTATTCATCTCTAAAGCTTAAAACGGAAGAAGGTTCAATTCCTAACAGTGGAATTTCTTTAGAAATAACAGTTTTAAAAACCTCGATATTTTTGTCTACAAATCTCTGAGCTTCATCGAGTAATCCTTTTGAAAAATAAGCCCTTCCACTCTCTTCGTTATTGAGTGTTTTGACTTCATAGCCAAGCTTTGTAAGCAGTTCGATTGCATCAACACCTATGTTTACATCTAAATAATTGGTAAATTCATCTATAAATAAGTAAACGGTCTTCTTTCTTTCTATTCTATACTTTAAAGAAATTCTACCACTTTTAATTTTTTGTTTTAATGAATGTGAGCTTAACTTTGGGAGGCTACGCTCTTCAGCAATACCTATTGTTTTCTTGACTAAACTGGAAGTTAGGGTGTTCGAATTCAACCAATTATAAACTGGTGCTAGTGGAGATATGAGCTTATTAATTGAGTTATTCTTTGCGAAAATCTTAGTTTTTAACTGTATACCATTTGCTTTTTGATACTGATAAAGAAATTCTGTTTTAAAAGCTCCTACATCTACATTACTAGGACACTCATTTTTACAAGCTTTACAACTTACACATAAATCGAAAACCTCTTTTAGGTTTTCATTATCAAACGCATTTTTTTCAAGGTGATTTTGAGTTAAAACTTCTCTTAGCAAATTTGCTCTTGCCCTTGTCGTATCTTTTTCATTTTTAGTAGCCTGATAACTTGGACACATACCTCCTTCAAATTCATGAGATTTTCTACAGTCACCGCTACCATTACATTGTTCTGCAGCTCTTAAAATTCCAAGATTTTCAGAAAAATCCATTTTCGTAGAAATCTCCGGCTCTCGCCTATCAATCTCGTATCTTAGATCTGTATCAATTGCTTTAGGATTAACAATTTTACCAGGATTGAAAAGATTATATGGATCAAATAGGAATTTGATGTCTTGAAAAATGGAATAACATTCTTCACCAACAACAGTTTCAGTAAAAGGAGCTCTTACTCTCCCATCACCATGTTCTCCACTTAAAGCTCCTCCATAATTTTTAACAAGTTTTGCAACGTCTTTAGAGATATTTTTAAAATCATCTACACCTTTAGATGTTTTAAGATTTAAAATTGGTCTTAAGTGAATCTCGCCTGCCCCTGCATGTGCGTAATAAACTGCTTTCTGATTGTAAGATTTCATAATCTTGGTGAAATCAGAAATATAGTGGGGTAAATCTTGAATGGTGACAGAAGTGTCTTCAATACAAGCGACAGCTTTTTCATCTCCTTTAAGATTACCAAGAAGCCCCAAACCTGCTTTTCTCAATTCTACAGCTAAATCGATTTCTCCATCTTTTAATATAGGCGTTGCATAAGCCTCGGTAGAAAATTCCAAATCATGCAGAAGACTTTTTAATTGCTCGGTAAGGTCTTCAAGAGAGTTTGATCTCAGTTCAAGCATTAATATAGCCTCGGGATCTTTCTCAATAAAAAATCTATGACCTTTATATTTTATACTGTTTTTAGTACAATCTAGGATGGTTTTATCCATCATTTCACAAGTATATAAATTGTGCTTCATCGAAGTTTTCACAGATTCGAGACAATCTGAAATACTAAAAAAATGTGCTGCCACAAGCGCAGAGTGACTCGGTGGTGAATTGTCAAGTTCTAGTTCTAATTCTGTAGTTATATATAAAGTACCTTCACTACCACATAGAAGCTTATTTAAATTGAAATATTTATTGGATTCTTTTTTAAAAAAAGATGTGTTATAAAGCTCGTCTATGGCATAGCCAGTATTTCGCCTGTGAATTGATGATTTCGGGAACCCTTTCTCTAGAAGCAATTCAATATCTTTTCTTTGAAAAAGATTATTGAAATACTTATAAATATCACCTTCAAGGGAATTTAATTTTAATTTTTCCTGAAATTCTTTTTTTGTAATTGGTTTCACCTCAATAAAACTACCATCAGGGAGAAAACCTTTAGAAGAGATAATTTTATCTCTGGTAACTCCGTATTTAATAGAGGTTGTCCCCGAAGAGTTGTTTCCAAACATACCACCGATGTTACAGCGGTTACTCGTCGAAGTGTTTGGTCCAAAAAATAGATTATCTGATTTTATATCTTTATTCAAAAGATCTCTCACAACCCCAGGTTCCAAACGAATGGTTTTATGTGAAACTTCAAGATTAAATTGATTGATAAAATGCTTACTTAAATCTAAAACTATTCCATCTGTAACACATTGTCCAGCTAGAGATGTGCCTGCAGCACGTGGAGTAATAGATAATTTATGCACCATTGAAAATTCAAGAATCTTTTTTAAATCTGAATTATTTTTAGGGTAAATTACTGCTAAAGGGATTTCCCTGTAAACTGATGCATCTGTAGCGTAAATAGAAGTATGAAGGCTATCTATCTGAACATGTCCTTCAATGGAATCAGCTAAGGTATTGAATTTTGATTTCCGCATTATACTTTTAAGAATAATCAAAAATACTATAGATAATTCTATTTTAATCCTTAACAAACGATAAGATTGAATTGAAAGTTAAATGATAAATATCAGAGCTAACAATTAAAGTTTTAAAAAAAATTATATCAGTAACTAGAATTTACTAAATTTATAAATTAAGTATTACTAAAGGCAAAGCAAAGTAGCAGGGTCTTAGTAATCATAAATAAATAGACAACTTTAAAATTTTAAATTATGGACATTAATTTCAACTACGTACATGTAACCGCAAGTGAGAGACTAGAAGAATTGGTTAGTAAAAAATTAAATAAACTTGAAAACAGATATGATTGGATAGTAAGAGGTGAAGTATTTTTTAAAACTGAAAACACATCTAGTCCTGAAACTGGAATGATATGTGAAATCAAATTAAGCGCACCTGGACAAAATGTTTTTGCTTCCTCAAATGAAAAAAGTTTTGAAATGGCAATTACTAATACGGTAGATGACATCACAAGGCAGCTTCAAAAAAAGAAGGAAAAAATGACATCTAGATAGCTAAAGAAAAATTGACAAAATAAAAAAAGCCGAAACTTAAGTTTCGGCTTTTTTTTGGTGTATAAAATCAGAGTAAAAAATTATTCTCTCATCGAATTAATTTTTTCTTGAAGCTCTTTAGCTTGCTCATCTTTACCCAGTTGATAATAAATGTTAAGTCTTGTTTGCATTGCATCCATATTATCAGGGTCTAATTCATTTGCTTTTTCTAAGTATGGCAAAGCTTCTATATAGTATTGTTTTTTCTTCTCATTAAGTTCTTGATACTTTTTATTATCTGCTCTAGAATTTCCAAGTTTATTCATTTCTTCAACGATAGTTCGTTCCTCACTTAAAGTTAAAGCAGCTAAATTAATATAAGCATTAACCATTTCTGGATCAAGTTCAATCGCTTTCTTATAATAGTCTTTTGCAGAGTCTTTATCTCCAAGTTGCTCAGAAGCAACACCAAGGTTATAATATAAAGAAGGATTTTCGGGATCTTTTAATACAACCTCTTTCATCACCTCGTTATACTTATCTATTTTTCCAATTCTATAGTAAAGATCTGCTTCCGCTTGCATTACACTTATATCGTCTGGATTTTCTTCTTTAGCTCTTTTAATTGCAACAAGTGCTTCTTCTGGCTTATCTTGTTGTATATAAATCAAAGAAACATTTTTTGCAATTTCACCAGTTAATCTAGGAGTTCTTTGTACAGAAGGTTCTACAAATTCATCTGTTTTTACTGCGATATCACGCATGTTTTTTGATTCAAAAATTTCAACTTCGCCTGTTTCTTTATTTTTAGCCACATACTGTGTAGTCGAACCGTCAAATCCAAGATCTAAAAGCTCTCCATAGTAATCTAAAGCTTTATCGTAAATTTTACCATTAACAGCAGCTGAAGCAGCATAGTATAACATAACTGTATCATTATTATTCATTTGATAAGTTTTGTACAGTAAATCCTGGGCTGTATTAAAATCACCTTCGTTTTGACCATCTATAGCAGTTTGTACCATATTTTGTCTTAATTGAGCCTGGTAATTTAAAGCCTCTTCATTATCGCTTTCTAATTCTAAAACTTCATCAATAGATTCCAATGAAGTGTTGATATTTTTCATCATCTCATCACCAGATTGGCTTGACGCCATATTACCATGTGTTTTGGCTTTTGCTAGATGATAGCGGATTAACCACTTGTCCTTCTCATCTTCAAGCTGTGGTTTAGCTTTATTTAATTCTGTTAAAGCTAATTCAAAATTCTTATCTTCAATAGCATCTTCAGCATCTCGAATTTCACCTCTTTGAGAAAATCCTAAGCTTGTTATACCTAATAAAGCTATTGCTAAAATTGACTTTTTCATGTTCTGTTTTATTTATTTAAAGTTAATTATTAATATTATTCAGTTGTTGTTTCGTCAGTAGATTCAGACAAGTCAGTGTTAACTTCATCATCGTCTTCGTTAACGATTTTGGCTACGGCAGCAATTTCATCATCTCCTTTTAGAGAAATCAATCTTACACCCTGAGTTGACCTTCCCATAGTTCTTATATCAGATACTGACATTCTAATGGCGACTCCAGATTTTTTGATAATCATTAAATCATCATCGTCTTGCACCGTTTTAAGAGCAACCAACTCACCAGTTTTTTCTGAAATAGATATGGTTTTCACACCTTTTCCACCTCTATTGGTAATTCTGTAAACTGGTTCACCATCTTGGTCGTCGATAAAGGTTCTTTTACCGTAACCTTTTTCTGAAACGACTAAAACTGTTTCATCTTGAGGATTTTTTACACAAATCATGCCAATGACTTCATCTTTGTCTGAAGCCAGGGTTACACCCTTGACACCAGCGGCTCCACGCCCCATTGGTCGAATATGTTTTTCTTCAAATCTCAAAGCTTTACCACTTCTCAATCCTAGCATGACTTGATTTTCTCCGTCAGTTAAAACTGCAGAAAGCAATTCATCGCCATCTTTAATAGATATAGCGTTGATTCCGTTAACTCTTGGTCTGGAATATTGTTCTAATACTGTTTTTTTAACTTGACCTTTTTTGGTCACCATCAATACATAATGATTGTTGATATAATCTTCATCAGAGAGGTTTTCAACTAAAATGAAGGCATTTATTCTATCATCTGGATCTAGATTCATCAAGTTTTGGATCGCTCTACCTTTGCTGGTTTTACTTCCTTCTGGAATTTCAAAAACGCGCATCCAGAAACATTTTCCTTTTTGAGTAAAGAACAAAATGTATTGATGATTTGTACCCGAGAATATATATTCTAAGAAATCTTCATCTCTAGTCGTCGATGCTTTTTGACCAACTCCTCCTCTATTCTGAGTTTTATATTCTTTAAGAGGTGTTCTTTTAATGTAGCCAGCGTGAGAAATTGTCAGAACAACACTTTCATTTGGAATCATATCTTCCATACTGAAATCTCCACCAACCATATTGATTTCGGAACGGCGTTCATCTCCATATTTTTCCCTAATTTCTGCAAGCTCTTCTTTGATAATTTCCATTCGGCGAGGCTCATTGGAAAGAATATCTTTTAAATCCTCGATGGTTTTCATCAATTCATCATACTCAGTTCTTAATTTATCTTGCTCAAGACCAGTAAGCTGTCTAAGACGCATTTCAACAATTGCTTTCGCTTGTATTTCTGAGAGTTGAAAACGTTCAATTAATTTATTTCTAGCTTCTTCAGCGTTTTGAGAACCTCTTATAAGAGCAATTACTTCGTCAATATTATCTGAAGCAATAATTAGACCTTCAAGAATATGAGCTCTTTCTTCAGCTTTTCTAAGCAAATATTTAGTTCTTCTGATAACAACCTCATGTCTATGCTCTACGAAATTGTAGATGATATCTTTCAGGTTAAGCATTTGTGGCCTACCTTTTACTAATGCAATATTGTTTACACTAAAAGTAGATTGCAGAGCAGTATGTTTATATAAGGTATTTAAAACAACATTGGGTAATGCATCTTTTTTCAAAATATAAACGATACGCATACCATTTCTATCAGATTCATCTCTAATAAGAGAAATACCTTCAATTTTTTTATCATTGACCAAATCAGCAGTTTTCTTAATCATATCTGCTTTATTGACTTGATAAGGAATTTCTGTAACTATAATACATTCTTTCCCTTTAACTTCTTCTATTTCAGCTTTAGCACGCATGACAACTCGTCCTCTACCTGTCATAAAGGCATCCTTCACGCCTTCATATCCATAAATAATTCCACCGGTAGGGAAATCAGGAGCTTTTATGTAGGTCATGAGTTCTTCAATCTCTATATCTCTATTATCGATGTAAGCATTAACACCGTCCACAACTTCAGTTAAGTTGTGAGGAGGCATATTGGTTGCCATACCTACAGCAATACCACTAGCTCCATTCACCAACAAATTTGGAACACGGGTAGGAAGAACAGTAGGTTCTTCTAACGTATCATCAAAGTTTAAAGCAAAATCAACCGTTTCTTTGTCAATATCAGCCAGCATTTCTTCGCTGATTTTTCTCATTCTTGCTTCTGTATACCTCATAGCCGCAGGGCTATCTCCATCTACAGAACCAAAGTTACCTTGACCATCGACGAGTTGATAACGCATACTCCATTCCTGAGCCATTCTTACCATCGCATCATAAACAGAAGTATCACCGTGAGGGTGATATTTACCTAAAACTTCACCGACAATTCTGGCTGATTTTTTATGTGATTTATTGGAAAAAATTCCGAGTTCCTGCAATCCAAAAAGAACTCTTCTATGTACAGGTTTCAAGCCATCTCTTACATCGGGAAGTGCTCTAGAAACAATAACAGACATCGAATAATCGATGTAGGCTGTTTTCATTTCATCTTCAATATTAATTGGTATTAGCTGTTCACCGTTCGCCATTTAATTCAATTTAAATTAATATTTAAAATATTTTTATCCAACAACATAAGTTGCTAATTAGCAAATATACAAAACCTATCAAATCCTTAAAGATCCTTAAACTCTTATTATAACATTTTTTTGCAGACCATATTTAATAAGATTTTCACGATTGAGATGGTGTATATCAGTATTAAGGTATTATTTTTGAGTAATGTCTAATAAATATTTAAAGACTATGGATGATAATTTCTCACCAAAAGTAAAAGAAGTAATTGCATATAGTAAAGAGGAAGCTTTACGCCTTGGTCACGACTTTATAGGAACAGAGCATTTGATGCTTGGTTTACTTCGTGATGGTAGCGGAAAAGCAATCAATATTCTGGATGCAATGAATGTTGACTTAGAGCTGTTGAGAAGAAAAGTTGAAATCTTAAATCCTTCAGATCATACTAATGCAGATATATCTCAAGAAAAAAAGAATCTTCATTTAACAAGACAAGCTGAACGAGCACTTAAAACTACCTTTTTAGAAGCAAAACTTTTTCAAAGTTCTTCTATAAATACAGCACACCTATTACTGTGTATACTTAGAAATGAAAATGATCCTACTACCAAGCTTTTAAATAAGCTTAAAGTAGATTATGACAATGTCAAAGAAGAGTTCAAAGCCATGATCACACAAGATGGTGATTATTTGGATACACCTTCGGATGCATTTTCTGATGATGCTACAAGTTCTGGCGATTCTGGAAGAGAATCTTTGGGAGGGGCTGGAAACTCTAAAGGAAAAGCTGCTAAAAAATCTAAAACACCAGTTTTGGATAATTTTGGTCGTGATCTCACCGAAATGGCTCAGGAAGGAAAACTAGATCCTGTAGTTGGTCGTGAAAAAGAAATTGAAAGGGTTTCTCAAATTCTCAGTAGAAGAAAGAAAAACAATCCTCTCCTCATAGGTGAACCTGGTGTTGGTAAAAGTGCGATTGCTGAAGGTTTAGCCTTAAGAATTGTGCAACGTAAAGTTTCCAGGATACTATATGACAAACGACTTGTAACTCTGGATCTTGCCAGTCTTGTCGCTGGTACCAAATATAGAGGTCAGTTTGAAGAGCGAATGAAAGCTGTGATGAATGAACTTGAAAAAAATGACGACATCATTCTTTTTATAGATGAAATTCATACGATCGTTGGTGCTGGAGGAGCAACTGGAAGTTTAGATGCCAGTAATATGTTTAAACCTGCTTTGGCAAGAGGAGAAATACAATGTATTGGTGCTACTACTCTAGATGAGTACAGACAACATATTGAAAAAGATGGTGCTTTAGAGCGAAGATTCCAAAAAATTATTGTTGAACCAACTACAATCGACGAAACAGTAGAAATACTTCACAATATAAAGGACAAGTATGAAGATCATCATAATGTTATTTATACTAAAGAAGCTATAAAATCTTGTGTCACTTTAACCAACAGGTATATGACCGATAGGTTTCTTCCAGACAAAGCAATAGATGCTTTGGATGAAGCTGGTAGTAGAGTTCACATCACAAACATCAATGTCCCGAAACGAATTTTAGAACTTGAAAAAGAACTTGAAGATATTCGTGAAGAAAAAAATTCTGTCGTTAAAAAACAGAAATATGAAGAAGCTGCAAAATTGAGAGATGATGAAAAACGAATCGAAAATGACTTGCAGCAAGCTCAGGAAGAATGGGAAAAAGATTCTAAAGAAAATAAAGAAACAGTAACAGAAGACCATATTGCTGATGTGGTTTCTATGATGACTGGCATTCCCGTGAAAAGAATTGCCAAAACCGAAGGTAATAAGTTAGCTGAATTACCTGAAACTATTAAAAATAAAGTGATTGGCCAAAGTGAAGCTGTAACAAAAATAGTGAAAGCTATTCAGCGTAATCGAGCTGGACTTAAAGATCCGAACAGACCAATTGGTTCATTTATATTCTTAGGTCAAACAGGGGTTGGTAAAACTCAGCTAGCCAAAGTATTAGCCAGAGAATTATTTGACAATGATGAGGCTTTGATTCGTCTTGACATGAGCGAATATATGGAGAAATTTGCTGTTTCAAGGTTGATCGGTGCACCTCCAGGATATGTTGGATATGAAGAAGGTGGGCAATTGACTGAAAAAGTAAGACGTAAGCCATATGCTGTCATTTTACTTGATGAAGTTGAAAAAGCGCATCCAGATGTATTCAATATGTTGCTTCAAGTTTTAGATGATGGGCATTTAACTGATAGTTTAGGACGCAAGGTCGATTTCAGAAATACCATCATAATTATGACCTCCAATGTAGGTGCTAGAAAACTTAAAGACTTTGGGACTGGAGTTGGTTTTGGAACTCAATCTCAAAAACAGCAAGAAGATGATAACACCAAGAAGGTAATTGAAGGCGCTTTGAAAAAAGCTTTTGCTCCTGAATTTCTAAACCGTGTGGATGATGTTATTATTTTTAATGCTTTAGAAAAAGACGATATAAAAAAAATAATCAACATTGAATTGGAAAGATTGTTTTCAAGAATTAAAGATGTCGGGTATAATTTCTCATTAAGTGATTCAGCCAAGGATTTTATTGCTGAAAAAGGTTTTGACAGACAATATGGTGCTAGACCACTTAATAGAGCCATTCAAAAGTATATTGAAGATGCTTTAGCTGAAAAAATAATTAATTCTTCTATTGTTGAAGGAGACACCATGTACATGGATTTTGACAAAGAGAAAAATGAATTGGTTATTGAAGTTCAAAAAACTGCCGATAAAGAATCATAAGCAGATAATAACTTTGAAAAACTCCTATTTAGGAGTTTTTTTTTGCTAGTATTAGATTTTATCTAAAAGAGAAAACTATGAAGATTACAAAACTCACTTGGATTTATGTTATTGCCGCACTCATTACTATATATGGTATTGTAACCCGCCAATTTATTTTTTTGTTACTAAGTTTTCCTTTAGGCATATTCTACTATACAAAAAATAATAATAAGAAAAACTAATAGTTAAATATTGATTAAACCAAATCGATTTTTTGACTTATACTGTGTTTAACTTTACATTTATATTAAATTGATGCCATGAAAAAAAAAGATACATTATCCGAAACAATGAATGCATTAAGAGATAAAGGTTATGTTGATGACTTAAATTTACTTGATGATCAAATAGAAAATAGAACTAAAGGTAAAAAATATCCAATAGATGATTTTGAAGTAGATAACTATTATAGATTTGAAGGGATATCAAATCCAGCAGATAGCTCTATATTATATGCCATCACAACATCAGATGGTCATAAAGGAATGCTGGTAGATGGCTACGGAAAATCCGGAGGTCAAGTTTCAGAAAAAATGCTTAACAAATTACAATTAAAATAATATGAGTTACCTAAACCTCGATAAATCTAAAACTAAAGACACAGTAAAAGAATTAAATGTGCTCTTAGCAGATTATCATATGTACTATCAAAAATTAAGAAACTATCATTGGAATATTATAGGTCACAACTTCTTTGATTTGCACGAACAATTTGAAGTAATGTATGACGATGCTAAGCTTAAAGTTGATGAAATAGCTGAACGCATTTTAACCTTAAGATTTCAACCGGAAAGCAATCTTTCTACTTATTTAAAATTATCCAATGTTAAAGAATCTACTACTGAAAGAACCGACGTAGAAATGGTAGAAGATCTTTTGCACGATCACGGAGTAATCATTAATCAAATGAGAAATGTAGTAGAAGTTGCAGATAAAAATGGTGACGAAGGTACTATAGACTTGATTGGAGCTTACATTAGAGAATTAGAAAAAACAAGTTGGATGCTAGATGCTTGGAATATGAAACTAGCGGACAAAAGAAACGCATAAACCGAAGTTTAACTAAATCAAAAATTTATAATTTATGAGTTATTTAAATTTAGATAAATCTAAAACAAAAAACACTGTAAAAGAACTCAATATTCTTCTTGCAGATTATCATTTATATTATCAAAAACTAAGAAATTTTCATTGGAATATAATTGGGCAAAACTTTTTTGACTTACATGTCCAGTTTGAAGATATGTATAATGATGCAAAGTTAAAAATTGATGAAATAGCAGAACGCATTCTTACACTACGTTTTCAACCAGAAAGTAATTTTACAGACTACTTAAAGATTTCAAATCTTAAAGAAGCCTCCTCAGATATTGAAGACCATTCTATGGTAAGCGCTCTTCTAGATGATCATGGTAAAATTATTTTACAAATGAGAAAAGTAGTTGAAGTTGCAGATAAAAATGGAGACGAAGGTACGATTGACCTTGTAGGTGCTTATATAAGAGAGCTTGAAAAAACAAGCTGGATGCTAGATGCCTGGATTATGAAAACAGAAGAAAAACAACATTCATAATTTTATAGATGCAAGAAAATGAAATTGTTGAGACGACAGAGAAAGCGTGGTCAGACTTAACAACAAAAATTTATAATTGGGCAGATTCCATTGTAATGAATCTACCCAATTTCTTAATTGCCATAATAGTCATCATTCTATTTGTGATTTTTGCAAAATATGCAAGTAGATTAGTTGATAAAATTTTTAGAAAAAGTACTGCACAAGATTCTATCAGAACAGTTTCAGTAAAGGTTTTCAGAGTTGTTATTATTTCTTTTGGTATATTTTTAGCTTTAGGTATATTAAATTTAAATTCTGTCCTTACTACTATTCTTGGTGCTGCCGGTGTACTAGGTTTGGCTGTGGGATTTGCATTACAAGGAACACTTCACAATACTTTTTCAGGGATCATTATTAGTTTTATTCCAAAGCTTCAGATTGGCGATTGGATAGAAACTAATGACTTTGCAGGTTTTGTAGTTGATATTAATCTGAGAAGCGTCATTATACAAACTGTAGATTATAACTTAGTTGTCATTCCAAACTCTAAAATTGTTGATGCACCTTTCAAAAATTTTAGCAGAACACCAAGAGGTAGAATTATTTTAGAATGTGGTGTTGGTTATGAAAGTGATTTGCCAAAGGTCCAAGAAATTACTGAAAACGCCATTAAAGAAATTTTTGACCAGCAGGCTGGAGAAAGTATTCAATTCTATTATACTGAATTTGGAGATAGCTCTATAAATTACCAATTAAGATTTTGGGCAGATGTTGCCAACCAAGGCGATGTTTATAAATCTCAACATAACGCTATTTTAGCAATTAAAGCTGCTTATAACAAGCATAATATTAATATCCCATTTCCAATACGCACTTTGGATTTTGGTAAGAATAAGTTCAGGTCTGAAAAAATTGAT
Organism: Psychroflexus salinarum; assembly: GCF_042677225.1. Classification (NCBI taxonomy): domain Bacteria; kingdom Pseudomonadati; phylum Bacteroidota; class Flavobacteriia; order Flavobacteriales; family Flavobacteriaceae; genus Psychroflexus; species Psychroflexus salinarum. The sequence goes on from NZ_JBHTIV010000006.1 coordinate 197,809, forward strand.
ATCAGAAATGTTCAAGATTAATTAAAAAACCCCGATGTATTAACCTCGGGGTATATTTTGATTTCAACTTAAAATTTATTCGAATTAAAAATTTGCAGAGTAAACTACTAAAGTGTTTAAATCATTTGCTTGTATAGTTTTTCATACTGGCAAACTACCTTTTCGACGTCAAATTTTTCAGCTATTTCTCGAGCCCCTTTCTTGAAGCTTTCTAAAATCTTATCTTCAGATAAAATCTTTATTCCATTGAAAGCCATATCTTCCACATCTCCAACATTGCTTAAATAGCCCGAAACACCATGCTTATTTACTTCAGGAAGTCCTCCTGCATTTGAGGAAATAATTGGGACTCTATGAGCCATAGCTTCAAGTGCTGCAAGTCCAAAACTTTCCTTTTCTGAAGGTAGAAGAAATAAATCTGAATAGCATAAAATACGTTCAATTTCATTGCTTTTACCAAGAAATATAACTTTATCTTTAATATTAAGATCTTTAGCTAAATTGGCAGCCTTTTCTCTATCAGGTCCATCACCAACTATGATTAACCTTGACTTTATTTTAGATTGAATCCTATAAAAAATTTCAATCACGTCGTTCAAACGCTTTACTTCTCTAAGATTACTGACATGTGTTATAACTTTCTCGTCTTCATAAGCAACCATATGTCGTTTACAGTCTTCAAAAGTTTCTTGGAGATTAGAAATATCTATAAAGTTTGGTACAACTTCAATTTTTTTCTTGATATCAAAAATATCTAATGTATCTTTCTTTAAGCTTTCAGAAACAGATGTTACAACATCACTTTTATTAATACTAAAATTTACGGCTGGTTTGTAAAAAGAATGACTACCTACTAAAGTTATATCTGTACCATGTAGAGTAGTCATCATAGGTAATTTTATTCCTTCTTCCAGCAGCATCTGTTGAGCCATAAACCCAGCATAGGCATGCGGAATAGCATAGTGTACATGTAGAATGTCAATATTGTGCTTTTGTACTACTCTTACCAATTTGCTTGAAAGCGCCAGTTCATATGGCTGATAATGAAATAATGGATATTCTGGAACTAAAACCTCGTGATAATGAATAGAATTACTCAAGTATTCTAGTCTTACAGGTTGCTTATATGTTACAAAATGAATTTCATGACCACGTTTTGACAACGCAATTCCAAGTTCTGTAGCTACTACTCCACTCCCACCAAATGTAGGATAACACACTATGGCTATTTTCATACTTTAAATTATAGTTACCAAAAGTAGAAGTTTGAAAATTATCATAGTCTTAAACTAATCTCAAATTAATTTTTGGATTTTAAATTTTCATAAATAAAACCTTGAATTTTGGTTCTAATGTCTTCAGTTATCAATTTAGTATTGGACGCATCAGGATGAATTCTGTTTGAAAGAAAAACATAAATAATATCTTCTTCTGGGTCTGCCCAAGCATAGGTCCCGGTAAAGCCAGAATGACCGAAACTTGACATAGAAATACAACCACATGTAGGACCAACATCTTCAAGCTGAGGCTTGTCAAAACCAACTCCACGCCTTACATTTTGTTCACAGTAATAACAGGTATTAAATTTTGTCATTGTTTCTGGGTTAAAATAATTCTTACCGCCAAAATTTCCCTCATTCAAATATAATTGCATAAAAGATGCAACATCACGGGCATTACCAAATAATCCAGCATGTCCACCAACACCACCTAACATTGCAGCCCCTTGATCGTGAACAGTCCCGTGAATAAGTTCATTTCTCCATTCAGAATCAAACTCAGTCGGAACGATTTTATTTTTATCAAAATACTGTAGTGGGAAATATTTTAGATGATTAAGTCCCATAGGTTTATAAAAGTATGTTTCTGCTAAAGTATTTAAAGGTGCGTTGGCTTCTTTTTCAATAAATCGTTTTAAAAAATAATATGGTAAATCTGAATATTTATACTCTAATGTATCTCTCAATTCGCTTTCAGCAATTTCAGCATAGATTGAGTCACGATAATCAGTTCTTAAATACATATTATTTGCTATCTTAATACTGAAGTTTTCAGAATTTTCAGTAGCATAATACTTATTTTTATCGTCAAGAGTACTTTTATAAAAAGGAATCCATGGCTCTAGTCTTGCGTAGTGCGATAACATATCGAGAACACTAATATTTGCTTTATTGGTAGTTGCAAGTTCTGGAAGAAGTTCGTGAAGCTTTGAGTCTAGACTTAGTTTACCCGACTCTTCTAGCGTCATTAAAATAGGTAAAGTTGTCAAAATTTTGGTAAGAGAAGCCAAATCATATACATGATTATCTTCCACTTCTATATTTTTATCATAAGTATGATATCCGAAATTTTTATCATAGATTATTTTTCCTTTTCTGGCAATCAGTATTTGCATGCCAGGAGTCATTTCTTTTGCTAAAGCATAATTTGCAAGTGAATCAACTTTAGCCTCAAACTCAGAATCAAAACCTAAATTTTGAGAATAGTCTATGCCAAGTCTTCCATTTGATTTCAATCTATAACCAGTTCCAACTGGAAAAGCTGAAGAAATACTGACAGGCAATTTACCATTTGTAGATAATGCACCAAAAATTTGCTGAGCTGCGACAGATTGAGCTATTTCACTATTCTGATATACTTGTAGAATCGCATCTACATTAATAAAACTTTTAAGGTCAAGAAGACTGTAAGGTCTTGAAAAATTGACTAGTGTAACTTTATTATTTTTTGAAATATAATTGATTAAGCTTAATTCATGAGGAGTAAATTTATAGTCTGTCCAAGGATTTGCATCAGATTTATGAAAACCAATAATTATGTGATCAAAATCTAATTGCATATTATTTTTTATAATAGAAACCTCATTTTCAATCTTTTTAACGTTAGCATACGTGTTCAGAGTTTTATAAAACTTTTCACCACTATCATCTCCGATCTCTAAGTATCCTATGTTCTGATATTCAATATCATTTATAGGAAGTATTCCCATATCATTTTTTATCAACGTACTAGCATTTTCAATTGCAAGCTGATATATGGCATCATTTTCTTTTGAATTTAAGTCTTCTGTCAAATTGGAAGTCTCAATAGGTTCGAAGTCATTTAAACCAACTTTATACTTAGCATATAAAATTTTTTTGACTGATTTTTCCAATCTATTTTCTGAAATCTCTCCTCTTAATACTGCATTCTTTATAATTTGAATGGCTTTAGGAACATTTTCTGAAATCAATAATATATCACTTCCGGCTTTAAAGGCTCTAAGGTCAACTTCACCTGGAGAATTATTATCACTTGCACCTTTCATATTTAAAGCATCTGTAATTACTAGACCTTTAAATTTGAGTTCTTCTTTAAGTAATTCAGAAACAATTTTAGGAGATAATGAGGATGGAAAATTCGGACGATTATCAAGACTTGGCACGTTAAGATGTGCAACCATTACACTACTTACTCCTTCGTTAATCAACGCTTTGAATGGCTCCAGTTCAACACTTCTTATTCTATCTGCAGAAAAATTAATCGTGGGTAGTGTTTTGTGTGAATCTTGCCGTGTATCTCCATGTCCAGGGAAATGTTTTGCACTTGTCAAGATTCCAGCATCATGCATCCCTTTCATAAGAGCTACAGAATGAGAAATTACAATTTCTTTACTTTCACCAAAAGATCGGTTACCAATTATTGGGTTTTCAGGATTTGTGTTAATGTCTGCTACCGGAGCAAAATTGATATGAACGCCAAGTCTTTTATTATGTTTTCCTATCTGATAACCAACTTTCCGAACGATACTTGTGTCTTGAATTGCACCTAAAGTCATATTCCAAGGAAAAGCATAAGTAGAATCCAAACGCATCGCAAGTCCCCACTCTGCATCCATACCTATAAGAAGTGGAACTTTGTTTCCGGTTTGGATATCGTTGGTAAATTGAGCCTGTCTATGTGGCGTACCTTTAGAGAAAATGACACCACCTACGTGGTTTGATTTAATAAAACTTTTTATAGACTCAAGTTCACTATCAGATTTGTTTGTAAAAACGTCAATCATAAACAATTGTCCGATTTTTTCTTCCAGGCTCAAATTTGTATAAACAGATTCTACCCATTTTCTCTGTAAATTGATATCTTCAGAGAATAGGCTGCTTTGTGAGAAAACACAATTGAATGAAAAAAAAGTCATCATAAAGACGACTTTCAAGTAGTTTTTAAAAATCATATGAAAATTATAGTAAACGGTTGTGCCAGCTTTCGGTCATCGGCACTTCCCAAAATTCTTTATATTCAGCTTTTGTATTCACAAGATTGTTGAAAACAATTGTTTGAGGAGAAACAGCTTTTTGCTTCACCATCTTTTTAAAATCTAAAAGAGTTTTGTGAGCAACAAATTCGCCGTTCTTGTAACTAACATTCATTTTATCCAATAAATCTACATTATATTCTTTTTCTAAACTTTGAATAAAATGAACTGATGCATCTATAGAACACCCGCTTGCATTTGCTTGCGATTCATCCAGGCCCAGAATAATAAATCTATTATATCTTATTTCAAAACCTGCTTTTAGAGCTTGTCCATGAACTGTCCAACTCGTCAAAAAAGTTTCAATTTTAGGTTTTATATCTTCAAGTTCACTTTGACTAAATCCTCTATTGGCTTGAAAAACCCATACACGTGATGAGTCTGGTAACTCATTAAATCCTACTACCATAAATTTTATAAATCTTCTGCATTAGCAATCATTTCTACTACGTCCAAAACTTCAATCTCATCTTGTTTATCCTTATTTTTAACACCATCAGTCATCATAGTATTGCAAAATGGGCAACCAGCAGCAATAACTTCAGGCTTCACCTCTACTGCTTGTTCTGTTCTATGAATGTTTACTTCTTTGTCTCCTTTTTCAGCATCTTTAAACATCTGTGCACCTCCAGCTCCGCAACACAGACCTTTAGATTTACAAGATTTCATTTCGACTAATTCTACTTCTAGTTTGCGTAATAAATCTCTTGGAGCTTCATATTCTCCATTGGCTCTACCCAAGTAGCAAGGATCGTGATAAGTAATTTTTTTTCCTTTGAATTTACCACCTTCAACTTTCAATCTACCTTCATTCAAAAGTTGCTTTAAAAATTGAGTATGATGAATTACTTCATAATTCCCACCCAAAGAGGGGTATTCATTTTTAATTGTATTGAAACAATGAGGACAAGCGGTTACTATTTTTTTTACTTCATAACCATTTAAAACCTCAATATTGGTCATAGCTTGCATCTGAAATAAAAACTCATTACCAGCTCTTTTAGCAGGGTCTCCAGTACAGCCTTCTTCTGTTCCTAAAACTGCAAAATCGACATTAGTGTTGTTTAAAATCTTTACAAAAGCTTTGGTGATTTTTTTGGCCCGGTCATCAAAACTACCTGCACAACCTACCCAAAATAGAACTTCAGGTTGCTTTCCTTCTGCTAAATATGATGCCATTGTAGGCACTTTTAAATTATCACTCATTATTTATATCTTTAATCTTTAAATACTTGAATTGTCTCTTTTTTATCTACTAAATCTGTAAACTGACCTTTATACCGCGTAGCCTTTACTATATGATTATCAATCCAGTGGTAATTTCCACCTCTAGGTTTACCCATTAATAAACTATGGTAATTGAATCCATGCTTTTTAAGCCAATCTTCGGTAACTTTTCTGTGTTCTTCAACTCTTGATGTGAAAAAACAAATTTGATGACCTTCTTCATACCACTTATTTACAGTTTCCAAAGCATCAGGAAAAGGTTTACAGGTGGCCATTCTCTTCGGTTCTTCATTTGGAACATCATCTGTAATAGTTCCATCTATATCAATAAGATAATTCTTCACACCATCTGGAAGACTTGGACTTATTTTTTGTCCTTTAGAATCTTTTTGCTTCTTTGACATAATTAAATAATTAAACTTCTTCTTTTGCCCAGTTTAATCTATCCTGTTGATTATAAGGCCATGGTGCTGAATTATTTTCAATATTGGACATCGCATTGTTTAATTCTGTTGGAGCAGCACTTTCTTCCATGACTAGATATTGTCTCATATCCATTATTATAGATAATGGATCAATGCCTACAGGACAGGCATCAACACAAGCATTACAAGTTGTACACGCCCAAAGCTCTTCACGAGTAATATAATTATCGAGAAGCTGATTATCTGCAGTGATTTCCTCTTTTTTCTCTATTTTTTTACCAACTTCTTCCAATCTATCCCTAGTATCCATCATTATCTTTCTGGGAGATAATTTTTTCCCAGTTTGACTAGCTGGGCATTCAGAAGTACAACGTCCACATTCTGTACATGTATAAGCACTTAATAATTGAAACCAATTAAGGTCTTGAACATCACTCGCTCCAAATTTTTCTGGAACGTCATCTTCACCCTCTTCAGGCTCAGCGTATGGATCTGCTTCTGGATCCATCATCATTTTTACTTCACTAGTAACTGCATCAAGATTCTTGAATTTACCTAAACTGTCCAAATTTGAAAAGTAAACATTTGGAAAAGCTAGTAAAATGTGAAGGTGTTTGGAATAATATAAGTAATTCAGAAATATTAAAATTCCAATAATATGAAGCCACCAAGCTGTTCTTTCGATTATAATCAAAGTATCAATGCTCATTGAATCAAAAATAGGAACCAAATATTGACTAATAGGGAATGAACCTGAAATACCAGCTTCAGCTGCGTAGTGCGGTGCTCCTAATAGTTGTAGTTGATAATCTGCTGCATTCATGGTTAAGAAAAGAACCATTAAGACAACTTCAAAATAGAGAATGTAATTGGCATCATTTTTAGGCCATCCTTTTAGTTCTTTTGATAGAAACCTTTTAATGTTCATCATATTTCTTCTTATCCAAAATACTATAACACTAACTAAAACTAAAAAGGCTAGAATTTCGAAACTACCAATTAAGAAATCATATACAGGTCCAAGAAATGAAAATATTCTATGAGTTCCTGCTACACCATCAATTATAATTTCAAGGACTTCGATATTTATTATTACGAATCCTACATATACTATTATGTGAAGAATACCAGCTATAGGTCTTGTTACCATTTTAGATTGACCTAAAGCCACCCTCATCATTTTTTTGAATCGCTGGTCTTTTTTATCAGTTCGATCTAAATCTTTACCTAAGTTGATATTTCTTTTAAGTGAAGAAACATTTTTTATGAAAAATAAAATTGCTCCAACTAAGACTATTATAAATAAAATTTGTGGTAAATATTCTAACATATTTATTATTCTTCAGGGTTTTCGTATTTTTTATTATTCTTTCCAAATAAAGAAAAATGAACATAACGTTTTGGATTCAGTTTAATGTCTCGCATAAGTTCCTCCATTTCTTTGGTTGCATTTTCTAAATTTAGATAAAACTGATCGTCGTTAAGTAGCTTACTTATACTTCCTTCACCATTGTTCAATTTATCTGAAAATTTATTAAGATTTGAAATGGTTTCATCAGCATTCTGGACAATTTTATTTAATTCAATTCGAGATAAGGTGTCAGAGAATTTAGACAAATTATCTGCTGTTTGACTAAATTTATTTATAGAATTATTTATTTGCTCTTTATTTACCTTTAAAACACTTTCAATATCAGACGAAGATGAATTCAATGAACCAAGAGTGCCGCTTAAATTTTCTATAGATTTTTTCAAATTATTCCTGGTATCCATGTCCAGAACATAGTTTATTGATTTCAGCAGACTATCCACTTCAACTACTGCATTAGAAATCTTATCTTTTAGAGGTGTTAATTTTTCATTTACAAGCTCTATCAAACCTTCATCTACAGCAGATTGTAACGTATCACCAGACTTGGCGATATCACTAAAATCATCATCTAGTTCAATTTTCATAGACTTGCCACCGATTAAACCACCACCATAAATTTTAGCGACACTTTCCTTAGGAAAACTAAATTCATCATTCAAATTCATCGTAACTAGTAGTTGACCAGATTTCATAAAATCAATTTCTGTAACTGTTCCTACCTGAAACCCATTGATAGTTACAGAAGCAGATTTACTCAGACCTTCCACATCGTCATAAACTGCATAAAAAGTTCTTGATGTATTAAATAAATTATTTCCTTTCAGGAAATTATAACCAAAAATAAATAAGGCTACTGCTACTATGGCTAGAAAGCCAACTTTTACTTCTTTTTTCAAAGGATATTATTTTATTTCAAATGTAGTAAACTTTAGTGTAAACTAGTTATTAACTCTAGTATTGAGCGCTTTTTTTATTGAAATTTTATCACCTGCGGAATTAAAAGCAACGACAAATGCAGAAGTATACCCCTCTGCTTTAGCCCTATCCCTTAGGGTCTGAGCACTCATGTAATTATTGGTCTCTCCAAATAAATATTTATACAAATCATTTTCTTGATATCTAGTTATTGGAGACAAGCGTTTAAAATTTTCCGGGCTTGGATCTATTTTTCTTGAGCTCGCAGCAAGTTGAATTTTAAAAGTAACAGTGGAAAAATCTTCCATTACATCACTAGAACTCACTCTATATTCGCTTAGTTCAGATTCTAAAGCCTTTACATTTATGATATTTTTGTAATCATTTATTCCATCTACAATTGCATCTGCAAGCTTTGTTTGTCCTTTTAAAGAATTTAAAAAAGCACCTTCGGCTTTATTGGTTAAAAAACCTGTTTCTATCAAAACACTTGGCATATAAGTTTCTCTTAAAACAAGAAAACCAGCCTGCTTTACTCCTCTGTCTTTTAAAGACATGGTGCTTGAAAATTGTTTTTGAACAAAATTGGCAAGCAAAGCACTCTGATCTAAAAATTCTTCTTGCATAATTGAAAACCCAATATAAGATTCTGGAGATTCGGGATCAAAACCATCGTACTTGATTTGATAATCCTCCTCAAATTTAATAACAGAATTCTCTTTCATTGCAATTTCTAAATTGTCTTTATTTCTATGTAAACCTAGAACAAAAGTTTCCGTACCCGATGGAGAGCTATTAGCAACTCCATTACAATGAATAGATACAAACAAATCTGCGTTAGATTTGTTAGCGATTTCTGCTCTTTTATCTAAAGGAATAAAAACATCTGTTTTCCTTGTATAAATGACCTCTAAGTCTTCGTATTTTTTTAGCTGCTCTCCTACTTTAAGAACAATCTTTAAAGCTATGTCCTTTTCATAATAATTATTTCCAGTATTTCCAGCATCTTTACCACCATGCCCAGCATCTAAAACCACTACAAATTTATTTGTACTAGACTGAGAATAAATGAGGTTAGAGCTTGACAGTAATACTATTAAAAGAAATAATAATCGAAGACGAGTGTTAGGTCTAAACATGGATTTTACAATTCTTGATGTTATTCGAAACTTTTTTAGGAAGCATAAAAATAAAATGTAATTTTGGGACTTCTTAATAATGGCCTCTTTTACAAAAATAGTACTAAAAGCTTTGCGTACAAACTTACTTTACATACTTTTTTTTATTGCACTTCTTTTGAATTTCGGCCTTTATGGACAAGAAAAAGAATCACAAAAAACTGACCTTGGTTATTTAATCAATAATAAGGCCGATTCTATTACTCAAAAGATTAAATATGTAATTGGAGATACTCTTTCTCAAAACCAAACAGTTAAAAAACGTGAAACATTGACTGATGTGGTGGACGCTTTTGCAAAAGACTACAAGCGATTATCCAGGAAAGAAAATAAAATGTATCTCTACAATGAAGCAGTTATTGAGTATGGTGATATGATCATAAATGCAGGAAGGATCGTCATGGATAATTCTACAAAAGAGGTTTTTGCTGCAGGTATTATTGATTCTACAGGAACTTACACCCAAATGCCAACGTTCAAGCAAGGTCAAAATCTAGTGGAACCTGATAGTTTAATCTTCAACTTCGATTCTCAAAAGGCATTAGTTTTCAATTCAAGAACTGAACAAGGCGGTTTTAAGGTAAAAGGTGAAATTTCGAAAAGACAGAACGATTCCATTTACTATTTAGCAAATGCAAAATTCACAACAGCAGAAGATATAGAAGATCCAGATTACTATTTTTTTGCTAGAAAGATAAAATTTGTTCCTGATAGTAAAATTGTGACCGGCTTTGTGAATATGTATATAGCTGATGTCCCTACACCACTAGGTTTACCTTTTGGATATTTTCCGTTGACAGATAAACAATCATCTGGCTTCATCATTCCATCTTATGGTGAAAATAGGAATAGAGGATTTTTCTTACAGAACGGAGGATACTACTTTGCTTTAAGTGATTATGCCGATTTGGCAGTACAAGGAGATTACTATACTAATGGTAGTTACGGACTACGTCTAGAAAATAATTATAAAGTAAGATATCGTTTTAATGGTAACGTAGCATTCAGGTACGAGAAGTTATTACTCGAAGAGCGAGGTTTCCCAGACTTTAGCGAGACCACGGTTTATAACCTTAGATGGAGCCACAATCAAGATCAGAAGGCAAATCCATCATCAAGATTTTCGGCATCTGTAAATTTAGGCTCCAGCGACTACTACCAACAATCTGTAAATCAAAACAATACAGGGAATTTCTTAAATAATACTCTGAATTCTTCTATCTCCTATTCGAAAACATTTGAAGGAGAACCTTCAATGAATTTAAATATATCTGCGACACATAACCAGAATACGAATACTGAAGTCATTAACCTCACATTACCAACCTTGCAGTTTAGTGTAGGTCGAGTTTTTCCTTTTGCTCCAAAAGCAGGAGCTAAAAAAGGAGCTATACACAATATTAATCTACAATATAACTTAAGAGCTGAAAATCGAATTACCACAACAGACTCCTTATTTTTTCGCCCTGAAATGTTTGAAAATGCAGATGTTGGGGCAAGACATACAATTCCTATATCAACTAACTTTAAAGTATTTGATCACTTCAGTGTAAGTACAAGTGCAAATTTTAATGAAGTTTGGACACTTAAAACCTTCGATCAGCGATTTGATGAACAATTACGTCAAGTTGAAAGAGATACTATTAGTGGATTTGATTCCTACAGAACTTACGATTTTTCTACTTCAGTAGGAACTACAGTTTATGGTATGTTTGATTTTGGTGATAACAAAAAAATTAAAGCCATAAGGCATGTTGTAAGACCTTCGGTTTCCTACAATATAAGTCCTGCCTTTGACCAATATTACGATGAATACACAAGGACTGGAATCGCTGGACTTGAAGATGAGGTTGTAGAATATTCAAGATTTGAAGGAACACTCAATGGAGCTCCAGGTAATAGGTTCTCCAGCAATATGTCATTTAGTATTACAAATGATATTGAAGCTAAAGTCAGGAAAAAAGATTCGACGCTTACTGGTGATGATCGCTTCGAGAAAAGAAGTTTGTTAAGTAACTTTAGCTTAAGTACCAATTATAATTTTGCTGTTGATTCCCTTAATCTTAGTCCTATTTCAGTAAGAGGGACATTACCGGTAGTTCAAGATAAGTTATCGATTAACTTTTTGGGTTCATTGGACATGTATGCCTTAAATAGTAATAATCGAAGAATAAATACTCTCAATATCAATAATGGTGGAAGCTTATTTAGACTTACAAGAGGTAACTTGAGTTTCAGTTATTCATTTTCTAATAAAGACTTTCAAAAAGATGAAGAAGAAGATGATGAGGGAAGAGATGATGAGGAATATGATTCTGAAAGTTATAGAAATGGTGGACGCCCCGATAATCTTTTTGGTTCAAGTGAGATGATGAATCGACGGAATCCAAATAAAGAATCAAAAAGTGATGAGAATGAGTTTTATAATTATTCAATACCCTGGAACTTAAATTTATCTTATACGATGACTTATTCTAACCTTGCTAGAGAAAATGAGATTAGTTCGCATTCGCTAATGTTTTCTGGGGACGTGGAATTATCTCCCACGTGGAATGTAGGTGTATCTTCTGGGTATGATATAAAAAATAAAGGGTTTTCATTTACACAACTCAGGTTTGCCAAAGATTTAAAAAGCTGGCAAATGAGTTTCAACTGGACACCATTTGGAACAAGAAAATCTTGGTTTTTCTTTATTGGTATAAAGTCAAATATTTTACAAGATGTGAAATATGATAAGAACAGAGAACGTGATAGAACTTTAAGATAATTCATTATGAAAAAAATTATTAAGACTAAACATGCTGCTTCTCCAATTGGCCCCTATAATCAAGCTGTAATGGTAAACGGTTTTCTTTATACTTCCGGTCAAATCGCTATAAATCCAAATACTGGAGAAACTGAATTTGACTCAATAGAGCACGAAACAAATCGTATTATGAAGAGTTTAGAAGCCATCTTAAGTAAAGCAAAATTAGATTTTTCACATGTTATTAAAGCAAGTATCTTTATTTCTGATATGGACAACTTTACCAAAATCAACGAAATTTATGGTTCTTACTTTGATGATGAAACTGCACCAGCCAGGGAAACCGTTCAAGTTGCAAGATTGCCTAAAGATGCGAATGTTGAAATTAGCCTTATTGCTTTTCAAGGATAAATTATATGCTTTTAAGCCTCATTGACTGGGTAATCATTATAGCCTTTTTTGCAATAAGCCTTGGAATTGGTATTTATGCTTCAAGATCCAGTGGTAAAAATGCAAAGAATTTCTTTCTATCTGGCAGGAATATGTCTTGGTGGTTGCTGGGCATATCAATGGTTGCAACGACATTTGCAGCAGATACTCCTGGACTTGTAGCAGGAATAGTAAGAAATGATGGAGTTTATGGAAATTGGGTCTGGTGGAGTTTTCTTCTTACGGGAATGCTTACTGTATTTTTCTATTCCAAACTCTGGAGAAAGAGTGAAATCAGTACAGATTTAGAATTCTATGAACTTCGTTATAGCGGTAAAAGTGCAGCATTTTTAAGAGGGTTTCGAGCTATTTATTTAGGAGTATTCTTCAACATTGTTATTATGGCTACTGTTTGTTTGGCAGCTATAAAAATTGGTCATGTGATGTTTAATTTTTCTGCTGTGGAATCTTTAGTGATTTCATGCTCAGTTACAGTTTTATATTCAATGCTTGGAGGTCTTAAAGGTGTTATTCTTACAGACTTTATTCAATTTGCTATCGCAATCACTGGAAGCATTTGGGCGACTATTTATATTGTAGAAATGCCCGAAATAGGTGGCTTACAAGAATTACTATCAGTTCCTGAAGTAAACGCAAAAAGTTCCATTTTTCCAGACTTTTCAGAACCTAACGTATTTATTCCTATCCTAGTCGTGCCTTTGGCTGTACAATGGTGGAGTGTTTGGTACCCAGGTGCCGAGCCAGGTGGCGGTGGATATATTGTTCAGCGCATGCTAGCTGCCAAAAACACAAAACATGCAACTCTTGCCACTCTACTTTTTACAGTTGTACATTACGCTGTAAGACCATGGCCTTGGATAATAATCGGTCTAGCTTCTATAGTTTTATTCCCTGATCTGCAGAGTTTAGCTCTTGCTTTTCCAGACCTAAATCAAGAGTTTATTAAAAATGATTTAGCTTACGCTGCTATGCTTTCATATCTCCCTGCAGGACTTTTGGGTCTAGTTGTGACATCTTTGATTGCTGCATTTATGAGTACAATTTCTACGCATCTCAATTGGGGAAGTAGTTATGTTGTGAACGATTTTTATGTTAGGTTTTTAAAGCCTGAAGCTTCTGAAGGTAATAAAGTATTAATAGGTAGACTTTCCACTTTGTTAATGATGATTTTTTCTGCTCTTTTAGCTCTTGTACTAGAAGAAGCAAAAGAAGCCTTCGACTTATTATTACAAATTGGAGCTGGTACAGGTCTTCTTTTTATACTGAGATGGTTTTGGTATAAAATAAACCCATATAGTGAAATAGCCGCCATGCTTTCGTCATTTATAATTGCAGTTATATTTTTTGTTGGAAAAACAAATAATATTTGGCAAATAGAATCTCACATAGAGCTTGTTATAGGGGTATTGATAACAACTTTTATATGGGTTGGAGTTACTTTACTAACTAAACCATCATCAAAAGAAACAATCGAATCTTTTGAATCAAAAGTCTTTGATAATAACCAAAAATTTGATGGGTTTAAGTATAAAATAATTGGTTTTGTAGCTGGTGTTGCTGGAGTTTATTCTGCATTATTCGCTACAGGATATCTCATTTATAATAACATTACTCTTTTTGTAGTATCTACAGCAATATGCGTAATGTCAATATTACTTCTAATATTTTACTGGAAAAAAATTATTAATTAGAACCTCTATTTGAAGGGAAATTGATATAAGAAGGTAGCTTGATATAATTATCATCTTTCTTTTCCGTTTTTTTCTTTTCTTCTTTAGTGATTTCTTGGTTTAAAATTTTATTTATCAACTCCTTGAAGGAGTCAAAATCTACTGTATAGGATAGACCAACTCCTTGAGTGTATCCCAATTCTTCTCCAATAAACTGAATATCACTTTCTCTATTAAATACATTTGCTCTTAAGCTTCCTGTTTCATTCAAGAGAAAATTAATCTCTACGTCACCAAAGACAACAGATTCTGTAACTCCACCTACTGGAACTCCAAATCTACCATTGATCAAAACTCTATCGCTTATCTTTGTTTTGATGGAAAGCCCCACTCTATCCGCGAGATTATTTTGAGTAAGACTTCTGTCATTTTGTTGATAATTTAGTCCAAGTTTAAATCTGTTATCCTCCTTGGAAATAATATCATCCACAATGCCAGACGCTCTTTCTATTAAATTACCAGTTATGGCATTTTGTCCAAGACCTGCTTGACTATAAAAAGTACCTTGAGTTACCAGAGATAAAGCCTGAAGTTCTGTATTCTCTCTACCTTGAACTCGATACTCTAGCTCGCTTTTTACTACTGATGATAAATTAGGATAATTTAAACTGAATTCTATATCAGGCTGAATTATTTGACCAGTTAAATTTATGAGAACTTCTACAGGAATTTCACGGTTGACTGATGGGTTTTCAAGTAAAATCGCAGGATTAGCTTCAGTCACATATTTTGCTTGTACATCGATGTTTGCTCTCACAGGATCTCCATTCCAAGTTAAATTTGAGCCTGGAACTACCTCAAATCGCTTCTGAACTAAACCAGAGTATTTGAAATTGTATTCACCTTCGTAAGCAACAAAGTCTCCATACATATTGAATTTTCCATTTGTATTGATTTCTATCAAAAGTGTCCCCGCTCCTCTTCCTTTCAAGCTACTGCCACTTTCAGGATCAACAACAATTTCTACTTCAGCATCCTGAGTTATATCCAGGTCAAAATTGAGACTAAGTCCTTTTACCTCCTTCAATTCTATCTTCCTACCAGCTTCCTTGGAAAGTTTATCTTCTAAACTTAGGAAATAAATAAAAGAATTATCTCCTAAAGATTCAGAATCATCTAATGGAATTTTAAAAACTGTATTTTTCTGAGTAATGGCATCCACATTTATTTCTATTTCATCTGTAGGTCCAGCTATTGAAGCTGTTCCATCGATAAATGCAGTTCCATAATAAAGATCACCTTCATTAAATTTAGTATCTAGAGCAACTAAGTTATTTGAACTAATATTTAAATCTAAATACCACTCACTAAAATTTTGATTGCTAATATTACCATTTAGTAAACCTTTCGTTTTGTATTTAACATCAGTGAGACCAATATTGTCAAAATAAAAGTTTTTATCTTTAAACTGAATTTTCGAATTTTCATCAAAATCAAAATCAATATTCAAGTATGGAACATTGATTCCCGCTTTATTTAAAAATATCTCTCCGTTGAAAAACGGATTATTAAGCTTGCCAGATACGTCTACATTACCAGAAGCAAACCCTCGAATATTAGAAAGAACATCTTCACCAAAAACACTTAATGAGCTTAAATCAAATTCATTAATATTAACATCAACATCAAAATATTGTTCATTTTTGATTGAAAATATAGATCCTTCTGCTTTAAATAATAAATCATTACTCAATTTCAATTCTGAAAGCAAATCAAAGGAACTTAAATCCTTATTTCCATTTGCTACCAATGAAAACTGACCATATTCCACCTCATTAAATCTAAAATCTTCAATTGTTATATCTAGGTTTGGAGCATATAAATTATTTTTTTGGAAAACATCCAGTCTTCCATCCAATAATCCAGCAAACTTGATGCTATCTTGTTTTGGTACAATATCTGCAAGTTCCACCTTATCAAAGGTTAGCTCCAAATCTTTAAAAGTTGAGTCTCTTAAAATTCCATCCAAAAGAATGGATTGCTTTCCACTTGTAATTTTTAAGGAGTCTACTTTGAAATTTTGAAAACCACGTTCTATCTCTACTTTATTCTTCTTATCAGAATCTCTATTAATAAACCATAAATTGTCGTTATAAACAATACTTGAACGTTTAAATCCAAATGTAGATTTATCATCACTATTCAATGTTTGATAAATGCTTAAGTTGAAATTATCTTTTAGCAATTTTCCACCTTTAAATTCAGTCCTAACGAACAGCGTATCTTTAAGGTTTACATTTATCATATTGAAATCTGAAATATCATAAAATGAAGTGATAATACTTTCAATCTCAACATATGAGTTATACAAAGGATTGTCTGTGTCTATTTGGATATTAATATTGTCAAGTGAGTTTTCATAAATATTAAGATGAGGAGATCTAAAATTTAATGTAAAATCATTTGCATTTGCATCTATACTACCTCTTATGAAGGTTTTTGGAGCAACTTCAATTTCGGGAAAAAATACTTCTACAATTTTATTGTAAATATTGAGATTAAAATCTACGAATTGATTTTTAAACCTAGAATCTTTTTTACTTCTGAAATATAAATTTTCAATAGCATCAGAAAAAAGTTGTGGTAAAGAAGTTAATTTGAACTCACCATCCAGTTTTCCACTTACTACATCTGGACTATCAATACTTATAGTTTGTTTATTTTTATCGAAATATGATTGAATGATTAAATCCTCGAAATTATAAGTTTCATAAGCATTTTCATATTTAAAAGAATTGAAGCTGAGTTTACCACTTAGTTCATCCAATGAATTTCCTTCAAGATCAACTCTCAATTTGCCTTCAAAATCTGCTATTGTATCACGTGTTACAATATTCAACTTGGATAAGTTAGCATAATCAATATCAGCATTAAAATTATAGGTGTTCTCTTTTCTTGAAGCGTCCAAAAGTCCTTCAAAAGAAAAGAGAAAATTTGGATCCAGACTTTCTAATTTCCCGTCAAAATAAGGAGCTTTTAGATTACCATTGAGTCTTATATTCTTGTATTCGTAATCATTTACTTCAATAGAATTTATAGTTCCTTCTGCTAAGGTATTAAGTGAAGATTTAGTAAATCCTGAACCATTCACATTTAAACTGAAGGTGGTATTTCCCAGAGTTTTAATCCCTAGAAAGGATGCTAAATTGAATTCGACTACATCCAAAAACCCAGTATATTTAACAGTTTCTGGACTTTGATAATCTTTAAAATTTAAATTTAAAGAAGCCTTGCCTAGTTTGGAATTTAAATCCATAACTGTAAATAATTCGTCGTTTGATAATTCTATTTTCCCTTTAAGATTTGTAGAGCCAAATTGCTTAAAATAAATCGGTAAATTTTTTTCTAAATCTCTTGGAAAAAGAGCAATAAGATCTTCGTAAGTAGTCGACATGTCCAATGAAGAACCCTTCATCTTGAAAGGAGAATTACCAAAGGAATTTTCAAGCTTAATATCAGCATTTATTTCTGTAGTCTGGATTCCTTTTATATTTAGTGAATTCAAGTCAAGATCATTGAGTTGACCCGAAGCTATACCTGTTATATTTAACTCCTGAGAGTAACCAAAACCATCATAGAAACGACGTAAATCTGTACTTGAAATTAATGAATTATTAAATTTTGCATCAACGTTTACCTTATCAAAAAAATCTTTTAGATCTTCTCTTTCATAATTAAACTCTAGTTCTCCTTCAATATGAGAGTATGGAGTCTCAAGCATAAAATTTTCAAGATTCATACGACTTGGACTATAAGAAAATCTTGTCTTAAAATCTTCCACCAGAATCCCTTGTTTGAGAATTCCCGACATTCTCCTGAGGTTAAGATTTAGGTCTGGTCCAAGTAATTTAAAATTTGATATATTGAAATCTAAATCACTAATTGAAAAAGTAGGTTCTTGACTTATATTTTCGTTTATGACAACAAAATCACTTTCAAAAGCAAGTACTCTATTTATTTTGAGCTGAAATGGTTGACCTGAAGTTGTAGTAGTGTCATTTAGCTTATCAATAAATTTAGTAAACTCGTCAGTTTCTTCATTTCGATATTGTTTCAGTTTAAACCTTAGTTGATCAATTTCAGTATTAGAAAAATGAAGATTTTTGCCAGAAATATTCGCAAGGTTTATTAAAGATGTCGATAGAGATTTAGTATAGATGATAGTGTCTTCATAATCGTCTCTTAAAAGCAGCTCATCTAAGACGATATTTCCCTTATAGTTAATACTCAGCCTACTAACATTTAGGTCAGTTTCATAAGCTTCATTAAAGATATTTGTAAGTTTATTTCCGTAATAAGTCTGGACTTGGGGAATCAAAAAAACAAGTACGATGAGTAATAATATCAATATTACGGCTGTAACTATTTTCTTAATAAAATTCCAAAGGGATTTAAGCACTCTAACTATTGTATTTTTTTTCAAAGATATATCAAATACTAATCCTAAATGCTTTCTGTGAAGCCACAAATTTATTTAGATTTGCTTATAGTATTAAGATGTATATTTAATTGATGACAAATAAGAAGAACGTTTACATATTAGGAATTGAATCTTCTTGTGATGATACTTCGGCAGCTGTATTTTGTAACGATAAAGTGCTAAGTAATATTGTGGCAACGCAGCAGGTTCATAAAGAATATGGTGGAGTTGTACCAGAACTTGCTTCCAGAGCACATCAACAACATATTGTGCCAGTGATTGACCAAGCTCTGAAAAAAGCTAAGATCAATAAAAATGACTTATCTGCTATAGCCTACACAAGAGGACCTGGACTTATGGGATCTTTGCTCGTAGGTAGTTCATTTGCAAAATCTCTGAGCCTTGCTTTAAGTATCCCATTAATTGAAGTAAATCATATGCAAGCTCATTTACTTGCTCATTTTATAAATGATGAGGAAACTGAAACACCAAAATTTCCATTTCTAGGAGTAACCATAAGTGGGGGCCATACACAAATAGTGAAAGTGAAAGATTATTTTCAAATGGAAGTAATTGGAGAAACTTTAGATGATGCTATAGGTGAAGCTTTTGATAAATGTGGTAAAATGCTAAACCTTCCTTACCCTGCTGGCCCTGAAATTGATAAACTTTCGAAATTTGGTGATCCGTTTAAATTTGAATTTGCAAAACCTAAAGTGAAAGGTTTAGATTTTAGTTTCAGTGGTTTAAAAACTTCAGTTCTTTATTTTCTTCAAAAACAGGCTAAAGAAAATCCAAATTTCATTTCTGAGAATATCGAAGATCTTTGTGCCTCATTTCAAAGAAAAGTTGTTGATATTCTAATGTCAAAGTTAACAAAAGCTGTCAAAGAAACAGGTATTAATCAAGTTGCCATTGGTGGTGGCGTTTCTGCTAATTCTGGAATAAGAAAAGCACTTTTAGAAAAAAGAGAAACTTCTAGCTGGAATGTTTTTATTCCAAAATTTGAATATTGCACAGATAATGCTGCAATGATTGGAATAGTAGGTTATTTAAAGTATTCAAAAAATCAGTTTACAGATCTAGCAACAGCTTCAAAAGCTAGATATTCAATTTAATCAATAATTATGAAAATAATTCTACTTTTAATCTTCGTAAATTTTCAACTTTTCTCTCAAAATAATTTATTTAGACATAATCAGGATCTTTACAAAGATTTCGGTTATTCAGATGAAGAAATTTCAGATTTTAAATCACAAGGAACTTTATCTATTTTCAATAAAGAAAAACATCATTCAAATTTAGCAAATAAACTTTTTGAATTAAATGAAGGTAAGAGCTTAATTTTAAAAGGACGAAAGAAGAAAGAACTTAAAATTCTAAAAAAGAAAGCTGTTGAACACTATAGAATAAATTATATTTTTTTTGATGGAAAAGAAATGAGCTATGAAAATTTAGATGGTTTAAGAAATCGCATTTTAAAAATGAATAAAAGGTACAAATTTGAACAATTAGCTCAGCGTTACTCAATGGATATGAATAGAAACAGAGGTGGAGATTCTGGATGGTTCAAAAGTAATAGTGTTCCTCAAGATTTTAAGAATGCAGCCTTATCAAGTATAAGAGCTGCAAATGAAACTTTTAAAGTGGATTTGGTAGATCAAGAATGGTATTATCTTATTTTAAAAAGTTATTCACCACAACTTATTGAAGAAATTTTAGTTTTAGAAACCCTAAAATAATGCAACTTTTTTACGAGCCAAATTTTGATTCCTCTTCTCAATTAATAACTATAAATGCTGAAGAAAGTAGACATATTTCTAAAGTGCTTAGGAAGAATATCGGCGATAAAATATTAATAACAAATGGTTCAGGATTACTTGCTGAAGGAATTATTAAAAGTAATCATCCTAAAAAATGCGAAGTTGAAGTTTTGAAATTTGAAGAATCAGTTTTACCAAAAAACAATCTTCATATTGCAATTGCTCCAACTAAAGCCAATGATAGATTTGAATGGTTTCTAGAAAAATCTACAGAAATAGGAATACAGGAAATCACACCGATTTTATGTGAACATAGCGAGCGAAGAATAATAAAACAAGAACGATACGAGAAAGTTCTTCAGGCTGCAATGAAGCAATCCTTAAATACTTTTTTACCAAAATTGAATAAATTGACATCATTTTCTGAATTTATTTATTCAGATTTAAATAATACTAAGTTTATTGCGCATTGTGAAGATGGGCCAAAAGAAAAACTTTCTAAAGTTGTAGCTGAGAATAATTTAATTATGATTGGTCCGGAAGGTGATTTTTCTCAATCTGAAATTGGTTTAGCTTTATCTAAAGATTTCAACCCCATATCCCTTTCTGAATCTAGATTAAGAACTGAAACTGCTGGTATTGTAGCATGTCACACTGTAAATTTGATTCATTCCTTATGAGATTAATTATTCTTTTTTTCTTTATTATTAATTTCAACTGTTCAATTGCTCAAGAAATAGCTCTATTAAAATATGAAGGAGGTGGAGATTGGTACAGCAATCCTACTTCTCTGCCAAACCTTGTGAAATTTACTAATCAAGCAACAAAAAGCGAAATCAGCAAAACAGTAAAGGAAGTAAAACCTGATGATCCTCAAATTTTCAACTATCAATTTATACATCTTACAGGCCATGGGAATATCCATTTTTCAGATGAAGCAGCATCAAATCTGAGAAACTACTTACTAAGTGGTGGGTTTCTTCATGCTGATGATAATTATGGATTAGAACCTTATTTTAGGGAAGCAATTAAAAAAGTATTTCCTAATCGAAGACTTACTAAATTATCTAGTAGCCATCCTATTTTTGGAAATGAATATAAATTTAAGAATGGTCTACCGAAAATTCATGAACACGATGGAAAACCAGCCAAAGCTTTTGGTATCGAAGACGATAAAGGAAGATTGATGGTTTTATTCACTTATGAAAGTGATTTGGGTAATGGATGGGAAGATCCTTCGGTACATGGGGATCCAGAAGAAATAAGACTTGAAGCTCTTAAAATGGGAACCAATATTATAAAGTACGCCTTTACAAAATGAAAGATGAACAACTAAATCATCATCAGGTCGGTTTTGAAAACTTATCAAAACTGGAAATATTCATTTTATTGGATCAAATAGATAGTCCTGCAAATCTTGGTAGTATTTTTAGAAATGCCGATGCTTTTAATGTGAAAACCATTTGGATAAGAGAAGAAAATAAAAAAGACTTAAATAGTAATCGATTTAAAAGAACATCTAGGTCTACTTTGAAAAATTTGAATGTTATATTTTATGAAAACTATCAAAAAGTCTTTGAAGATTTTAAAGGACCAAAAGTTGGTTTAGAAATTACTGCCAACAGTTGTGATGTCACAAAATTAGGTGATATTAAAACAGATCAAATCCTTTTGGTCTTGGGAAATGAAAAATCAGGGATAGATAAAAATGTCCTTCAACAACTTGATAAAGTCTATCATATTAAAATGTTTGGAAAGAATTCAAGTATGAATGTCTCACAAACCTTAGGTATTGCTCTATATGAACTTAGAAGAAAGATATAAAAAATTAGCCGACACCAAGGTAATTCAATTTATTGAAGAAAACATTCATACACCTGTGACAAGTTTAGTATTAAGAGGGAGTCCATTTGAATCTTTAGATATAAATTTTTTAGTAAATCAAATAGTAGGAAAGAAAAAAGCAAAAAAAAAATTACCTACCTGGTATAAAAATCCTAAAATAATTTATCCTCCTAAAGTCAATTTAGAACAAACATCTTCAGAAATCACAGCTCTTCACAAAGCAAAAATAACAGAGGGAAATACTCTTATTGATCTGACTGGTGGTTTTGGAATTGATGATTATTACTTTTCAAAGAAAATTGATAAAATTACATACATTGAAATTAATAGCGAGTTATTTAAAATAGCTAAGTTTAACTTTAAAAGATTATCAGCTAATAATATTCTATGTATCAATCGAGATTCTCTTGAATATTTAAAAGATACTAATAACAAATACAATTGGATTTACATAGATCCGTCTCGGAGAAATGAAAATCAAAAAGTATTTCTTCTAAAGGACTCATTGCCTAATGTTTTAAAAAATAAACTATTATTTGGAAATAAGTCTCAAAATTTAATGATTAAAACTTCTCCAATGTATGATATTGAAATGGGATACAAGGAATTATCTGGAATAAAGGAATTGCATATTATATCGATTAAAAATGATGTGAAAGAGTTACTTTGGATAATTGATTGGAGGGAAGTAAATAGTAGGGTTATTAAAATGTATAACTACGATTCAGGTAAAAAATATTCTTACTCAACATTAGATAAAGGGCTGAATCATAATGATATTAGCTTAAATAATTGTCAAAAATATCTTTATGAATTTAATTCAAGTGTAATGAAATCTGGATTGTATGACAGTATGGCTTCAAAATATAAATTAAGTAAAATAGAAAAAAATACAAATTTTTATACTTCAAATTCTAAAATTAATAGCTTCCCAGGTAAAACCTACATAGTAAAAAATAATGAATCAATTAATTTTAAGAAGCTTAAGCGAAATTACAAGGGTAAGTATATAAATATCATATGTAAGAATATTAAAATTACGACTTCAAAGATTCAGAACAAATTGAATTGTAAAATTGGAGGAGATAAAGATTATTTAATTTTTTCTAAGACTATTGATGGTAATAGAGTTATAGAAGCTTCCAAACTTTAAGTCTATAGCTAAAATACTAAATTGGTTTTGTAAAAAGTTGTGGTAAGGGTTTTAAAACTAAAATTCTTGTAAATAAAAAACCCTTAATTACGTTAGGTAATTAAGGGTTTTAATATAAGGAAGGCGGCGACCTACTCTTCCACGGTATGTAGTACCATCGGCGCTAACGGGCTTAACTGCTCTGTTCGGAATGGGAAGAGGTGAGCCCCGTTGCTATAACCACCTTAAGTCTTAATCTCACAATAGATGTGAGATCTAATATCTTGACATACTTAAAAATATATAAGAAGTAAATTGTAATTACATAACTCTCTTTAGTAAAGTAATGATTTATTTAATAATAATTGTCTCATAGATAAGCTCTTCGGATAATTAGTATCACTTGGCTATGACATTACTGCCTTTACACCTGTGACCTATCAACCCCATCGTCTTTGGGGATCCTTTAAAGAAATCTCATCTTGTGGTGGGTTTCGCGCTTATATGCTTTCAGCGCTTATCCCTTCCAAACGTAGCTACTCTGCTATGCTCCTGGCGGAACAACAGATACACCAGAGGTTTGTCCAACTCGGTCCTCTCGTACTAGAGTCAGATCCACTCAAATTTCTAACGCCCACTGTAGATAGAGACCGAACTGTCTCACGACGTTCTGAACCCAGCTCGCGTGCCACTTTAATGGGCGAACAGCCCAACCCTTGGGACCTTCTCCAGCCCCAGGATGTGACGAGCCGACATCGAGGTGCCAAACCCCCCCGTCGATGTGAGCTCTTGGGGGAGATCAGCCTGTTATCCCCGGAGTACCTTTTATCCTTTGAGCGATGGCCCTTCCATGCGGAACCACCGGATCACTATGCTCTACTTTCGTACCTGATCGACTTGTAGGTCTCTCAGTCAAGCTCCCTTATGCCATTGCACTCTACGCACGGTTACCAAGCGTACTGAGGGAACCTTTAGAAGCCTCCGTTACTCTTTTGGAGGCGACCACCCCAGTCAAACTACCCACCAAGTAATGTCCCCCACTTATGCGGGGTTAGGCTTCAAACAAGTAAAGGGTGGTATTTCAACAATGACTCCACTGCCCCTAGCGAGGCCGCTTCAATGTCTCCCACCTATCCTACACATCACTTATCCAAAGTCAATACTAAGCTATAGTAAAGGTTCACGGGGTCTTTTCGTCCCACAGCGGGTAATCGGCATCTTCACCGATACTACAATTTCACCGAGGTCATGGCTGAGACAGTGTCCAGATCGTTGCACCATTCGTGCAGGTCGGAACTTACCCGACAAGGAATTTCGCTACCTTAGGACCGTTATAGTTACGGCCGCCGTTTACTGGGGCTTCAATTCAATGCTTCGCCGAAGCTAACATCTCCTCTTAACCTTCCAGCACCGGGCAGGTGTCAGGCCCTATACTGCATCTCTCGATTTAGCAGAGCCCTGTGTTTTTGATAAACAGTCGCCTGGACCTCTTCACTGCGGCCCTACCGAAGTAGGGCGACCCTTCTCCCGAAGTTACGGGCCCATTTTGCCTAGTTCCTTAGCCATGAATCTCTCGAGCACCTTAGATTTCTCATCCCAACTACCTGTGTCGGTTTACGGTACGGGTTGCTTTAATTGATTTTCTTGGAAGAACGGCCTCTAGATTATCACCGCCACCGTAGCTTTGGTGTACTATCCCATCCTTACAGATGGTTCAACGTACTATTCCGTCAGTACGCACTAGATTTCCTTCTCCGTCTCTTTTAATTTAAAGCAAGTAGCAGAATATTAACTGCTTGTCCATCGACTACCCCTTTCGGGTTCGCCTTAGGCCCCGACTAACCCTCAGCTGATTAGCATAGCTGAGGAATCCTTGGTCTTTCGGTGTGCGGGTTTCTCGCCCGCATTATCGTTACTTATGCCTACATTTTCTTTTCTAACCGCTCCAGCATACCTTACAGTACACCTTCTGCGCTGATTAGAATGCTCCCCTACCTCTTATAGATTAATCTATAAAAGCATAGCTTCGGTAATATGCTTATGCCCGATTATTATCCATGCCTGACCGCTCGACTAGTGAGCTGTTACGCACTCTTTAAATGAATGGCTGCTTCCAAGCCAACATCCTAGCTGTCTAAGCAGTCTGACCGCGTTTGTTCAACTTAGCATATATTTTGGGACCTTAGCTGATGCTCTGGGTTCTTTCCCTCTCGGACATGGACCTTAGCACCCATGCCCTCACTGATTAAAAACATTTTATAGCATTCGGAGTTTGTCAGGAATTGGTAGGCGGTGAAGCCCCCGCATCCAATCAGTAGCTCTACCTCTATAAAACTATTTAATCGCTGCACCTAAATGCATTTCGGGGAGTACGAGCTATTTCCGAGTTTGATTGGCCTTTCACCCCTACCCTCAGGTCATCCCAAGACTTTTCAACGTCAACGGGTTCGGTCCTCCACTATGTGTTACCACAGCTTCAACCTGCCCAAGGGTAGATCACACGGTTTCGCGTCTACCACAGCTAACTTTGGCGCCCTATTCAGACTCGCTTTCGCTACGGATCCATAACTGAATTATTTATCCTTGCTAACGGTGGTAACTCGTAGGCTCATTATGCAAAAGGCACGCCGTCACCCCGATAGATATCGGGGCTCCGACCGCTTGTAAGCGTATGGTTTCAGGGTCTATTTCACTCCTTTATTCAAGGTTCTTTTCACCTTTCCCTCACGGTACTGGTTCACTATCGGTCTCTCAGTAGTATTTAGCCTTACCGGATGGTCCCGGCTGATTCATGCAAGGTTTCTCGTGCCCCGCACTACTCAGGATACTACTACAAATTATTAATCTTACCCCTACAGGCCTGTCACCTTCTATGGGTATCCTTTCCAAAATATTTAGGTTCAATCAATAATCTGATATCGTAGTCCTACTACCCCAGCACTGCCGTAACAGTACTGGTTTGGGCTGTTTCACGTTCGCTCGCCGCTACTAGCAAAATCACTATTGTTTTCTCTTCCTCCGGCTAATTAGATGTTTCAGTTCACCGGGTTCGCCTCCGACTATGTCGGATACTATACCTTCAGTATAGTGGGTTGCCCCATTCGGAAATCTGCGGATCAATTCATATGTGCTAATCCCCGCAGCTTATCGCAGCTTGTCACGTCCTTCGTCGCCTCTGAGAGCCTAGGCATCCCCCATACGCCCTTAATAAGCTTATCTATTCGATAATTATTTATTTATTTTAATCATACTCTATAAAAAAGTATGCTCTTACTCTCGTATTCTTATATATTCTCAATATGTCAATGAACGTTTAAATCTTTCACTTACACCATGTATAAGCAAAATTTCTTTGTCATAATATTTAAAACCAATTAAACATTACCGTTCTTATTATAAACCTTGTACCTAAATATTAAATTGATTAACTTTAATTTAAATCAACTCACTGCTCTCTTACGCCTTAAAGACTAAAAAAAGTAGTCTCAGGCAGACTCGAACTGCCGACCTCTACATTATCAGTGTAGCGCTCTAACCAGCTGAGCTATGAGACTGTAGGCTTTATAATAATAATTAAATTGACAATTAGAAACATTAAAGCTTATCCTTCTTGATTCTTGATCAAAGCTTAATTAATTCCCTTTCTCTAAACGTCTACTGCATCTTATCAGATGCAATNATAACTTTAAAAGTTATTAATTGTGGAGAATATCGGAGTCGAACCGATGACCTCCTGCGTGCAAGGCAGGCGCTCTAGCCAGCTGAGCTAATCCCCCAAATATTAAATTGACAATTAGAAACATTAAAGCTTATCCTTCTTGATTCTTGATCAAAGCTTAATTAATTCCCTTTCTCTAAACGTCTACTGCATCTTATCAGATGCAATACTCTAAAAAAGGAGGTATTCCAGCCGCACCTTCCGGTACGGCTACCTTGTTACGACTTAGCCCCAGTTACTAGTTTTACCCTAGGCGGCTCCTTGCGGCGACCGACTTCAGGTACCCCCAGCTTCCATGGCTTGACGGGCGGTGTGTACAAGGCCCGGGAACGTATTCACCGCATCATGGCTGATATGCGATTACTAGCGATTCCAGCTTCACGCAGTCGAGTTGCAGACTGCGATCCGAACTGTGATAGGGTTTGTAGATTCGCTCCTGGTCACCCAGTGGCTGCTCTCTGTCCCTACCATTGTAGCACGTGTGTAGCCCAGGACGTAAGGGCCGTGATGATTTGACGTCATCCCCACCTTCCTCACAGTTTACACTGGCAGTATGGCTAGAGTCCCCATCATTACATGCTGGTAACTAACCAAAGGGGTTGCGCTCGTTATAGGACTTAACCTGACACCTCACGGCACGAGCTGACGACAACCATGCAGCACCTTGCAATTTGCCCGAAGGAAAAGGTGTTTCCACCCCTGTCAAACTGCATTTAAGCCCTGGTAAGGTTCCTCGCGTATCATCGAATTAAACCACATGCTCCACCGCTTGTGCGGGCCCCCGTCAATTCCTTTGAGTTTCATTCTTGCGAACGTACTCCCCAGGTGGGTTACTTATCACTTTCGCTTAGCCACTCAGACCTCAATTAGTCCGAACAGCTAGTAACCATCGTTTACGGCGTAGACTACCAGGGTATCTAATCCTGTTCGCTACCTACGCTTTCGTCCATCAGCGTCAGTGAATTGTTAGTGATCTGCCTTCGCAATCGGTATTCTGAGTAATATCTATGCATTTCACCGCTACACTACTCATTCTAACCACTTCACAAGCACTCAAGAACAACAGTATCAATGGCAATTCTACAGTTGAGCTGCAGACTTTCACCACTGACTTATTGTCCCGCCTACGGACCCTTTAAACCCAATGATTCCGGATAACGCTTGGATCCTCCGTATTACCGCGGCTGCTGGCACGGAGTTAGCCGATCCTTATTCTTACAGTACCGTCAACAGTGTACACGTACACCTTTTTCTTCCTGTATAAAAGCAGTTTACAACCCATAGGGCAGTCTTCCTGCACGCGGCATGGCTGGATCAGGATTGCTCCCATTGTCCAATATTCCTCACTGCTGCCTCCCGTAGGAGTCTGGTCCGTGTCTCAGTACCAGTGTGGGGGATCTCCCTCTCAGGACCCCTATCTATCGTTGCCATGGTAAGCCGTTACCTTACCATCAAGCTAATAGAACGCATACTCATCTTATAGCCATAAATGTTTAATTATCAACCAATGCTAGTCGATAATACCATGGAGCATTAATCCAAATTTCTCTGGGCTATTCTCCTCTATAAGGTAGATTGTATACGCGTTACGCACCCGTGCGCCGGTCGTCAGCGGTGCAAGCACCCTGTTACCCCTCGACTTGCATGTGTTAGGCCTGCCGCTAGCGTTCATCCTGAGCCAGGATCAAACTCTTCATCGTTAAATCTTATATGTCTTTAACGTCTAAATGAATTCAATTCTAAAATTGTATTCTCAGGAATTAACTCTAATCTGTTACAATTAGTCTAATCTTTAAATGTTTCTAATTCTATAAGTAATCTCTTACTTATAATTGTCAATTCAATATGTCAATGAACTTTTAATTCTTTGTCGATTAAAACTTAATCAAAAGCTTTAAACTCTTATCTCTTTCCCTAGCCTGCCTCGCTAAGCGGATGCAAAACTAATACTTATTTTTAATATAACAAGTGAAATTTGAAAAAAAATTTAATCTATTTTAATGAACTTATATAACCGATTTTTGAAGACTGCAAATCTAAAACTTAATTTAGCTTCTCACAAGAAAAATAAAATAAATGTTACCCCTATCTTACCCTTTTGTTAACTTCCTCAATACCTCAATTAGCGGGGCGCAAAACTACAACTCTTTTCCTATTCAAACCAAACCTTTTGTCAGGTTTTTTATA
>NZ_JBHTIV010000007.1:0-211327 GCF_042677225.1 Psychroflexus salinarum
GAGCACTAACGTGCCTATATCATCCTTATAAATCTTCAGAACTACAGCCGTTCCAAAAAGGCGTCTCAATTAAATGCAACTGGTTATATGTCGATAAAAATACACTTTTATTTGAAATATTCACGGGATAAACGCATATTTTCATCATGTTTATCGAATTCGTGTTATTCATTTTAAGATCTAATTAGTGCTTAATCGTACTTTATAAGCTTCATCCGTAAAATTCAACAGCTCATAAACTAAAAACCTCAAGTCGTAAATAAATTTCCTCTTGAGGTTGTAAGAAATTCCTCAAGAGGAAATGTTTAAAAAGACTAGTCTTTTTAAACAAAAAGAGTACTACTTTCAGAAGAAAAGAGTACTCTTTTTATAATGTTGAATTTGATGCTTTACTATTTCAAATATAACTAATTTTTAATTTAATAACATATAAAATAAACTCCTATTCCAAAGATTTACGAAGCAATCCCATATGCTTATTCCCCTTCGTTAACTGTTTATGTTTTGTTACGGCTACATCTAGTGGATTTTGAATGGCGCTGATCGAGCGCTCCGTAACATGTGTATAAATCATAGTCGTTTCAGGGCGAGAATGTCCAAGTAATTCTTGGATATAGCGTATATCCACACCATTTTCGAGCAAATGTGTAGCAAAGCTATGTCGCAAGGTATGAGGAGTTACCTTTTTTTTGATTTTCGCAAAACGGCAGCTCCGTTTCAAAAATGCCCTTACCGAAGATGCCGAGTAAGCCACACCCGCATCACCCTCAAACAAAAAACGCTCAGGCTTGTACGTTCGCACATAATTCACCAGCAAAGGCTGTATGCTCTGTCCCAACGTCGTGTGTCTGTCTTTTCTTCCCTTGCCAGATTTGACGTAAATTGATTGCCTTTCCAAATCCACATCCTTCAGTTCTAGTTTCAGGAGCTCACCAATGCGTAGCCCGGAAGAATAAATTAGCCCAAGGAGTGCCCGGTGTTTCAAGTTACGCGTCGCCTGCAAAATAGAAATTACCTCCTCCGTAGAAAGAACATCTGGCAGCTTTCTGTCCTTTGTTGGCATCGAAATCTTCTCAATCAGCACTTTCAAATCACTGTTTAGAACAAAAAAATGCTTTAGCGCATTCATCGCTTGTCTGTGAGAGCTTATGCTGTAATTGCGCTTGGCCAAAACCCTTTCAGCAAACAGCTCTATCGATCTGTTCGACAAATCAGTCAAAGCCGTAGAGTTAAAAAACTTCAGGAAAAGCTCCACAAAAGTAGAATAAGAATTCACAGTAGAAGGGCTCTTGCGTTGCCCCACCAGATACTGCTTATAAGCCTCAAGCCTGGCAAGGTGCTGGGGGTTCAAAAAAGGCTCAGCACGACTTTCAGTTTTAGCCTTTTGCATGGCAGAGTAATCCACCTTCCAGTTAGTATCTTTCAAAACCCGCATCAGTCGCCGTTTAGAAGCATCCACATTAGGAACATAAAAACACCTGTGCGTCTGTGTCCATTTACAGTCAGGAAGCCTATTCAAAGCAGACTTTAGTTCAGCATCAAACCCAAACCGTATCGCCACACACGACATCTGCCTATGTTTCAAAGGCTCCAAAACAACAATTTTCATAGTAGAGGATGAATTAAAATAACGATACAATATAACTCAAAAATCTATAATTCAAACCCAATACGCTGGTAAACAGCTTTTATTTCTTCTGAATTTGATACAGGTGAGATTAAATTCTCATAGACAAATACACCTAAAACCAAAGCAATCACTTAAAACTACCGTGTCTTAAACCACAAAAAAACCGCCAGTCCTGGCGGTTTTTGAATTGTGCACTCGCATGACAAAAAATCACCAACTTTCTCAAACTTCAGTCATACCATTTTGTGCTCTACAGAGATATGGTCAATAATTGTATATCAATTCATGGAAGCTGTGAAGGTTCTATGCCTGTGTCAGGAATATGACATTGATTCGGGAAACATTTTAAAAACCAACAGAACATGGGGAAAGACTATTGATGGTAGATACAGCAACTTCAAAAAGGCAGCCCCAGGAAATTTATAAACGCCAGAGCAATCAATACAGCTCCGGCAAAAATCTGAACGTATTTGCCAAATATGTCCTTTACATACTTGCCGGTTTTCAACCCGATAAAAGAAAATAAGCCAGAGAAGAAAGCAATAAATATTGCTAGTTTTAGCGGGTGTATTCCGCCAAGACCAAGGCTAAAACCTACCAGGAGATTATCTAGACTCAGCCCCAGGGCTATCAGAAATAAGCCTTTTATAGAAGTAATAAATTCCAGAGACTCCTGTCTTTCTTTTTTGGTTCTAAAAGCAGAAATTATGGTATAAACACCAAATGCTACCAGAATCAATCCTCCTGCAATATCAGAATAGGTCTCTATAAATGAACTCACAAGTTGTCCAATAAATAGACCAACCAGAGGAATAGTAAACTCCACAATGGTAAAAATAAAAACAATCCTCAAGTGATATGTTTTGGTGTTCAAAGCACCAAGCCCAAAAGAAAAGGACAGGTTATTGGAGGCAATAACAATTGCAAGGAGAATGAGCTCAATAGTATCCATTAATCAAAATTAAGGCCTTAGATATTCAATTAAAAATAAAATGCTATTTATTAAACAGGATTGTGGATATAATTCTGTTTTACACCTGCCAGGGCTCATCTTAAATACATAATAAATGACAGCTCAATCAATGTTCAAACCCAGTTTGATTTCACCGTATGAAAGCTGATTTTAGATTCAAAATTACTTTTCAGCATATGATACTTTTTTTTTGATAAACTCCTGAAAAATCATTATTCTAAAGTTTTTACAGAATTTTAAACTAACTCACTTCTCAATCTTGCCATTTTTTTAACAAGATAATCTATAAATTTCAAGTAATTTTAAGCTATACCCTTAGGTGCTTGTGTTGCGTCAATGAGCTAATAGTAATTAAGTTCGTTTAAAGAAATTCAAACGTTTGGATTAATTATAGCTAAAGGTACCTGCACTTAAGGTTCATTTATTAATTAAAATTCAATTAAAATTATGAGTAAACTAACGAGCAAATTCACTTACGGATATTATGTAATGACAGCCTTGAAAAAAGGGGATAATCTTAAGACACAGGAAAATGACTATATAGCCGCTGGAACTGTAAACTGGGTGTCTCAGGTTTCTTTCTCACCGGAGATCATTTCCGTTGCGATAGGGCAAAAAAGCGATCTAAATGAAACGATAAACTATAGTGAGCACTTCACTATTCATTTACTTTCAGAAGATCATAAAGATTATGTAAAAAAATTCGGTGTAAAATCTACTATTGAGGATGGTAAGATAAATGGAGCACCTTTCAAAAAGCAAAACGATCAGGCCATTATAGAAGACACGCTTGGATATCTCACCTGTAAGGTAGTAAAAAGCTTAAATATGGGAGATCATACCGTTTACTTTGGAGAAATCATCAATGAGAAAGTTCAAAAAGACAAGAAAGCCTTGTGTACAATGCAGTTACCATCAGAATATACAAAAGATAAAGCAGAGATTTAGATCTATTTATTAAAGTAAGAATCTCAAAAAGCAATCGGTAGCGATTTGTAGACTTATTGTTTAAACTTAAAAAAGTCCAGTGTTTCACTGGACTTTTTTTATATTAAGCATCAAAGTAAATTAATTCAATCGTTCTATAATTCCAGCAATTCCCTGACCGCCTCCTACACATGCCGTTACCAAACCAAATCGTTTATTCCTTCTTTTCAATTCATGAATAATTTGAATACTTAACTTAGCTCCTGAGCATCCTAGTGGATGACCTAATGCAATGGCACCGCCATTAACATTTACAATTTCCGGATTCATTTCCAATTCATTAATCACAGCAAGGGATTGGGCTGCAAAGGCTTCATTTAATTCTACTAGGTCTATATCTGCAAGCTTTAATCCAGTTTGTTTTAGCACCTTGGGTACCGCCTCTTTTGGACCAATGCCCATAATTCTTGGGTTTACGCCAACTACACTACAGCCAATTAATTTTGCTTCCGGTTCAAGACCCAGTTCTTTCATTTTTCTTTCGGACATCATAACCACAAAGGCAGCTCCATCAGATCTCTGGCTGGAATTTCCTGCAGTAACCACTCCGTTTTTTTTGAAAGCAGGGGGCAATTTGCTCATTTTTTCAAGATTGGTGTTTTCCATGGGGCCTTCATCTACCTCTATGATTTTCTTTTCTCTTTTTTCTTCTTCATTATCAACAAATATTCTTTCGACCTCGACTGGAGCAATCTGATCTTTGAAATAGCCATTTTTAATCGCTTTAATAGCATTTTGATGTGATTGCAGTCCGAACTTGTCCTGTTCGGTTCTGGAAATATTAAACTCTTTGGCAACCTCTTCACCTGTGACTCCCATATTGAGTAGGTATTCCGAGTGACTTTTAGTAATGTTATGATTTGGTGAAGTCTTCCAACCCCGAGTTGGAACTTGGGACATGCTTTCTGTGCCTCCGGCTATAATAACGTCTGCCATTCCCATGCTTATCTTTGCTGAAGCCATAGCAATAGTCTCGAGACCTGAAGCACAATATCGATTTACTATAACTCCAGGAACTTCTTTTCCTAAAGCCATCAATGCAATCCATCTAGCCATTTGTAAGCCCTGCTCTGCTTCGGGTACGGCACAGCCAACTATGACATCATCAACATCTTCTTTTTTTAATCCAGGTGTATTTTTGACCATATGTTTGATGACAGCAACGGCGAGGTCGTCTGAGCGCATTTCGCTAAAACTGCCCTTATCAGCCTTAGTGACTGCAGATCTATATCCTGATACTATATATGAGGTGTTCATGTTTTAAGTGTTTTAATTTCTTTTAGGTTTACCTTTTAAAAGCATACTTTTCATACGTTCGAGCGTTTTAAGATTGGTTGCAAGCTCTGTAAATGCTTCACGCTCCAGTTTCATCATGTAATTTTCACTGATCATTTGTTTGCCGCTAAGTTCTCCACCTACCATAACATAAGCCAGTTTTTCTACAATTTCACGGTCATAATCTGTCATGTAGTTACCAAAATGCATATTGGCAATTCCGGTTATAAAAAAGCTTAATGCGTTTTTGCCTAGTGCTTTGACATTTGGTTTTTTGACCGAAGGCGTGTAATTCTCTGCCAGATCTAGTGACAGCCTTTTAGCATCCGTGAGCAGTCTTTTTTTATTCATGCTTAACTTGTCTATATTTCGTCTTAAATATCCAAAACTGAACGCCTGTTCTGGAGATTTAGCAACTTCTGCTTTTGAAATATTCATTAGATACTGCTGTATTCGTGGTGTATCCGGGGATTCGTCTATCATTTCTATAGTTGCTCTCCGGGCCATGGCTGTGGTTCCGCCTCCTGCCGGTATCAGACCAACACCAACCTCAACAAGCCCCATATAAGTTTCGGCTGCTGCCTGAACCCGATCGGCGTACAGACAAATTTCTAAACCTCCCCCTAGGGTTTTACCACGCGGGGCGACAATAACCGGTACAGAAGAATAGCGTATTCTCAACATTAAATCCTGAAATTGCTTTAGAGCCTTTTCTATCTTACTTTTGTTTTGAATAAGTGCGTATTTACCAATCATGGAAATATCTGCTCCCATCGAAAAATCCTCATCTTCATTACCAATAACGAGGGCTTTATAATCTTCATTTTGTTCAGCTAAATCTATAGCCTTATTAATGGCTTCTATTACTGCTACATTAATTGTGTTTTTTTTGGAAGTAAATTCAGTAACAAGTACACCGTCTCCAATATGGATAATATTAGCGTCTTTATTTTTCCAGACTGTATGCTCATCTCTGTAATTATCTAGAAAAATAAGATTTTCAGACCAGGGCTCCGTTTTGTATTCTTCATTTTTGAAATCATAATATTTCTTCTGCCCGTCTTCGGTTTTGTAGAAAGATGAAACACCTTTATCTATCATCACATCAATCCATTCTGCAGGTGGATGACCGGCTTCTTTCATTTTTTTTGTTGTTTCCTTCAGCCCTAGCATATCCCATATTTCAAAAGGGCCGGCCTCCCAGCCAAAGCCGCTTTTTATGGCTTCATCTACCTTATAAATTTCGTCAGAGATTTCAGGCAGTCTTTTGGAGCAGTAAGCAAAGAAACGGTAGTAAAATTCCTTGAAAAACCTAACCGCTTTATCATTATCAGAACCTGTGACCTGGAGGTAAATTTTCTTAAAGAAGTTTGTTTCACTGGCCCGACCTTCCTCGAAGGATTCAAACTGATCTTTAAGACTATCCTGATTTTTCTGCTCTTCAACTAGTAAATAATCCGGATCTTCTTTATCTCGATACTCCAGCTTATCTGGCTGAAGTGTGTATAAGTTTGTACTTCCGTTTTTCTTTTCTTTTTTGTAAAACCCTTGATTGACTTTATCACCGATCCATCCGTTGTCAATCATTTTATTGATGAATTGAGGTACTTTGAAGACATCGCGCTCTTCGTCATCTTCGAGCCGTTCATAAAGACCCTGGGCTACATCAGCCAGTATATCAACCCCAACGAGATCGGCCGTACGGAAAGTTGCGGTTTTTGGTCTGCCCACAGCTTTGCCTGTAAGTTCATCTATTTGCTCAATTGATAAATCCAGTTTTTCCATGAGCTCTAAAGTGAGCATAATTGCATACACGCCAATTCTGTTGCCAATAAATGCGGGGGTGTCCTTGCATATGACAGTTGTTTTACCCAAATAGACATCACCATAATGAGCTATAAAGTCGGTTACCTCTTTTTTAGTTTTATCACTTGGAACGATTTCCAGTAGTTCAAGATAACGCGGGGGATTGAAAAAGTGTGTTCCGCAAAAATGCTTTTGAAAATCATCGCTACGCTCTTTTATAATGCTTTCAATGGGTATGCCAGAGGTATTTGTAGAAATTAAACTCCCCGCTGTTCTATAGTTTTCTACATTGCTAAAGAGTTTCCGTTTGATGTCCAGATTTTCCACAACAGCCTCCAGGATCCAATCACAATCGCTAAGCTTTTCAAGGTCATCTTCAAAGTTTCCTGTGCTTATCTGATCGGCGAATGATTGTTCATAAATAGGGGACGGGTCAATTTTTAATGTTTTCTGCAGGTTATCATCAGCCAACCGGTTTCTTACCTTCTTGTCATCTAGTGATAATCCTTTTTCTTTTTCCTCATCGGTTAATTCTTCTGGAACTATATCTAGAAGTAATACTTTCAGTCCTATGTTTGCAAAATGACAGGCAATCTGAGATCCCATTGTGCCAGATCCTAAAACAGCAACTTTCTTTATAATTCTTCTCATATTTTCTTCATTTTTAATTTAATCTTTCGAATTTGCCGGCTTTTCCTGAGGAGCATACACATTTACCGGTAGTTGTGTCAGGTCAAAATCATCTACCGACATGGCTTTTTCTCTCCAGACTTCAAGTTCTTTTAGATGTTCATATTCATCCTGGGAAATAGCTCCAGCCTCAACAGCTTCTTCTGCTAAGTGCTTTGTTCTGTTTTTTGCTACGATTCCTTTTTTGGTAGCCTCCCGTATTTTTTCATAGATGCTTTTGCTTTCAATGCTTAGTTTATAGGCATATTCAAGTATGTATAATTGCTCTTCCTGGTTTTTTGGAATGAAAATTCCATCGCTGAGTTTATCCCTTGTTTCTTTATCAAATTGCATAGCTTTAGCCACTTTATGGCCAAGTTTATCAGAAGGTTTAGGACTTAGTGGATTTAGTCTGCTCCACCAATACATAGGGTATTTAAAAAAGCCGCCAATTACCGGAACAGGAATATTTCTGTAAATTCCTTCAAAACTTTTTTGAATTTTATGAAGCCCGTGAGCCATCATCCAATCCACAAAGATTTTATCTTTTTTAGGAAAGCCATCGGCCTCGTATTTCCTCAGCACACATGAGCTTATATAAAGCCACGAAATGATATCAGCATAGCGACCAGAAAGTTTTTCCTTCTTTTTTAAGCCTCCCCCCAGCAGCCCTAGGATAAGATCCGACATAAAAGCAAAATTTGCAGAGGCCCAGTTTAGTTTTCGGTAATGATTGGCTACCGGGCTATTGTAAGGACCACTTAGGTAACCTCTGGTCATATTGAGTAAGCTCGCTCTAAATGTATTTCTGACTATCATCCTCATATGCGACCAAAATGACTTATCAAAACGCGTTATGTTTTTTTCCTCCAAAGCCGTCAGTTCTTCAAGAGCGTAAGGATGAGAACGAATAAGCCCTTGTCCAAAAGTTATTAAACTCCGGGTCACTACATTAGAACCCTCTACGGTAATGCCGATTGGAACCGCCATATGTGCATTGCCCATAAAATTCTTAGGCCCAAGAATAATACCTATCCCGCCCAGAATATCCATGGCGTTATTGACAATCTGCCGATTGATTTCGGAGCTGTTATATTTGACGATAGCAGAAATGACAGCTGGTTTGTTTCCTTCATCCAGGCCTCCACAAGTAAATGCACTCACAGCATCAAGTGCATAAGCATAGCTGCCAATAGGAGAGAGTAATTCTTCAATGGCTTCAAAGCGTCCAATTGGCAAACCAAACTGCTGTCTTACGACACAAAAGTTACCGGTAACTCTTGCCGCCAGTTTAGCTCCTCCTGTATTCATAGCTGGAAGAAAAATACCTCTTCCTCCGGCCAAGGTTTCCATAAGCATTTTCCACCCCTTACCTGCCTGCTCAGGACCACCAATTATTTGATCTACAGAAACTATGACGTTCTCACCTTCAGTAGGTGAATTGATAAAAAAGGTGTTAAGTGGATTATGTCTTCTCCCTAGTCTTACACCAGGCAAATCTGTAGGGATAAGCCCACATGTAATGCCAGGGTTCTGACCTTTTCCGAGTAAATTTTTCGGATCTTTTAAATCAAAGGCTAATCCAAGTAAAGTAGAAACAGCCGCTAAAGTGATGTAGCGTTTATTCCAGTTTAAGCGTATAAATAAATCTCCATTATCGTCTGCAAAAACTTCTCCATCAGACTGCATGCCTGCGGCATCACTACCAGCTTCTGGTTCGGTTAACGCAAAACAAGGTATTTCTTTTCCTTCTGCAAGTCTGGGTAAATAGTAGTCTTTTTGTTCATCGGTCCCATAGTTTAAAAGTAATTCTGCCGGTCCTAATGAATTGGGTACCATTACATCCACCGACATTGAGACTGAGCGTGAGGCTAACTTGGTAACCACCGAATTCATGCCATATGCGGAAAACCCATGACCTCCGTATTTTTCAGGGATAACCATTCCAAAAAAACGCTCTTTCTTAAGGTATTCCCACACCTCAGCATTGAGATCCTTCTTTTGCGATAATTCCCAATCGCTTTGCATAGCGCATACTTCATCAACCTGATTATCAATAAAGGATTTTTCTTTTTCGGAAAGCAGCGCATATTTTTCATTTCTGATTCTTTTAAAATCAGGTTTACCAGTCAGAAATTCACCATCAATCCAGGTGGTACCAGATTCCAGTGCTATTTTTTGAGTTGGACTTATTGAAGGTAAAAAGCCAATCTTATCCGCCAGATTCATCAATGGGGAGGTGACAAGATTTTTTCTGATAAAACTTATATTAAAAATCAATAAAATAACGAGTGCAACTACACAAAGCCATATGGGAGCGGCGAGCACCCAAAGGAGTAGCAAAGTGAATAAGCTCCAAAGCCAGAGTGCTGCTCCCCGGTAGCCAAGTACCAAAATAAAGATAATGACTCCAGTAAGTGTAACCCAAACCGGCGCTTCCAGTAAAATTCCGAAATATGTTTTTTCTATGATATCATTCATCTATTCCTCTTTATACATTTCTTCAATTAGTTTCTTGTGTTTATCCTTAACCACCGGCCGCTTTACCTTTTGCGTGGGTGTTAATTCTCCACTTTCTACGGTCCACTCTGCCGGCACAAGCCTAAATTTTTTGACCTGTTCAACGTGGCTGAATTCACTATTTTTATTCTCTAAGATTTTCTCATAACGTTCAATAACAGTTTCATTTTCAACGATTTTCTCTTTTGAATCATAAGCAATGTCATTATCTTTACACCACTCCTTTAAGTTCTCAAAATCAGGCACTATTAAAGCCGTTACCATCTTTTCACCTTCGCCAACCACCATGATATGCTCTATAAGAGAAGATTCTTTACATTTATTTTCTATGGGCTGAGGAGCCACTTTTTTGCCTCCAGAAGTCTTAAAAACAGAGTCTTTTCTGTCCTTTACCTTTAAAAAGCCGTCATCATCAATCTCTCCTATATCATCGGAATAAAGCCAGCCATCTTTTAAAACTTCCCTGGTTTCCTCTTCTTTTTTATAATACCCCATCATGACATTAGGCCCTTTGCACAGGATCTCATTGTCTTCTTCAGAAATCTTTACTTCAACATTTTCCAATGGTTTGCCTACAGTCCCGAGCTTTCTATTCTCCAGTTCCCATCGGTTTACTGAAATTACCGGCGAAGTTTCTGTGAGGCCATACCCCTCCAGAATAGGGAGCCCGGCAGCGGTGAAGATGCGAGCAAGCTTAGGATTTAAGGCTGCACCGCCGGATATGATCAATTTTACATCGCCTCCTAGAGCTTCTCTCCATTGTGAGAAAACCAGTTTATCGGCTATTTTCAAAAATGAGTTATAAAAGACGTTACCACTGTTTAATTCATATTGATCTGCAATCCATATGGAGCCAAAGAAAAGGCCACGCTTTATGAAATTTTGTTCAGCCCCTTTCTTTTTTATTTTCTCGTATATCTTTTCAAGCAATCTAGGTACTGCAGTAAAAATATCAGGCTTTACCTCCTTCATATAATGGGCTATGTTATCAATATCTCTGGTATAGTAAATACTTACCCCGGAGGCCATATAAACAAAAGATAACATTCGCTCAAAAATATGGTTTAAGGGTAGAAAGCTTAAGGATTTGGAGCCTTCATCGATAGGCAGCAGTGGCAAACAGGCTTTTACATTACTCATTATATTTTCGTGTGAAAGCATGACTCCTTTGGGATCGCCAGTTGTACCGGAAGTATAGACAATGGTAGCAAGATCGCTTTCTGTTACACCTTGTCTTCTCTTTAGTAACTCCTCTTTATTTTTTTGATTTGCTTCATCGGTAATAATTGTCCAATGCGTAGCGCCCTTTACTTTATTAAAAGTATAAACATGTTTAAGCTTTTTCAGTTCATCCTTTATGTCATCAATCATGTTATAAAGTTCTTCATCCTCGACAAAAAGGGTTGTGACTTCAGATTCTTCGAGCATATATTTGTACTGCTCTTTGCCCACGTTAGGATACATTGGAACACAGATGGCACCAATCTGCTGAATACCGAGATCAATAAAATTCCACTCTGGTCGGTTAAAAGAAATCAAACCTATTTTTTCTTCTTTTTTTACTCCTGCGTGCAACAGACCAAGACTGACTTTATTCATCTGATCGATGTACTCTTGAGTTGAATAGTTACACCACTCTTCATCTACCATTCCAGCCAGAGCAACCTCAGAAGGGAAATTTTCCTTCTGATAATGCGGTATTTCAAATAGTAGTTTAATATCCAAGACGGTTTATTAAAATGATTATTCTGATTTTTCAATTAGGAAGTTTCACACACTTTTTTTATTGATTTAGGAGTCACACTTCTTTTTTATTAATCAATTTTTATATAATGTTTAATAAAAATAAATAATGAAGAATAGAGATTTGGTAATTACTGAGTTAAAATTCTGTTATTTTAATAAAAACGGGGCATTTTGAATGATTTTCTCATTTTTAATTGGATTAAAATGTTTTTATATGCGTTTGGATACATTTATAAATGAAATCAAGATATTTAAGAGACAGAAAAACCAAAAAATAGTTTTTTTGCAATTCCACATCCATTGCTCATGAAAAAAAATCGATTAAAAAAATCCTAGGTTCGAAGAGTATGTAATTCCCGCCTTAAAAGTGAAAGTCATAAAAGTTTTGAATACTGATTTTCTTAAACTCGTTTCGATGACTGTCCATATTTTAATTTTTCAGCTTCTTTTTATCCTTGCCTCTTTATATAAAATTGAATGATTTGAATTATTCTAAACAGGTAAGTTTTTGAAAATAGATAGAAAAATTTCAAAATCCAATTTAAAAAATTGGGGTATGACTAATTTTCTTTTAGTTCTTGAGAACTAATTTGCCAGTGTTACTAAGTTTTTGAAATCAGCGACATTTAAAAGAAAAGAAAGAATCGGAAAGTTAAAGCATTAAAAAACAGGCTATTGAGCCTTTTTTTCTGTGGGTCATACTGGATTCGAACCAGTGACTTCTACCTGTAATAGCTTCACAATAATTGTCAATAACATCCTGAGACATTTTCTGATCGGATATTTTTGTGTTGCGGGTGATTAAAGTTGTAAACAGAAGTCTGTCGATAAAACCAGAGGCTACCAAAGAGTCGCTATATAAATCATCTAAAAATTGATTCTGTATGCCACCAATAAGAGTGACATAGCCAGACTCTATTCTAAAACTGTCATTTGTTTGTATGAATAAGAAAGAAAATGGAAGTATAGACATAACATGTTTCTTGTCCGGTAAAACAGTAATAAAAAAATCCTCTGAGCAATTTTATGCTCAGAGGATTTCTAAAAACTAACTAATATTAACCAAATTGATGGCTAATGCTTATTCACAAATTACAGCATGTGCTACAATCCAAAAGTCTCCGTCTCCACTATATGAAACTGAAAAGGAATCACTTGTCGCATTTTCTAAATTATGAGTGTTTCCGAATTGTCCGGGTGCAATAGTCGTAGGTGGATTATCTCCAAGATATAAATGAGTTTCACTCATTGTAAACCCTTGATTCATATCATAAGTAACAGTTACATCAGAACCAGAGACCTCAACTGTTAAAACACCAGCCAAAGTTCCATTGTTTGTATTGTTCTGGCCTGCACCAGCCCAAATATCGAATGTATAAGAGCCATCCTGAACATTGGTAAGTTCATTTGCCCATCCCCATCTTTTATTTGTCAATTCAAGATCTACAAATGTATTATTACCAAAAGCAAATCCTGTTTCACAGCCAGTTTTACTGAAGATATCATAATCTCCTTCACAGTCTTCGTT
This sequence comes from Psychroflexus salinarum, assembly GCF_042677225.1. NCBI lineage: Bacteria > Pseudomonadati > Bacteroidota > Flavobacteriia > Flavobacteriales > Flavobacteriaceae > Psychroflexus > Psychroflexus salinarum. The sequence goes on from NZ_JBHTIV010000007.1 coordinate 13,135, forward strand.
CAGGTGAAGATACCCTTCTTCTTCGTTGATCTGGTCAACTCTGTCCAACGGCATAGTTCCTTCTAATAAGACACCATTTACAAATAACTCAATGTAATAAGATTGTTCATCTGTAGGGATGCTGGAATCATAAGGCAATTTTATGCAAAGAAGTTCGTTGTCCGTGTCCTCACTATTATAATCACCATCTCCAAATCCACTCCAGATTAAATCTGCCTCAGAAGTTTCATTTTCATTTGGATAAACAAATGCCTCTAATGTAGCTACCTGGTGTCCGGTATCAGGCTCACAGTAGTTAGCAAACACACATAGATTTTTCACCTCTTTGATGTTTACATTCCAGAACACAAAGCCAAACTGAGGTGGTGTGAAATTCTCCACACAAAGGACGTCTATCTCGTATTCGATTTTTCTGTAATTTTCTACTTCAACATTAAAAGGTAGGGCTTGGTCAACAAATCTTGCAAATTCACTACCTTCAGTTGGAGTAGCATAAAGAGGGTTATCATCTCCATCGTAAAGTTGACAGCTAGTAACTTCATAGCTACCCGGACCAACTTCTATAAGGTCTGTTTTGTAGCTATCTCCCCATACGTTCAGGTCGATAGTGTAGCTCATCCCAGCCATTTCAATTACAGCATAAGAAGCTAGACTCATGTCGCAAACTTCGAACTCCTTTCCTTCATTAGCACCAAGTTTGACATCTCCTGCTTTAGCGTCAGCAGTATTGCCAACTCTATCACCGGTAAATACAAGTTCAATACCGCTTGTTTCTTCTGAAACAATTTCATCTTCCTGACAGGAATACATAAAAATCATCGCTGTACAAACGAAGAGTAAATTTAAATTTTTAAATAAATTTTTCATAATGATATTATTTATTAGGTTTCATAATTCATAATAAAATTAAGAAATATACTTAATGTGGCAACTTTTTTAACAAAAATAGCGCTTTTTTAAAGCTACATTAATTGTGTTAAAACTTTGTATGCCAGTTATATATGAGCATTAACGTAAAACTTATAGTATTTAAAATGAATTATGTGTTATTTTTATTGTTAAATAAAAATCAATTAATTTGCTTTAGTTTTTTTAATAGTGATATTTTTCAAATCATTTGTAAGATTACAATAAAATTTAAGTAGCAGTTAAAACGTAATGTTACTTCTAAGGTGAAATATATGACCAGAGTATTTTGCCTTGGTTTCCATTTAAGTTTGTGTTACAAGAAGCTCAATACTCTTTAAGATAGTTGTTCATTTCTTATGATAATGATTTAGACTAATGTAATACAGGCTGGTGCTTCGATAATCCAATTTAGCTATACCATATAGCCCTTGAAAGTCAGGTAGGTTAAGAAGGGGTGAGAATAAGTTGTTATTTTTCTTACGTGATTAACAGTGTTGATCCGGCTTGGGTTTGAATCAAATAATAAATCCAATGTTTTCACATTGGATTTGTGCTTGATGTGGGTTATACTAACCTGAGACTTCGAGAGAACCAGTGACATTTAGGTATCAAAGTGAAACTTAGAACTAGCTGGTTTTTTTGTACGTTATTCCGGATTAACTGCGTTGATCCAGAAACAAACCACTCCTGCAAATAGAAATCCAAAAATCGCTATCGCAATTTTTTTTGTCTTCCATCAGCCTCTAAGGAAGCTTGGGCTTCTGAAAACAAAAAATCCAACACCTTTCGGTATTGGATTTCTGCCTGATGTGGGTCATACTGGATTCGAACCAGTGACTTCTACCCTGTCAAGGTAACACTCTGAACCAACTGAGTTAATGACCCGACTCTAAAATAAAAAACCCTAACATGTAGCTAGGGTTAGTGGGCGATGAGGGGTTCGAACCCCCGACCCCCTCGGTGTAAACGAGGTGCTCTGAACCAGCTGAGCTAATCGCCCCAAATTGGGATTGCAAATATAAACCTTATTTTGATTTCTCAAACTAATTTTTTTATTTTTTATAAAATTTCTGCAACGGTAAATGTGCTTCCTCCTACATATATCAGATCCTTTTGTTTTGCTTCACGTTGAGCAGCTTTCAAAGCGTTCCCTACAGTAGTAAAAGCTTTTCCGTAAAGTGAGAAATCTTTAGCCTTATAATACAAATCAGTAGCCTCCATGCCTCGTTGAACATTAGGCTTAGAGAAATAATAGTTCGCCGACTTTGGAAAAAGGGGTAAAATACCATCTAGATCTTTATCATTTACAAAACCTAAAACAATATGTAGATTCTCATATTTTTCTTCTAGTACTTGTTTGAGCACCAAAGCCAATCCTTCTTTATTATGAGCAGTATCTGCTATTAGTTTTGGTTCATCAGCAAGGATTTCCCATCGGCCTCTCAGTTGAGTTCTGCTTTTTACTTCTGTAAGGCCTTTTTTAATTGCTGTTTTTGTAATCTTCCAGCCTTCCAGTGTAGTTAAAACTTCAAGACTTTTTAAACAAGTTTTGAGATTAGACTTTTGGTAGTTTCCTCCTAAATCGGTTTTAAGAATTGGATCGTCCATATCTTCAGCAAAAAATATGGTCGAAGCTTCCTTTTTTGCTTTCGATTTGAAAACACGTTTTGTTTCTGCTGTTGTTTCGCCTATAACTACTGGAACATTCTTTTTGATGATACCTGCTTTCTCTCCAGCTATTTCTTCCAAAGTGTTGCCGAGAATTGCAGTGTGATCCATGCCTATGTTAGTAATAACAGAAAGGAGCGGGGTGATAACATTTGTAGAGTCCAGTCTGCCGCCCATTCCAACTTCTATAATAGCGATGTCCACCTCTTCCTTGGCAAAATAACCAAAAGCCATTCCTACAGTCATTTCAAAAAAAGATAGCTTTTGCGCTTCTAGGAAATCCATGTGTTCGTTTATGAACTCAACGACATCAGTTTTCGGTATCGGTTCACCGTCTATTCTGATGCGTTCACGGAAGTCTTTAAGATGAGGGGAGGTGTATAAGCCTACTTTATATCCTGCTGTTTGTAAAACTGAAGCCAGCATATGGCTTACAGATCCTTTACCGTTTGTACCGCCTACATGTATGCTTTTGAAATTTTCTTGAGGATTTTTCAGTTGCTTTAATAAAGCTAAAGTATTGGTTAGATCTTTTTTGAAGGCTACTTGCCCTTGTCGCTGATACATGGGAAGTTGATCAAACATCCAGTGTAGCGTTTCGGTATATGTCATTTGTTATTCAGATAATTTAAAAACGTAAGTTATAAAACCAACTTGTGTGGATGGCGCTTTAGAATCACTATTGAATTTTGTCGCGAGTGCGGCACGCTTGGCAGGTTCTAGAAGACATGGGTTCGTATTGTCTGTACCTTTGGCACCTGGAGTTGCTTTTATGACATCACCATTTCTGTTCACCTCAATTCTTACTACCACTTCACCAGATTCATTACAGTCTTGAATAATTTTCTTTTTAGATAAAGCTTTTCTTCCCCCTAGTCTGTAGTTACCATCTCCATCAAGTCCTTTCCCTGTTCCGTAGTAATTTTTAGCGTTGGGGTCACCATCTGGATCACCTTTATCACCAGTTTGATTGTCGTTGCCTTCACCGTCTTCAGCTTTGCCATCGTTCTCAGGGCCATTCATAAGACTTTCCATAGCATCTGTAACCGACTTTTCCGGCTTCTGTTCTTTCACTGGTTCAGGCTCAGGTTCTGGAGTAGGTTCTGGTTGAGTTTCTTCAACTTTTTCTTGTTCCTTTTCTTTGGGCGGTTTTGGATCTTCTTTTGTTTCTTTTACAACTTTCTCCTCTTTTTTGATAACTGGAGCTTCCTCGGTATCCTGAGTAACAACATCCTCTTGAATGTCTTCTGTAGTACTAGTTTCTTCAACTTCTTGAGGGGGTGGTGTGTTCGTTGGTTGTGGGGAAGTCTTCACGGGCGCATCAGGCTGTATATCTCCAGACCCGACTTCTGTTGTTCCAAAATTAATAGCAATACCACGTTCTTCAGGCGGATCCAAATATTTCAATCCAAAGAAAAACATCAACAGAATAAACAGGATATAAATTCCTGTTGTTATAAAGAATGATTTCTTTTCGTGTTTGGTTTTAAATAGACTCACGACTTAATTGGGTTTTACAGCCAATACAATTTTGTATTTATTTCTATTGGCAATATCCATGATTTGTACAGCCTTTTCAATGGGGACACCTTCTGCAGCTCTTAAAATAATAGTTGGTTCTTCGATACCATTTAACTTTGTTTTCAAAACGCTTTCAACCCTGTTGGAACTGACCTGTTCTTCATCGACATAAAATTCCAAATCTTCAGTAATACTTACTGCAACATTTTGAGTTGAAGTAGTTTTACCTTTTGCTTTTGGTAAAATTAAATCCAAAGCTTCTGGAGTAATTACCGGAGACGTCAACATAAAAAAGATAAGTAACAGGAACACAATATCTGTCATGGAAGACATGCTAAAGGTTGCGCTCACTTTATTTCTACCTCGTAAATTCATAATTAACTAGGTTCATTTAATAAATCTAAGAAGTCAACTGCTGTAGCTTCCATCTGGTGAACCACTTTGTCTGTTCTTACAACGATATGGTTGTAACCTATGTAGGCAATAATTCCTACGATAAGTCCTGCAACTGTGGTTGTCATCGCGGTATAAATTCCTTCAGCCAGCGAACCCATTTCGGCTTGACCACTACTGCTAGCTAGCTCATGAAAAGCAATAACCATACCTATGACGGTTCCCAGGAAACCTATCATAGGCGCAGCTCCAGCAATGGTTGCCAGAACACTTACATTTTTCTCCAGTTTATAAACTTCCAGTCGGCCAGCATTTTCTATAGCTGTGTTGATGTCTTCCAGTGGAGAGCCAATTCTAGAAATACCTTTTTCTGTAAGTCTGGCAACTGGAGAGTTTTCCTGAGCGCAGCGCATTTTTGCCGACTCAATGTTTCCGGAAGTCACACTGTCTTTAATCTGATTCATAAAATTTTTATCGGTCTTTGAAGCGGCTTTTATTGCGAAAATGCGTTCAAAATAAATGTAAATCGCAAAAAACAAAAGCACTGCAAGAATCAAAATAATGATGGTTCCTCCAGCTCCTCCACTAAAGATCAAATCAATGATGGATAGGGTTTTTTCTTCAACAACTTCCTCTGCAACTTCAGGGGTTTCTTGAGCAAATGATATAAACATAGTTTATGGTATATTAATAATATAAGTAACGCTAAAGTAAACAATTAATTTCATCACATCGTAAGTATTTATTGCTCTAGATCAATTGTCTCAGTGCAATTTCAAAAGCAACTTTACTGATGTGTTTTTTGTTATTATTGTTCTCATAAGTGCGCTGTATTGCATTTTTGATAGTGACAGAGATGTCATTAAAAATAGCTTCATCTGTCATCATAACCTTACGTTCCATGAAGTAAGCGAAGACTCGAGCCATTCCGCAGTTGGCAATAAAGTCCGGAATCACACTCGCTTTCTGGTCGGCGTATTCCATAATAGGGCCAAAAAATATTTCTTTATCTGCGAAAGGAACATTGGCCCCGCAAGAAATTACTTCAAGACCGTTCTCTACGAGACTATCGATTTGGCCTTTTTGTATAAGACGAGATGCGGCACAGGGAGCAAAAATATCTGCGCCCAGCGACCAGAATTCTTCATTGGCTTTTTTAAATGGTATAAGGTCTGGACTCTTTAACGTGTTTCCTTCTTTAGCTAAAAACAACTCTTTGATTTCTTCATAGCTGTATCCGTCTTTGTTGATAAGCCCTCCATTTTGATCCAAGATACCAATGATTTTAGCGCCCATTTTTGAAAGATAAAACGCAGCTGCCGCACCTACATTTCCAAAGCCCTGGATAATGGCTGTTTTGCCTTTCACGTCTCCTCCGTAGATATCATAATAATGCTTTACAGATTCTGCAACACCAAAACCAGTACACATGTCTGCAACTGTATATTTTCTTAAAACATCTGGCGTGTAATCTGTATTTTCTATCACTTTGATGACTCCATGCCTCAATTGGCCAATTCTATTGATTTTGTCGGCTTCAGTGGGTTGAAAGTGTCCGTTGAAAACCCCTTCCTGTGGGTGCCAAACTCCACAGCTTTCAGTGATAGGAATTACTTCATTAATTTCATCAACATTCAAATCTCCGCCTGTACCGTAGTAGCTTTTTAATAAAGGTGATACCGCTTTGTACCAGCGTTGCAAAACCGCTTGTTTTCTAGGATCCTCTGGATTGAAGTTAATTCCAGATTTTGCTCCTCCAATGTCGGGCCCAGAAACCGTGAATTTGATCTCCATAGTTTTAGCCAGGGACAAGACCTCGTTTTCATTGAGTCCTTCTCTCATTCGTGTTCCGCCACCAGCAGCTCCGCCTCTTAGTGAGTTGATAACTGTCCAGCCTTCAGCTTCTGTTTCAGAATCTCTCCAGTGAAATACTATTTCGGGAGCTTTATCTTCATATTTATTTAAAAGTTCTTTCATAAGAAGTCTATACTATTTTAATGATTTTCTCGCAAATATAAAGATTCATTGAGGCATTACTAATTCTAGCTTCAATTATTCTTAAAAAGCTATTAAGGCAAGAAAATATTTCCGGAAGAATGGTCTCGAGAAGCCCCCGTGACAGATGATAAAACATTAATTTCTTCACGATCTTTTAGCACACCCAAAAGCCCAAAAATCAGTGCTTCTTTGTAATTGATAATCGCGGGATCTGGAAGGATCAATTGAGCATCAGTTTCAGCCGAAATCAATTCCATCAAATACGTGTTGAAGGCACCGCCTCCTGTAAAGAGAACTTGTTTATGACTAGAAATCGCTTTAGAAATTTGAAGAGCAAAATGTTTAGTACACGTGGCTATAATTTCTTCTGAATTTAATCCTGCAAGATTTAATAAGGGAAGAAATTGAGCTTCAAGCCATTCAGTGCCTAGTGATTTTGGTGCAGGTTTGGAATAATACTGAAGATTTTCTAACTGTGAAAGAAGCTTTAGGTTTGGAACTGAAGCCCTTGCAATAGCTCCATTTTTGTCGAATTCTTTGCCTAATTGATTGGCGTAAGGATTCAATACTTTGTTGACAGGACAAATGTCATAAGCGATTCGTTGATTACTTTCTTCAAAAGAGATATTGGCAAAACCTCCCAGATTTATACAGGCATCGTAATCGCCAAAAAGCAGGCGATCCCCAATGGGAACCAGTGGAGCGCCCTGACCACCCAATTTCACATCTAGCTCTCTAAAATCACAAATGACTTTTTGTTTTGTCAGGCCAGCCAGTTTTGGAAGATTGCCGATTTGATAAGTGAATCCATTTTCCGGTTGATGCAAGATAGTATGTCCGTGAGAAGCAATAAAGTCAATTTTGTGTAATCTATTTTCGGTTATAAATCGGTTAATATATTTAGATAGTAAAAGGGTATAGTCTTCATCAAGGGCTTTAATCTTTTCTAAAGGCCAGGTGTGAGCATGTTGTAACTTTTCAACCCAGATTGGAGAATATGCATAAGTACTAGCTGTATGAATTTCAAAAGACCATGTTTCACCCTTTTTGAGTGTGCAATGCAAAAGATCAATACCATCCAGTGAAGTGCCAGACATAACGCCGATGACAGAGTAGGTTTTCATGTGCTCGTTCTATTTCTTCAAATTTACGGTAATGCTTTTGATTATACTTCTAATATACTCTGCTCATCTGCTTTTTACATTAATCTTAATTTATGAAACCTTACATTGAAAAATATGTAGGTAAATCATATATTTGTGACAAATTTTTAATAAAACCGAAATAGTAACTATATGGATTTTAAGTTAACAGAGGAGCACGAAATGATTCGCCAAGCGGCGAGAGATTTTGCAATAAATGAATTGAAACCTGGAGTAATAGAGCGTGATGAAAAGCAAGAGTTCCCAAAAGAACAGGTAAAGAAAATGGGAGAGCTCGGTTTTATGGGAATGATGGCTTCTCCGGAGTATGGAGGTGGAGGAATGGATACCATTTCTTACGTTTTGGCAATGGAAGAACTTTCTAAAATCGACGCTTCAGCTTCAGTAGTGGTTTCTGTGAATAATTCTTTGGTATGTTGGGGGCTTGATACTTATGGAACTGAAGAGCAAAAGAAAAAATACTTATCACAGTTAACAACTGGAGAAAAAATTGGCGCATTTTGTTTAAGTGAGCCTGAAGCTGGTAGTGATGCGACTTCGCAAAAAACAACGGCAATAGATAAAGGTGATTATTACGTTATCAACGGTACCAAGAACTGGATTACCAATGGTAATTCTGCAGATATTTACCTGGTGATTGCTCACACAGATAAAGTGAAAAAACATAGAGGAATCAATGCTTTTATCCTTGAAAAAGGAATGGAAGGGTTTGAAGTTGGTCCTAAAGAGCAAAAAATGGGTATACGCGGAAGTGATACGCATTCATTGACTTTCAATGATGTGAAAGTTCCCAAAGAAAACAGAATTGGTGAAGACGGATTTGGATTTAAATTCGCGATGAAAACATTAGCAGGCGGAAGAATAGGTATTGCTGCACAAGCTTTAGGTATTGCTGCAGGTGCTTATGAAATGGCAAAGGACTACTCTAAAATCAGAAAAGCTTTTGGAACTGAGATCATGAATCATCAAGCTATTGCTTTCAAACTAGCAGATATGCATACCAGCATTGAAGCAGCAAGACATATGGTGATGAAAGCAGCCTGGGATAAGGATAACGGAGAAAATTACGATTTATCTGGGGCTATGGCCAAGCTTTATGCTTCTCAGGTAGCAATGGATGTAACAGTGGAAGCTGTCCAGGTTCACGGTGGAAATGGATATGTAAAAGAATACCACGTAGAGCGTTTGATGAGAGATGCAAAAATCACTCAGATTTATGAAGGAACATCAGAAATTCAAAAAATAGTGATTTCCAGAAGTATCCTGGCTGAATAACTAAAAAGACTTATTTTTTAAAAGGCCAACTCTCATGTTGGCCTTTTTTATTATAAAAATAGTAACCTTGCCATCTAAAAGTGAATTATGAAAATTTCAGTTGAATTAACACTCACTCCAATACAAGATGATTATGAGCCAATAATCATCGATTTTATAAAAGCTATGCGTAAGTCGGGCCTGACTGTTCTAGAGAACCCGCTAAGCACTCAAGTTTATGGAGAATATGAAAAGGTGATGCAGATTCTTCAAGAGGAAGTTCAAATTGCTTTTGAAGCGATGGATCGTGGTTTACTACACATGAAAATTGTAAAATCTGATAGAAGTGATTATGAGCCTCATTTTTGATTGGTTGTTTTCAGAATATGAAAATACGCCTACTCATTTTATAGTTTTAGAAGTTATTGCAATAATCTTTGGTTTCTTAAGTGTCCTTTTTTCTAAAAAAGACAACATTCTTGTTTTTCCTACAGGGATTATAAGCACCCTTATTTTTGTATATATTCTTTATCAATATAGTCTTTTAGGTGATATGATGATCAATGCTTATTACTTTGCAATGAGTGTTTATGGCTGGTACATTTGGACAAGAAAAGTTGACGATTCTCATTTTATACCCATAGAACGAGCGTCATCAAGAGAACATATAAAATCAATTTTTCTTTTTATAGCAACTGCTATATTTGTGTCTGTAGTCTATGAAATATTCAATAAATGGGATGGATGGATTACATATATGGATGTGATAACCACTTCCATTTTCTTTGTTGGCATGTGGTTGATGGCTAAGAAAAGACTGGAAAACTGGATATACTGGATTGTTGGTGATTTTATTTCAATCCCTTTGTATTATTATAAAGGACTTACTTTTACATCTTTTCAATTTATACTTTTTACTATTATTGCGGTTTATGGATATTTAGAATGGAAGAAGAACTTAAACAAACCCAAAGAGAGCTTACTAAAATAGTTCTTTTTGGTCCTGAATCTTCAGGTAAATCAAGCTTAGCAGAGGCTTTAGCTGAGGTTTATGATACAGAATGGGTGCCGGAGTTTGCCAGAGATTATCTGCAAGAAAAATATAATAATTCTGCAGAAGTCTGTCATCCTTCAGATCTTATCCCTATTGCGAAAGGGCAGATCCAGCTGGAGAATAAACTAGCAAAAAGAGCAAAGGATTATCTGTTTTGTGATACCAATGTTTTACAGACACTTACCTATGCAAAGGTCTATTTTGAAAACTTTCAAAATGATGTTTTAGAGCAATGCGTAAAGCATCATGAGTACACTCATTATTTTCTTACATTTATCGATACGCCGTGGGTTGCAGATGATTTACGAGATAAACCCGACGAGAGAAGCGAAATGTTTAGTACCTTTGAAGATACGCTCATCCGAAGAAATCTGCCTTATACAATTTTGAAGGGAGATTTGAAGCAACGTTTACAAAAAGCCAAATCTATTATAAAAACACTTTAACTTAATCATGAACTTTCATCCTGACGACCTATCTCATATAAATGATCATAATCTTTCTGTGCAAAAGATTGAACAAGATCTAGAACACTTCAAAAAAGGATTTCCCAATCTTGAAATTGTAAAACCAGCCACATTGGAAGATGGAATTTTACAATTGAACTCAAAAGATAAAAATAAATTTATTGAAATTTATAAAAAATCAAATGTACAAGTGTTGAAATTTGTACCAGCGAGTGGTGCTGCTTCAAGAATGTTTAGATCACTTCATCAATTTTTGGATGAATACCCAACTACCAATTTAAGTTTTAAAAATTTAGTAGAACAGGATAAATTTAAAGACCTTAAAAGCTTTTTTGATTCATTAGAATATCTTGCATTTTATGAAGATCTGGTTTTGGCATTAGGAGGTAAAGGTGTAGATTTTGATGCATTATCCCCGGGAGCAAAAGCCTATGAACTAACCAAGCAAATGCTAGCAAAAGATGGTTTCCAAATGGCAGATTTGCCTAAAGGACTTATTCCATTTCATAAATATCCACAAGAAAAATTATCAGCATTTGAAGAACACTTTTATGAAGCTATAAACTATGCTATAAAGGATAACAAAGCACGACTTCATTTCACCATATCATCTGATCATATTGATAAATTCAAGCATAAATTAAAAGACCTTCAACCTAAAATTGAAAAAGAAACCGGGATAAATTTTGAAGTTGAATTTTCATTTCAACATTCCTCTACAGATACAATTTGCCTGGACTCAAAAAATGAAATCTTTAGAGACGAGAATGGGAATATTTTATTTCGTCCTTCAGGTCATGGGGCTTTGGTGGAAAACTTGAATAAACTTGAAGCGGATATTGTATTTATTAAAAACATAGATAACGTGTCTCATCAGGATCTGGTTTCAGAACCAAGTCAATCTTCATTGGAATATAAATCTGTCATCGCAGGCATTCTAATTCAGTTACAAGACAGAGCATTTTCACTTTTAAGGAGACTTCAAAATGAAACAACCAGTCCAGAATTATTACAAGAAGCGGGTTCTTTTTTGAAGAATGATTTGAACATACATGTGGATTTTAAAACCAAGGATGAAATAATTCATTACCTCAATAGACCTATAAGAGTTTGTGGTATGGTTGTGAATGAAGGCGCTCCAGGTGGCGGACCGTTTTGGATAAAAAATGAAGATGATAGTATTTCTTTGCAAATTGTAGAAAAGTCTCAGATAGATCTATCTCAGCCAGACCAAAAAGAAAAACTGGAGGCTTCAACACATTTTAATCCTGTAGATATAGTTTGTGGTTTGAAAAATTATAAGGGCGAAGCTTTTGACATGAAAGAATTTGTAGATACCAACAAAGGATTTATCGCTCAAAAGTTTGTTGGAGGAGAAACTATAAAAGCTCTGGAATTACCAGGACTTTGGAACGGAGGCATGGCATTCTGGAATACTGTTTTTATTGAAGTCCCCGCAGAAAGCTTTAACCCAGTGAAAACTGTTGTAGATTTACTCAAGCCTGGTCACCAACCAAAAACTGATGTTTAATACTAAACAACTTTATAAAGAGCTTCAATTTCAGTTTGCTTTAAGTGGAGGGCCTGGCGGACAGCATGTGAATAAAACTGAAACCAAAGTAATTATCACATGGCATCCATCATCCTCAGCTGTTTTTTCTGAAACTCAAAAAAACTTAATTGAAAGTAAATTGGCTTCCAGAATTAATGCTGAAGGCGAACTCAAATTGAGTGTTGCTAAAACTCGGAGCCAGCTTCAGAATAAAAAACTGGCGGTGACGATGCTGGAAGAACTGCTTAAAAAAGCACTTCAGAAGCCTAAAAAACGAATCAAAACTAAACCTTCTCGTTCTTCCAAACTTAAACGACTTCAGAAGAAAAAACAGCATTCAGATAAAAAACAGTTGAGGAAAAAGCCGAAACTTTAGAGGGTTATGTCACTCCGATAAAGAAGCTTTTTTTCCTTGACGAGAGATTTCTCGTTGTCAATCCGACAGAGTGTAGGTTTTGCGAAGCGACGAAGAATCTATGCTTTTCGAACGGGTAAAGATGCTTAAATCGCCAAAACGGTCTTCTTCCCACCTAAGGCGGACAGGCTGAATGACAGGTCATCATTTCATCAGTCAATCAAATCTGCTAACTCCTTTCCAACCTGACTTCCAATAGCAACTCCCATCCCGCCTAATCGAACGGCACTAAACACTCGGCTGGAAATTGGTTTTATAATGGGTTTTTTCTGTTGCCCAAGTCCTAGAATCCCACTCCAGCGCTGATCGATTTCAGCATCTTGATTGGGTAAAATCACATTATGAAGTAAATCTTCTAAAGCGTTTTGAATACGTGATGTGGTTTCTAAAACTGAAGTCATTTCGCGGTCTTTGTCTAGATTTCTGCCTCCACCAAGTAAAATTCTATCGTGTACATTTCTGAAGTAATAAAAACCTTCGTCCAGATGGAACGTACCTTTTATGGCTAAATTTTGAATAGGTTTAGTAATTAAAACCTGACTTCTAGCTGGAGTCACTTTAAGTTCTAATAGCTCAGATGCAAAAGCATTTGTCGCAATAAAAAGCTGCTTAGCCTTAAAGCTAAAATCTTTAAATTGAATATGTACTGAATCACCTTCAGTAGAAAAATCGGTAACTTCTACTGAATTCAAAATTAAAATCCCTTCATGCTGAGCTTTTTTCAATAAAGCCTGCATCATTTTACCAGTATCAATCTGCCCTTCAAAAGGGGTGAAAATGAGATATGATAAAGAATTTTTAAATCCAAAATTATTAGTTTTCAATTTAAAAGTATCTCCCTTAAAAATCGGACGCAGCATTTCATTGAGCATTTTCAGGTTGGCTTCGCATTTTTCAAATGTATCTTTATTTTTCTCTTGAAAGACTTCGTAGCCACCATGCTGTTGGTAATCGATTTGCTTCTCACCTAACGTAGATTTCAGCAACTCCAAACCATCGACGCGTTGTTGAACTAAATCCAGGAGCTCTTCTGTGTCGTGATTTTGCATATCAGAAAGTAATTCACTGGCACTTCCAAAGCAAGCAAAACCAGCATTTTTGGTGCTTGCACCTTGTGGTAAAATACCTTTCTCTAGTACTAAAACTTTGGCTTTTGGAAACTTTTTCTTGAGACGAAGCGCGCAAGTCAATCCTACAATTCCACTTCCAATAACGCAGAAATCAACTTTATTAAACCAAGTATTTAGCTCCCAATAGGATAAATTCATAACGCTAAGTTTTCAGTAAATATAAGCTTCTTGAAGGTTTAGACTAATTAACCATAAGCCTAATAGGTTAGACTGTAACAGGTATTGTCTCCTAATTTAGTCTTAAAAATTTCACCTACGCTGAATTTCGGCTAGCGTTGATATTACCAAACAAAGCCCTTACTACCATCTTTTCATAGATTTCCTTATTTGTATCGTTTTCCTGAATTTTTTGCAAGGCATATTGCTGGATGCTTAGTAGTGGCAGAACAATATTCTCTCGCATACTAATGGATTTCTTGTCGAGCTCTTCATTTTCCATCAATTCGTTTTGTTTTGTCAATTTAAGGACGAGTTTTTTAGTAAGCTCGTATTCTTCACGTAAATTTTTCCAAAACTCACCATATTTTTTATCATTCTTCATGTAGGAAGTTAATGGGAAATAGGATTTTTTCATGGACATGATGCTATTCAAAATTAAAGATCTGAAAAAAGCTGAATGTTCATAAAGGTCTTCAACCACATGAAACTGGTCTGCATAAGAATTGAGTGCAGTTCCTAAGCCATAATAGCCTGGCACATTTTGTCTAACTAATCCCCATGAACCTACAAATGGAATAGCTCTTAAGTCCTTCAAACTAAGTTCTGCATTTTGGTTTCGCTTGGTGGGTCTACTGCCAATATTTGTAGCGCCATAATATTTGAGGATTGTCATTTCTTCGAGATAAGGAATGAACAAATCATGTTCCTTTAAGCTAGTGTATTTTTCATAGCTCCTGTCAGCTAACTCTGTAAGTAATTCTTTATGATTTGGCTTCCAGCCTTTACTTAGTTTAGATTTCACTCCTGCTAAAAGTAACTGCTCAAAATTGTATGTGGCCTGCTCGTGAGTGCCAAAAACACTTGTGATAGTTTGCCCTTGAATTGTAAGCTGTATCTTTTCGTTAGCAATTTCATTGCCTTGAGCTGCATAAAATTGATGTGTTTTACCACCACCACGAGCTGGTGGTCCGCCACGACCATCAAAAAATACAACCTGGTAACCTTCTTCTCTTGATAAACTTGTAAGGCGCTCTTTGGTTCTGTAGATTTCCCAGTTGGCCTTTAGATAACCTCCATCCTTGGTCCCGTCTGAAAAACCTAACATAATGTGTTGTTCCTTATCTCTTTTGTGTAAATGCTTTTTGTAGACTTCATTTTCATAAAGCGATTTCATCACCGCTTCAGAATTATCCATTCCATCCATAGTTTCAAATAAAGGGACAATATCTATGTTGATGTCCTCTTCTTTATATCCGCAATATTTGAATAATGCAAACACATGTAAGACATCAAAAATACTTTCTGAATTGGAAATAATATAGCGATGCAATCCTCTTTGACCGTTTAAATCCTGTATTTCTTGAATTTGATATACATTTTCAATCGTATCTACAACCAAATCATCTGAATAGTCGTCTGGATTTATTTTCAAAGATCTCTGGGTCAAGTAGTCTAATTTTTCTTTTGAAGACAATTCGTTATAGTCAACACCGAATTCTTTTTTGAATATTTCTGTAATCACTTGGTTGTGAATACTACTGTCTTGACGAATATCCAAGGTTGCAAAATGATTTCCAAACAAATGTACTCTCCCGATAAAATCATCGACTAAGTCGATATTTAAAGACTTATAGTTGTCCTTGACTAAGGTCCTGACGTGATACATTATTTCTAAGATCTCCTCAGATTTTAGGCTGGTTTTCTTCTTAAAAATCTGTTTGTATAGTTTGCTTTTCAATTCATTCAAGGGTTCATTGACTTCTCTGAAAGTGAGTTTACGCATTAAAACCTTCAAATGATTATAGTAGCATTTCATGATAGTAATCCTTAACTGAGTTGCAACTTTGTAAGTGGTTTCTTTTGTTACAAATGGATTTCCATCTCTGTCACCCCCTGGCCAAAATCCCATTTCCAGTAAATTGGGGTTGAAGTCCGGAGGTAGATTGGTGGCTTTAGCAATTTGATGATATATTTTCCCTAGAGTTTCATAATATACATATCTCAAGTAAAAAATAATACTTTGTGCTTCATCAAAAGGTGTAGGCTTTTCTCTATTTATAAATGGGGTATAAGCCAGCTGCTGGAGTATGTTGTCAATTTTTGTAATGCTATCTTGTTGAACAGCATTACGAAGTTCATGCATGATTCCCTGCACATTGTTAGGGTAAAATTGGGTTGGATGAGCTGTAAAAACTATTCTTGAACTAAAGCTTTTTAGGTGTTCAACCAAGTCTTGATAATTTTCGTTTGCTGGTTGAAGAACGCTATCGATTTTTTGTTTTTCAAAACTTGGAAATGCTGCATCTTCAATACTATCAAATAAGACCACCTGCCGTTCTATGTATTTTATCATCCTGAACAATAAGTCAAACCTTTCCTTATCGGTTTTTAACTCTGTATGATTATCTAAGAAGTCTTCGATAACCTCTTTAGGTTCAGCGTCTTTTTGATAACCTTCTTTACTTAATTTATGCAGAAGTGGAATAAAAACACCTGTGTAGGTAGTGTTTTCGTTTGGAAGGTTTAAAAATAAACTATTGTAAATCAGATATTTATTGCTTACTAATTGTCTAAATTTTTCAATACGTTCATTATTTTGCATGGCCTGTTGGATTTAAGTTCAATTTTCAATGTATAAAGCTACTTTATCAAAAATAAGGAAAAACTATAAAATTAATATAGTCTCTAAATCTTATTCATTTTAAATCATAAAATAGAATTTTAAATTTGATGTTTAGAAATATTCCTTCAATTATTCAGCGGCATATCAACTGAATGCAAACAGGTTTTGGAAATAAACCAGGATTAGTTTAGCCTGTATTCAAAACATTTATTTTAATTTTGCGTCACATCTCAAAGGGGTGTTTTGTGAAAGCAAGACTGAGATTATACCCAATGAACCTGGGCAAGTAATGTTGCCAAGGGAAAATGACAAGTTTGTCATGCATTGTTTTATACTCCTGATACCAAAGCGGTCATCAGGTTTTTTTATGTTTAACTTTGAATAATTGCCCCTTTTATTCGTAAATCATTTTACGAATGAAAACCAAATTATTTCTACTATGCGCTATCCTTTGGGGATGGCAATCCTTCTCTCAAAATTATACCATAGAAGGTAAAGTAACCGACAATGGCAAACCACTCCCAGGAGTGAGTGTTTATGCCAAAGCCAGCAATCTTGGAACTGTCACAGGTGAGAATGGAGACTATGAACTAGAAGTTTCTCCAGGAACCTACACGTTTGTATTCACCTTTGGCAATCGAAGAGAATTTAAAATTGATGTAAATTCCGACCAAACTTTAAATGTGGACATGTCTAAGGCTAAAGAAGCCTTAGATGAGGTTTTGGTTCAGGCTTTTCGGGTAAATGCCGACTCTCCAATTACTCATTCCAATTTTAGTAAAGAGGAAATTGAACAGCGAAATCTCGGACAGGATATTCCAGTATTGCTTAATGTCCTTCCTTCCGTTGTTTCCACCACAGATGCTGGTAATGGAGTAGGATACACTTCTATAAGAGTAAGGGGGAGCGATGCTTCCAGGGTAAATGTAACTTTAAACGGAATACCTTATAATGACCAGGAAAGCCAGGGATCTTTCTGGGTAAATTTGCCAGATTTTGCCTCTTCTACTGAGAATATTCAATTGCAAAGAGGTGTGGGAACTTCTACTAACGGCTCTGGTGCTTTCGGCGCAAGCTTGAATATCCTTACAGAAGCTAAAGATGATGAGCCAAGTGCAGAACTGAGTAATTCTTTTGGATCTTTTAATACAAGACGTCATACTGTAGAATTTGGAACAGGACTTTTGGAAGATAAGTTTACATTTTCCGGTCGTTTATCTCAAATCAAGTCTGATGGTTATATCGATAGAGCATTTTCAGATTTAAAATCTTATTTTTTACAAGGGACTTTTAAAGATGGAGGGACATTTATTAAGGCCTTGTCTTTTGGTGGTAATAATGTGACTTATCAAGCCTGGAACGGTGTGGATAGGGAAACTCTTGAAAACGACAGAACCTTTAACCCTTCTGGGATTTATACAGATGAGAATGGGAATACTCAGTTTTATGATAACGAGGTGGACAATTACAAGCAAGATCATTATCAGTTACACTGGAACCAGAGGTTGAATCAGAATTGGTCTACAAACCTGAGTTTGAACTATACTTATGGACGAGGTTATTTTGAACAATATGAAGAAAATGCAGATTTAGCTTTTCATGAAATCGGTCCTGTAAACGCTGGGAACGAAACCATTGAAGAATCAGATTTGATAAGAAGACGATGGTTGGATAATGATTATTACGTCATAAATGGTACTACGACTTACACCGACAGTCAGATAGAGTTTACATCTGGTTTGTTTTATAGCTACTACACAAACGACCACTTCGGAGAAGTGATTTGGTCGCGTTTTGCTGGTGATTCTGAAATAAGAGATAACTACTATTTCGGAAATGGGACTAAGAAAGAATTTACAGCTTTTAGTAAAGCGACCTTGAAACTGAATGATAAAGTTAGCATATTCGGGGATTTACAGGGCCGTTTTGTAAACTATGAAACTTCAGGATTAACTTCTGATAAAGTCAATCTTTTGGTAGATGAAAATTTTAACTTTTTCAACCCCAAAGCTGGTGCAACCTTTCAAATTAATGAGGACCAGCAGTTGTACGGTTCTTACGGGAGAGCTCAGCGTGAACCAAGGCGAAGAGATTTTGAAAACGGTATCACCAATCCAGAAATTCTGGACGATTTTGAATTAGGATGGAGGCTTGACTTGGGGAATTCTACTATCAATACAAATCTGTATTACATGTATTACCAAGATCAGATGGTATTAACAGGTGCTTTGGATGATGTAGGTGCGCCTATAAGAGAAACTAGTGGTGAGAGTTATAGATTGGGTCTGGAAATAGATGCAGATATAAGAATAAGCGATTTGTTTTCTACTCGACCTAATTTGACTTTAAGTCGAAATAAAAATATTGATTTCAAAGCGAATCTTGATGGTGAAATTAGGGACCTTGGAGAGACTAACATTTCTTTTTCACCAGAAATTATTGGAGCAAATCAATTTATTTATCATCCAAGTGAAACTTTTCAAATCAACCTGATATCCAAATTTGTTGGAAAGCAGTACATGGGAAATATAGATAGTGAAGTGTCTTTATTGGATAGCTTTTTCACCAACGATGTAAATATTGTTTATGAATGGAAAAATCCACCTTTGTTTAAGTCAGTTGTGTTTACAGGACTTGTGAATAATATTTTTGATGTTAAGTACGAGTCTAATGGTTATTTCTTCTTTTTTGATTCGCAAACTAATGCTGGTCAAGTACAAACTATTGAAGGGGCTGGTTTTTACCCTCAGGCAGGGATAAATTTCTTAGCAGGAATGACATTGAAGTTTTAGTAAACAGAAATTCATTTAATAAAAAAGACCTCCAATTGGAGGTCTTTTTTATTGGTTTAAATACGTTTTAATCAATAAATTTAGCTGACTTAAGTATTGCTTCTATTTCAAACATTTGTAATCTTTTAGAAGACGATGGTTTAAAAACAAAGCCTTCAAGTATGACATAGCGGTCGTTTTTTTCATCTTTTACAGCATAAGTAACAAAAGGACCCGCCATAAAAAAACCTTTCACTTCCCAGGTTCCTTTGATTTCGTAAGCAAACTTACCATCAATTTCTGTTTCAAATAAATACGGGGCGTAAGCTTCTTCTGTAATCATATGTGTGTCTTCAGTAGGACCGGGAATGTGTTTTTCTCCTACAGAGTCTCTCATTTTGATGACGTTAGCAATGATGTCGTCATTTTTTTCAATAGTAGATATGGGAACTTCGTATGCAAGCAATTCCATGCTGCCGTTTTTAATGTCTTTTCGCATCCAAAAAAAATCATCTTCCTGCTTAGCGTAGCGATAAGCTGAAGGAAATAACATACTGATACCAAGAGATTTTTTCAGAACATCCACCTGGTTTGGAGCTTTTCTCATACGTCTCCGTTTTTCTTTCAGTTCAGTTTCTTCTAGAAGGTCTAGAAATTTTTCTTTATTTTCTTCCAGTTCAGTAATGATTGATTTTGGATTTGGGCCAGTAATAGCGATGCCTACTTGAGGTTTTGCAAAAGAATCTATAAGAATTTGATGACCTGTTTGCTTGGATTTTTCGATTTTCAAAAAGGTTCTGTTTTTTCTTGCAAAGCCGTTAAAAGCTGTAGGTGGAATTTGATTAAGAGCATGTAGAGGCTCTTGTTGAGGAAGACCTAAGGCATCGGCTGCAAAAATTTCTCGTATATGTTCGCCGATGGAATCTTGCCAGTCTTCATTTATGATGACAACGTTAAGTTGATTCAAATTACCAGAAGACTCTGATTTATAAGCAGATGTTTTTGATTCGTTACAAGAATAAATAGAAATAAGAAGGGTAAATATCAGGCTTAGTTTCCCGAAGCGATGTAGAATTGATTGCATTTTTTGTTGTTTTTAATTGAATGTACATATCCAATAGTGTTCCAAAAGTACAATAATTCAAAAAAAACTTTCTTAGCTCGCTAAATTATTCATGACTTTAAATCTATGCTCTTGAATAAACCTGTCTAATCTTTGATTCCAAAAAGGGACGTCTTTGTAAAACTCCACACAATCTTGTAAGGTTTCCTGTTGAATGAGTTGTGGAATGATGTATTCTTCAAAATCACGCGAGATCAGATTTAAAAATTCATCTGCGTTATCTTCATTCGTTAAAGAATAGCCTATACTATTCTTATATCTATGAAACTGAATTTCCTCCGGGAGGTAGCAATCTTGAGACACACATACGGCCAATTCAGTGATTTCTGGTCGCTTTCTAGATGAAGCTTTTATAGGAGGGATCATCAAACCCAAGTTGATCCTGAAATCTATCTTATCATCTGTTGACCACCAGTATTTTTGTAAAGTGAGTACTAATGAAAAATCTTCTTTAGATTTCCACCAAATTTCGCCTTCGTTATTAAAACCAGCCTCAACCATTAGTGGTTTTAAGATTTCAGATTCCATTTTTTGTAATATTTCAATTGCTTTCATAACTGAGGGTATTTGACTTATTCAAAAGTACAAGCCTTTTTTAATTTTAGTTTACGGTTCAGCCGTAATCATAATGCGGGAAAACCGTAAAATTTCATTTTACATATTTATAACAATACAGATTGCCCTGACCCTAACTCAAAAACTTATCTTTTTGCAATTACATGTTGTATTGAATAATTACTTTTGATTCCTTTTTAAAAAATATGAAGTATATAATTGTAATTACCCTTTTAAGCTTTCTTTCTTCAGGTATGTATGCTCAGGAAAATAAGTCTTCATTTGCATATGGAGCCAAATTTGGGTTATCCATTTCAGAATTGAAAGGATCTGACAATCTGAAATCACTGCGGTCGTCATTTTCTGCAGGGTTGGTTTCAGAGTATATGATTAATGAGCGCTACGCTTTACAAGCAGAATTTCTTTATTCTAGGCAAGGAAGTACAAATAGAGGGAATGAACAGGGGTCTTATTTCGAAAAAAGAGTAGACCTCAATTATTTCAACTTCCCAATTCTTGGAAAATATTACATCAAAAAAAGTTTAGCTTTTGAGCTAGGTCCACAGCTTGGATATCTTATGAGCGCCAATTACGAGAGTAAACAAGCTGGAAACTCTCAAAGATATTCTGTTGAAGAGGATTTTGAAAAACTAGACATCTCTCTGGCAGCTGGTATAAGTTATAAAACCGATTGGGGATTTTTGGTTGGTGCTAGATATAGCTTTGGTTTAAATGACATCAACAATGGTACTAATTTAGAATCTGGTAGTTTACGAAATGCTGTATTCCAAGTCTATTTTGGCTATTTATTTAAATAAAGCTTTATTATTCTAAATCGTCAACTGCTTTAAAAACAGTATCTTTGCGCAAAATTTGAAAATGAAAGATCAACATAAAAAGAAAGATTCCAAAACGAAGGGATCGAAAAATAAATTCAGCAAAAAGGAAGTTGCTCAGTCTAAAGTAGATAAACAGATAAAAAATCCGAATGCAGGAATACGTCTTAATAAATACGTTTCCAATTCTGGCGTCTGTTCTCGTAGGGATGCAGACATCTACATAAAATCTGGAAATGTCACGGTGAACGGAAAAGTGATTACCGAAATGGGACACCAGGTGAAGTTGGAAGATGAGGTGAAATTTGATGGTAGACTAATCAATCCAGAGCCAAAATCTTATGTGCTTTTGAATAAACCTAAAGGATTCTACGTGACAGGAAGCTATGAGAAAGGAAAATTAACCGCGTTGGATTTGGTTCAGAATGCTTCCAAATCTAAATTAGCCCCTGTTGGCAAATTAGATACAAGTGCTATGGGGTTAATCTTGTTCACTAACGATGGGACTTTGGCTAAAAAGTTGTCTGGACACAAAAATGGTGTTCGACAAATCTATCAGGTAGAACTAACTAAACCCGTCAGAGAGCAGGATCTTGAAGTCATTAAAGACGGACCATTTATAGAAGGTTCTAAAGTCAAAATAGAGGAAGCCTCCTATGTAGATAATAGACCAAAAAATATTATTGGACTTGAATTGAGAAGTCAAAGGGCTCATATTGTACAGCGTATCTTTAAAAAGTTAGGCTATGAAATTGAAAAACTTGATAGAGTAGTTTATGCAAATCTTGATAAGAAGAATGTGCCTAGAGGTCATTATCGCATTCTAACCAAACAAGAAGTGATCAACTTAGGAATGGTTTAAATGTACTCATGGATAAATTTAAAAGACATGTTTTTTTAAGTTTTAGCTCAATTTTGAGTTGGCTTGTTTTTGCTTTAATATTTATTTCTACATCTGTAATATTTGCTCAGCAAAAACAAGTTAAAAAAGATTCTCTTGAAATAATAGAAGGCGTTTCCGGACTTGTAGAATATGAATACAACACTTCTAAAGGAGAAGATATTTATGATGGAAAATTCTCCTTTCAATCTGTATCGCCTTCAAAATTAAAAAGCTTCGATTTTAAAGCTATAGTTTATGAAGGTGAATTTTCCTCCAATCAGAAGTCTGGTAATTGGTCCTTTTCAGATAAAATAATGAGAGAAGAAAATCAGAAATTTGTTTCTGGTTTTAGAGTTGGTAAGTTCGCTTCAGGAACCGAAAATAAAATTTCAGGAAAATTCCAGAATGGTAAAGCAGTTGGAAATTGGGAAGCTGTTAAGCAAGATTACGTAAATTCTGAAGTAAAAGACACGCTGTTTTTTATTGAATCTACCTTCAAAAATAACCGGTTGGTAGGGTCTTTAAAATCCACATCAAAGTCTATAATCGTTCAAGGATACTTTAATGCTGACGGCTATTTTCACGGAGATTGGGAAATCAAACACCAAACCGATGACAAGCCTGTTCGGGAAATCAGAACTTATGAAGCGGGTATTCTCAAAACTTATGAATTTGTAATTGACAATAAAACCTTTGATGTTTCTTATTCAGGTTTTGATACAACTGTATCGAGAGATGACGAGCACTGGAAAGACTATACTTTGGAGGAGGGTTATTTTGATATTCTAAACCTCGTAGACTTAGATGTAGAACAGTCTGTTTCTTCATCTATAAAAGTTTCTGTTAACAATTATCATAAAAAAAGTAATGAGTTTATAAAAAACAGTGTGCTTGCATTTTCTCATCAATCTGGATTTGATATCTGGAATAGTATAAGAGGAAGTAGCCCTTTAGAGCTTGGAAAATTTAAAGTTAGGAAGTTTGACTTTACCGAAGAGGAAAAGAAAAAAATCCAATCTATTGCTGAAAATTTCGCGAACATTCAATCCGTTTTAAAACGATTTTCAGAGAATCCTAAAGTTAAAATTGGTAAGCCAGTCTATGAAAAATTTAATGAAGCTGAATTGATTTTTAATGTCTATAGAAATGAATTGACTCAGCTAGAGAGAATGGTTCATGTTATAACTTCAGACGCTTTTGAATTTGTTGATAGAAAAGAGATTTACGGCAAAATTTGGCCTAAACTTCTTTTCCCAGTTGAAGTGACTTATGAATTTCAGTCAGAACTAATAACTCAACCCCATGAATTCCCTAAAGTTCCTGAACGTCAAAATTTCGATTTGGAGAAAGCAAATTATTTGATTAAAAATATAAATGAAGATGTGGTAGCTCTTTATAAAGAGGTTGATAAAATCTTTAAGGCGATGGAAATTGAAAAATCGCTCTCTAGAGATGAAGAAAGACTGGTAGAAAAGAAGCTTAAAATTGAAAATTTATTCGATTTAAATTCAAAAAAAGAGGGTTTTAATGCCTATCATGAAAGGTATTCTGAATTGGTTTTGAAGCTTACTGAGGATACTTTCAATGCCTATGGAAACTTGAAAATTAATGAAAAGAAAAACAGAATCAAAGGTTTGCTCAATTGCTATGACAACCTGATAGAGTTCTATATTTTTCTAAAAGATTTGAAATCTAAAGATGAGAGGTTAGATGATGCATACACAAGAATAACTTTCAATCCTTATATGATGGTAGATATGTCTGAGAGGATAAAAGAAAATATCTATAAAGCCTTCGATGAAAGTTTAAAACCATATTTGTTTAATCGACTTAGTAATAATTTCAGCTGTGAAACTATTGAGTCTGCCATGGAAAACATAAATCATGTTTATCAAAAGATGCTGGAGTTGAGTAAGCGTGATACTAAAGAAGAGGAAAGAGAATTGAGAAGACAAAAAGATCCTGAAGCTATATTGTCTGTTCTGGAATTGAAGTTGAAATATTAATGTATATGAAGTTGGGAGGATCGTTTAAATTCACTTTATTCTTTGTTTTTTTTACAAGCTTTGTTTTTCCACAGGAAGGCAATGAAAGTTTTCCAGATCAGTCAATCTCGGGCGAGCCAGAAACCCTTTCCTGGGTCAATAGCTATGGCACATTTCGCCTAAGTGATAAGTGGTTCTGGCATGCAGAACTTCATTATAGAATGCGTGAAAATGCAGATAGAAATTTCATTGGAGATGTGGCACAGGTATACAACAGACACGGTATCCAGTATATTCCTACTAAGAATTTTAAATTCACTGCAGGGGGAGTTTTGAGAATAGACTTTGGTGATCAAAGTGGAGATGCTTACGAAAAGATCAGGTTGGAGCCGAGGATTTGGCACGAGTACCAATGGATGATGCCTTATGAGCGATTTAGAATTTATCATCGAATTAGAATTGAGCACCGTTGGAAAAAGAAGTTTAAAAAAGGTTCGGAATATGTTTTTGGGAATAGATGGCGTTATAAATTTATGATGAAGATTCCTCTGAATAAACCTAATTTGCAGCCGGGAGCTTTTTATTTCAACCCAGATGTCGAGTTAATCATGCAAAGCGGAAAAGGTATTGTAGACAATCCTATTGAGGACCTAAGACTATATCCTGGCATAGGCTACATCGCTTCTCCTCGCGTAAGTTACTCGGCAAATATGATGTATACCACTGGGCAATCTAGTATAGATGGAGGGGTTTATAGAGAACGTTGGATTTTTAAATTCAATGTATATATCAACCTGGATTTGAGAGAATTTGATGATAAAATTCCAGAGACTAGGTTTTACGATTAATTAAAATTTGCGCATGAGTTCTAAAGACACAAAACATAAAAATAGGTTTAAGGTATTATTCATCATTGCTTTGGTAGCTATTGTGGCTTTACTGGTCATGGTTTATACTTTGGATTCAAAACTTATCGCTTATCAGGAAAGTGAAACTATACCCGCTTCAACTTATTCTGAGTTGAAATCTGATTTTACTTCACTTCAGGAAATAATTGAGGCAGATGATGTTTGGATGATAGATAAAAAACCTAAACAGGCTTTGGAGCGTTATAAAAATCTTCAAACTTCAAATAAAGATTTAAGAAGAAAAGTAGATCGAAGAATAAAACGTGTTCAAAATATCATGAAATCCGAAAATGATGACGAACTGACTAAAATCAATCTTAGAACTGAGCTTAGCAATACTGTAGAAGCTAGAGATTCGCTTTCTAATCGGTTGGATTCACTGCAACAAAGCATCAAGTTTTCATTTAATGAATTTGAAAGCAGAAATGATAGTCTTGAAAATGAATTAAACTCAAAGACTAGGCAGCTCAATCGCAAAGAAACGTTGAAAGTCATAAGCTTCAAATCTGACAAGAATATACGGATCCATTATATTGGTGAAACCGAAAATAATATAGCTACCGGCAGCGGGGTAGGCGTTTGGGCAAATGCTTCGATTTATAGAGGTGAGTGGGAAGAAAATAAACCTCATGGAAAGGGGGTGTTTGAATGGGCCGATGGAGCAAAATACGAAGGAGATTTCGTCAAGGGTGAACGAACGGGAGAAGGAACGTTTCATTATCCTACAGGAGAAAAATATGTTGGAGAATTTAAAAATGGACTGAGGAGTGGTGCCGGTACTTTATACGATATCGATGGAAACATAAGTTTTGAAGGAGAGTGGGAAAAGGATAAGCCTATCCAGTGAGTCTTCAAAGTTCAAGATTAAGTAAAAAGCCTTAAAATTTAACATTTTAAGGCTTTTTACTTCTATCAAAATGAATTTCATTTGTATAGTAATTTAAATAAATTTGACTTCTAAGATGAAGTTTTTTCAAGACTACGCATTCCCAGCTCTTTCAACCTGTAATTTCAATAGGTATTGATATCTTCTCGCAAAACATATTTTTTTTATTTAACTTTAAAGTTAATAATTAGTCCATAAATGAACACAAAGTACATTGACTTAATAAGTCAAACCTATGATTTTCCTCAAGATGAATTCACTTTAAACGGTGACGAACTCAAGTTTCATGACATAGACTTAATGGGACTTGTAGAGAAATATGGAGCTCCATTAAAATTTACCTATCTGCCAAAAATTTCTGAAAATATTCTCAGAGCTAAAAAATGGTTTCAGGAGGCTATAGAAAAGCATGATTATAAGGGAACGTATAATTATTGCTATTGTACTAAAAGCTCCCATTTTAAGCATGTTTTAGATGAAGCCCTCAAGAACAATATCCATATTGAAACCTCTTCTGCTTTCGATATTGATATCGTGAATAGTTTAAAGGAAAAAGGAAAAATTACAAAAGATACCTATGTGATTTGCAATGGTTTTAAGAGGGATCAATACGTTTCCAACATTGCCAATTTAATCAATAGCGGTCATCATAATTGTATTCCTGTAATCGATAATTACGAAGAGATAGCTTTACTTACCAGAGATATCGATAAAGACTTTAAAATTGGGATTAGAATCGCTTCTGAAGAAGAACCGAAGTTTGAATTTTACACCTCCAGGTTAGGAATTGGTTATAAAAATATTGTTCCGTTTTACGAAGATCAAATCAAGAATAACGATCAAGTTGAGCTTAAAATGCTTCACTTTTTCATCAATACAGGCATAAGAGATAATGCTTATTACTGGAATGAACTTCAGAAATGTTTAAGAGTTTACACTAGATTGAAAAAAGTATGCCCAAGTCTGGATAGCCTTAATATTGGTGGCGGATTTCCTATAAAAAATTCACTTGCTTTTGAATATGATTATGAATATATGATAGATGAAATCATCAATCAAATCAAGTTGACCTGTGAAGAAGAAGACGTTCCTGTTCCTCATATTTTTACTGAGTTTGGAAGTTTTACTGTTGGTGAAAGTGGCGGTGCTATTTATGAGGTCTTATATCAAAAACAACAAAACGATCGTGAAAAATGGAATATGATAAACTCTTCATTTATCACAACATTACCAGATTCTTGGGCGATAAGCAAACGTTTTATTATGCTGGCCGTCAACAGGTGGCAGGATAGGTATGAGCGGGTTTTGCTTGGAGGATTGACATGTGATAGTGATGATTATTATAATTCTGAACAAAACATGAATGCGATTTATCTTCCTAAATACGAAAAGGAAGATCCATTATATATCGGTTTTTTCAATACTGGTGCTTATCAAGAAACCATCGGAGGTTTTGGAGGTTTGCAACATTGTTTAATACCAAGCCCTAAGCATATTTTAATACAAAAAAACGACGATGGAAGTCTGTCGACAGAACTATTTAGCGAACAACAAAAAAGTGAAGATTTACTCAAAATTTTAGGTTATCATGGCATCTAAAACAAATTATGCAGGAATTCCAGACAAGTATGCACGTATCGACGAAGCGAAAGTCGTTTTAATTCCAGTTCCTTATGATGGAACAAGTTCTTGGCAAAAAGGAGCAGACAAGGGACCACGGGCTTTCTTGGAAGCTTCAGAAAACATGGAGTTGTACGACATAGAAACCCGGACAGAAGTTTATAAAAAAGGTATTTATCTGGCACCACCAGTGTCTGAAAATTCTTCGCCGGAGAAAATGGTGGAGGCGGTTCATAAGACAACCAAAAACTACATCAATCAGGATAAGTTTGTCACTATTTTTGGGGGAGAACATTCTGTGTCTATTGGAACCATAAGAGCTTTTCATGAGCAATTTCCAGATTTGACGGTTGTTCAACTTGATGCTCATGCGGATTTGAGGCCTTCTTATGAGGGAAGTGCCTGCAATCACGCCTGTGCGGTTCATGAAGCTAGTAAAAAAGGAAATTTAATTCAGGTTGGAATTCGTTCTATGGATGAGTCAGAATTAGAACATATGGATGAAAATCGCGTGTACTTTGCTCACGATCTATATGAAGACTGGCAAGATGATGCTATAGGACAAATGACTCCTAATGTCTTTATCACCATCGACCTGGATGCTTTTGACCCATCAATTATGCCTTCCACAGGAACCCCAGAGCCAGGAGGTTTATTCTGGTATGAAACTTTGGAATTTTTAAAGGATATTTTCAAAAAGAAAAACGTCGTTGGCTTTGATATCGTAGAACTTTGCCCAAATGAAGTGGATAAATCTTCAGACTTTTTAGCAGCCAAGCTGTATTATAAGATGCTGAGCTATAAATTCAAATATGAAAATGCTTCTGAAGAGGAGGAGGATTAGAGTGTTAGATAATAGACTTTAGAAACAAGACACAATACACTAGAAAAAAGAACCAAGAATCAGGACATAGTAATTACGATTTACTATGCTAGACGAATGATCTTAAATATTTATAGTGAAATATTAGAGTTTAAGTTAAACATTTTTATTTTCCTTACTTGACTCTTGACTCTTGACTCTTGACTCTTGCATAATGATTTTAAATTAATAAAGAACACACAACCATGAGTAAACCCATTTCAGAATTTATAGAAAAATATTATTTACATTTTAATGCGGCGAGTTTAGTTGATGCTGCGAAAGCATACGAAAAGCAATTGGAAGGCGGTTCCAAGATGCTGGTTTCCCTGGCAGGGGCGATGAGTACTGCAGAATTAGGAAAGATCTTCGCCGAAATGATTCGTCAGGATAAAGTGCACATCGTGTCTTGTACTGGAGCCAATTTGGAAGAGGATATTATGAACTTGGTAGCACACTCTCACTACAAACGAGTGCCAGAATATCGAGATCTTACTCCGCAAGACGAATGGAAGCTTTTAGAAAAAGGACTCAACAGAGTTACTGATACTTGTATTCCAGAAGAAGAGGCCTTTAGACGTTTGCAGAAGCATATCGTCAAAATCTGGACAGATGCTGAAGCCAAAGGGGAACGCTATTTCCCTCATGAATATATGTATAAACTGTTGCTTTCGGGAGTTTTGGAAGAGTATTACGAAATAGACTTAAAAGATTCCTGGATGTATGCCGCAGCTGAGAAAAACTTGCCAATTGTTGTTCCTGGGTGGGAAGACAGTACCATGGGAAATATTTTCGCCAGTTATGTGATGAAAGGAGAGTTGAAAGCGTCTACCGTAAAATCTGGAATTGAGTACATGACTTTTCTTGCTGATTGGTATACCGATAACTCTAAAGAAGGTATTGGCTTTTTCCAAATAGGAGGAGGGATTGCAGGTGATTTTCCTATTTGTGTCGTGCCGATGTTATATCAGGATATGGAAAGAACGGATACGCCGTTTTGGAATTATTTCTGCCAGATTTCTGACTCGACTACAAGTTACGGGTCTTATTCTGGAGCCGTTCCTAATGAAAAAATCACATGGGGAAAATTGGATATTAATACCCCTAAATTTATTATAGAGAGTGATGCTACAATAGTAGCGCCTCTTATTTTTGCTTACCTTTTAGAAATGTAAGTTGTATTAACAGATAAACTTAAATTTTCAGAATTCATTCTCGTTTTGAACGTTGATTCATAATGAATGTGAATTCTGAAAGTTTATCCTGAAATATACATCGCTTCTTTACATCAAATTCAGAATAAAACTTACTACTGAATTTACTACAACTGCAAAATTAAAATAGAACTTAAATTACTTAACTCATACTATGGAGAATTCCCCTAAAATCGAACAAATTGAATTGAAATATCTATCTCTAAAGGATTTTGAAGTCCTTAAAGAGGTGTTTGTTGAAATTTATGGTGACGTTCCAGATGCGTATTGGCAAAAGGATGAGTTGAGAAGTCTGATAGATATTTTTCCCGAAGGTCAAGTGGTGATTCTGGTAAATGGGGATATTGCCGGTTGTGCTTTTTCCATCATTGTGGATTACGATAAGTTGTCTGACAATCATACCTATGACGATATTGCTGGTGATGTGAAATTTAAAAATCATACAGAACATGGCGATATGCTTTATGGTATAGACGTCATTATCAGGAAAGAATACCGAGGCTTAAAGCTTGGGAGACGTCTTTATGATTATCGTAAAGAGTTAACTGAGCAATTAAACCTGAAAGGTATTGTTTTTGGCGGAAGGATTCCAAATTATCACAAAGTGTCAAGTGAATTGACGCCGAAGCAGTATATCCAAAAAGTGAGAACTAAGGAAATAGACGATCCAGTTTTGAACTTCCAGTTGTCTAATGATTTCCGTCCAGTTAGAATTTTATCCAATTACTTGGATGGCGATAAAGATTCCAAAGAATATGCTGTGTTGATGCAGTGGGATAATATTTATTTTGAAAAAGAAAGTAAGGCGCCTTCCAGCCAAAAAAGTGAAGTACGCCTAGGTCTTGTGCAATGGCAAATGCGGTCTTATAGCAGCATGGAGGAATTGTTGCACCAGGTAGAATTTTTTATAGAATCATTGTCTGGTTACCGTTCGGATTTTGCACTATTTCCTGAGTTTTTCAACGCACCTTTAATGTCTAAATACAATCATCTTAGCGAGCCAGACGCGATACGAGAATTGGCAAAATACACGGAGCCTATTAAAAACAAGATGGCAGAACTATCTATCGCTTATAATATTAATATTATTTCTGGAAGTATGCCAGAATTGATCGACAATAAATTATACAACGTGGGCTATCTATGCAAGCGAGATGGAAGTATTGAGCGTTATGAAAAAATTCATGTGACTCCAGACGAAGCTAGAGTATGGGGAATGCAGCGCGGAAGTGAGTTTAAAGTATTTGATACCGATTGTGGTAAAATAGGCATCTTAATTTGTTACGATGTGGAGTTTCCAGAGTTATCCAGAATTTTAGCGAAAGAAGGTATGGATATATTATTTGTGCCTTTTCTCACCGATACTCAAAATGGGTTTTCCAGAGTTAAACTTTGTGCTCAGGCCAGAGCTGTAGAAAATGAATGTTATGTGGCTATTGCTGGTAGTGTTGGTAATTTACCTAAAGTGCACAATATGGATATTCAATACGCACAATCTGCGGTGTTTACACCGTCAGATTTTGCTTTTCCTAGCGATGGAATAAAAGCACAAACCACGCCTAATACAGAAATGATTTTAATTGCTGATGTAGATTTATTGGCTTTAAGAGAGCTTCATAACTTTGGAAGTGTAAAAAACTTGAAAGATATCAGGAATGACTTGTACTCTTTGAATCGGAATAAATAGTAATAGTAAAAAATTTATAATGCATTGATTTCAGTCCAATGAATTGTTTAAATAGTCTATAAAATTGCCTATTAATATTTTTTTTATATGCTATATTTATAACATGAGAAAGTACTTATTGATCTTAGTTTTTACAATCCTTCTATGCATAATTGCTTGTTCCGAATCAGAGAATGTTAATAATGATAATGAAAGAGAGATATGTGATGATGGAATCGATAACAATGGCAATGGTTTAGTGGATTGTGACGATATGAGTTGCTCTTCAAATAGGTTTTGTTTTGAAAGTAATTGCGATGACGGAATTGATAATGATGAAGATGGTTTCACAGATTGTGAAGATTTAGATTGTGAAGATTTTCAAGAGTGTTTAATTGAAAGGTGTATTGATGGTGTAGATAATGATGGTGATGGTTTAATAGATTGTGAAGATCCAGATTGTGTTTTAAACCCGAACTGTACTTAAATTTTATTTTTTTAAATTAAGATGTATCTAAAGTCTATTTAATCTTATGCAAATAGGAAATTTCAATTTAAGTTGATGATTTAGAAGCTTTATGAAAGTCAAGTAAATTCAGTAGTCCAAAACATAAATTATCTAAACTCTTTAGTTTTGTAGTCAACAGGGCTTTTGAAATTAAAAATTAGAGAGCTTAAGATAAAATATCTTAAAATTAGTTCCTGTAAATATGTACAATTGTTTAAAGTTATATAGTTTATTATGTTTCTTTCTAGGAAGGGAAGTTGCTGATTCAAATTTAGAATCTAATGAATTTTGTATATATAATTCCTTAGCAATAGAATCAAATTGGAACCAGTGCACACCTGATCCATCTTTTAGTTATTCGACAGATCCAGAATATCTAGGCAGTTTTTCAGAAATTGTTATACCTGTTGTGTTTTGGGGGATTAACCAAACCGACAATAGTAACAAGGATCCACTAACACAGTCTAAAGTTGAAGAGTCACTTAAGCTTCTTAATTCAACATTTGAAGAAATGAATATTTGCTTTGAACTTCAAAAATTGAAATTTATAAATAATTCTGAAATCTTCTGGACCGATTACTATAAGTTTAATAGATATGTGAAAAATAATTATACTGCATCTGCTGATGTTTTAAATATTTACGTTCCTTTCAAGTTTACAAATTTTGAAAATAATTTAAGAGGTGGTAAATGGTCGCCTAATCAAATGTCAGTGAATATGCTTAATTACAATACGGGAATTTTGCCTCATGAGGTAGGACATACCCTTGGGCTTTTACATACCCATACAGGAGCTAAAGCTGTAAATTGTGAACATATTACAAGAGATGAGAATGATCCTGATTATAACGCAAAATGTACTGGGGATAGAGTAACAGACACTAATGCAATGCCTGACTTATACGGCAAATTTCACTTAATAGATGATGACTGTGAATACAATGGAGATATAAAAAACTGTAAAGGTTTGCCTTATAAACTCACAGAAATGGATGTACGAAATTTTATGGGATACACAAAGCATTCTTGTAGATCGATTTTTACAACTGGCCAAGGAGTGAGGGTGAGAGAATTCATTAAAAACTCAAAGGAGTCTGGAAAGATGAGTTTCATTAATACAAAATAAAAGGCGTTTTGAAAATTTCCAAAACGCCTTTTATTTTGTATTTAAGTTGTCAGGTTAATCCCTGCCCATATAAATGCTCAGGAAGTAAAGCAAAGTAGCTAGTGAGCCGATTGCGGCAACCACATAAGTTCTAGCAGCCCATTTCAATGAATCTTCAGACATTTTATATTCTTCCTGATTCACAATATTGTGATCTTTCATCCAGGCCAAAGCTCTATTACTAGCATCATATTCTACGGGCAAAGTGATAAAACTAAAGAGTGTTCCTAATCCAAACATGATAATACCTGCCAGAAGCACCATTTGACCAACTCCAACAGAAACCATTGTCATTAATATCAGGCCACCAAATATAACCCATTGGCTCCATTGTGAAGCTACACTTACAAGAGGAACAAGTTGACTTCTCATTTCTAACCAGGAATAGGATTTTGCATGTTGCACAGCATGGCCAACTTCGTGAGTAGCCACTGCAGCAGCGGCAGCGTTTCTCTGATTGTAGACGCTCTCACTTAAGTTTACCGTTTTCTTAGTAGGGTGGTAGTGGTCTGTGAGTTTACCTGAAGTAGAAATAACTTCAACATCGTAAATATGGTGATGTTCCAGCATTTTTCTTGCAATTTCAGCGCCACTCATTCCATTCTGGAGTTGGATTTTGGAATATTTTTTAAACTTGCTTTTTAATTTATTACTCACATACCAACTTACAAGTAGTATGGCTCCAATTAATATATAGTATCCTATCATAGTTATTTTTTAAATATTCACTTATCAAAAGTTTGACCAAAAATGAATTTGTCAGTCTATTTATTAAAGACAAACTCAAGAAATTCTAAATCGGAGTTTTCATTCGAAGTATTTTCTAAGTCCAAATATTCATTGACCTGGCTACTGGTAATTGTAAATTTTAGTTCGTTATTACTGAGTTCTAGAGAAACACTTTCAGTACTTACAGATCCATCAATAAATGTAGTAGCGGTCAAAGTTCCATTTTCCAGGCTATAAGTTCCGGTATTTAAGGTGTCGGAACAGACTAATTCATCAG
Organism: Psychroflexus salinarum; assembly: GCF_042677225.1. NCBI lineage: Bacteria > Pseudomonadati > Bacteroidota > Flavobacteriia > Flavobacteriales > Flavobacteriaceae > Psychroflexus > Psychroflexus salinarum. The sequence goes on from NZ_JBHTIV010000007.1 coordinate 47,429, forward strand.
AATTGTCGCCAGTAAAATCAATCTTTGGATACGTAAATTCATAGGCGTCACTCTCAAAATCAATTGTCATTCCATCAAAACAATTAGTTTCCTGGGTGAGGTCTAAATTTGTGATGTTATCATTATTAAGGTCTACAGGTTCACTGGCATTTAGTTCTGAAAGGAACCATTCTCCCTGGATGTCATTTTCTGATAATGCTTCAGGTGCAGTATCATCGTTGCCACAAGCTGCTGTGAGTAATGTCAGTAGGATAATGAGATTAAAATTAATAGGCTTCATTGTGTGATATTTAGTGCTAAGGTAAGGTCTAAAGCTTTGAGTATAAATATGGTTAACAAAATATTTGAGGCCATACCTTGTTATATAAATTTATAATCGTAAATTTGCACCCTTATTTTCAAGACTTTGAAGATAAAAAGGAATGTTTAATTATTAAAAATTTAAGTGTGGATACATTAAGTTACAAAACGGTTTCAACCAACAAAGCTACTGCAGATAAGCACTGGGTTGTTGTTGATGCCAGCGGACAATCTCTTGGACGTGTATCTTCTATTGTTGCCAAACTTTTGAGAGGTAAATACAAGCCTAGCTTTAGCCCTCATGTTGATTGTGGAGACAACGTCATAGTTGTAAACGCAGAAAAAGTCAACCTGACAGGTAAGAAGTGGGACTCAAAAGAGTATATCCGACATACTGGATATCCTGGTGGACAGAGAAGTTTAACAGCTCAAGAAGTATTTGACAAGAGCCCAGAGCGTCTTGTTGAAAAATCTGTAAAAGGTATGTTGCCTAAAAACAAATTAGGTGCTGATTTATTTAGAAATCTTCGTGTTTTTACAGGAACAGAGCATAACATGAATGCTCAACAACCAAAGGAAATTAATATAAACGAACTAGTGTAAATGGAGACAATTCACAAAATTGGCCGTAGAAAAACTGCCGTAGCTAGAGTTTATCTTTCTGAGGGAAAAGGTGAAATTACCGTTAACAAGAAAAAAGCTAACGAATATTTCACAACTGGACCTTTGCTTTATAAAGTCAACCAAGCTTTGGCTTTAACTGGTAATGAAGATAGATTTGATATCAATGTAAATGTGTTTGGTGGAGGTATCACTGGGCAGGCAGAAGCTATCAGATTGGCATTATCTAGAGCAATGTGCGAGCTAGACCCAGAAAATAGAGCTACTCTTAAGCCAGAAGGATTACTTACTAGAGATCCAAGAATGGTAGAGCGTAAGAAATTCGGTCAGAAAAAAGCAAGAAAGAAATTCCAATTCTCAAAACGTTAATCGAGAATTTCATTCAATTATTGAAATTATTAATAGTTCAATTTTTTGTTGTTATTTGGGAAACACCCAAAGTTAGTTTAGCATCTAAATGAATAAGACCAATTTAATTGCTACTTATTTATTGCTATCCCAACAGAAGAACGTAAACTAAAACAAAAATGGCAAATCAAATAGAGGTCAAGGAATTACTTGACGCTGGTGTACACTTCGGTCACCTTACAAGACGATGGAATCCAAACATGGCTCCTTATGTATACATGGAGCGTAATGGTATTCACATCATCAACCTATACAAAACGGTTGCTAAAATGGAAGAGGCTGGTGAAGCGCTTTCTAAAATAGCAGCTAGCGGAAGAAAAATTCTTTTCGTCGCTACCAAGAAACAAGCTAAAGAAATAGTAGCTCAAGAATCTCAAAGAGCGCAAATGCCTTACATTACAGAAAGATGGCCAGGTGGTATGCTTACCAACTTTGTAACCATAAGAAAATCTGTAAAGAAAATGGCAACTGTGGATCGTATGAAAAAAGACGGTACTTTCAATTCTCTTTCTAAAAAAGAAAGACTGCAGGTTGACAGGATGAGAGCAAAACTCGAAAAGAACCTGGGTTCTATTTCAGATATGTCTAGATTACCAGCTGCAATTTTCGTTGTTGATACTTTGAGAGAGCACATCGCAGTTAAAGAAGCACAAAAATTAAACATTCCTGTGTTTGCTATGGTAGATACAAATTCAAATCCTAGAGATGTGGATTACGCTATCCCTGCAAATGATGATGCTTCAAAATCTATCCATAAGATTATGGCTTATATGGCAGACTCTATTCTTGAGGGTATGAATGAAAGAAAAGAGAGTAAAGATAATGCCGATGCAAAGCCTGCTAAAGCTAAAAAAGAAAAAGCTACAGAAGAGAAAAAAACTGAAGAGAAATCAGCTAAAGCTGAAACAAAAGCTCCTGTTGTTGAAGAAGTACCTGCTGATAAAGCAGAGCCTACTGAACCAGCTGGCGAAGAAAATAAAGCTTCAGAATAATATAGATTTAATAACATCAAATCGCTTAAGTCTTACTTAAGCGATTTTTATATTAACAGAAAATATAAAACTTAAAATCATGGCAAAAATTACGGCTGCTGAAGTCAATAAACTTAGAAAAAGCACTGGTGCTGGTATGATGGATTGCAAGAAAGCTCTTGTGGAAAGCGAGGGTGATTTTGATAAAGCTATCGAAATATTAAGAAAGAAAGGTCAAAAAGTTGCTGCAAAGAGAGCTGACAGAGACTCATCTGAAGGTGCTGCAATTGCTGTTGTAAATGATGATTCCACAAAAGGAGCTATCGTTTCTTTAAATTGTGAAACTGATTTTGTTGCTAAAAACGATTCGTTTACTAAAATGGCAAACGACTTTGCTCAACTTGCACTTGGTGTAGAAAGTAAAGAAGAACTTTTAGAACTCGATTACAATGGAATAACTGTGGGTGAAAAACTTACAGAGCAAACTGGTGTAATTGGAGAGAAAATTGAAATTGGTGATTTCAGAATTTTGAAGGCTCCATTCGTAGGTTCTTATATCCATGCTGGTAACAAAATAGCAGTTTTGACAGGTCTTTCTAAATCTGTAGAAGGTGCTGAAGAAGTAGCGAAAGAAGTTTCTATGCAGGCTGCAGCTATGAATCCTGTAGCATTGAATGAAGAAGGTGTAGACCAATCTACTATAGATAAGGAAATTGAAATTGCTAAAGATCAATTAAGACAAGAAGGAAAGCCAGAAGATATGCTGGATAAAATTGCTAAAGGAAAAATTAATCGTTTCTTTAAAGACAATACACTAGTTAATCAAGCTTTTATCAAAGATAGTAAAATTTCAGTAGCACAACACGTGAAGACGTTGGGTGATGTAGAAATCGTTGCTTTTGAAAGAGTTGCATTAGGTTAATTTTGAGTTACAGAATATACAAAAGCCCTTTAGGAAATTTCTAAAGGGCTTTTTTTACGATTAAAATTGAAGACAATATGTCATTTTTTCGTATAAGATAATCCTTATATTTGCAAAACTTTATTTAAAATAACTATGCATTATAAGCGAATTTTACTCAAACTTTCTGGAGAGGCTCTTATGGGTGATCGTCAATATGGAATTGATCCTAAGCGATTGGATGATTATGCAAAAGAGATTAAAACAATTATTGATAAGGGAGTAGAAGTTGCAATAGTAATTGGAGGCGGTAACATCTTTAGAGGTATTTCCGGAGCTAGCAAAGGTATGGATAGAGTGCAAGCTGATCATATGGGAATGCTTGCAACTGTCATTAACGGACTAGCCTTGCAGAGTTCTTGTGAGGATAATGGAATGCAAACAAGACTCCAATCTGCTATTAAGATAAATGAAGTAGCAGAACCTTTCATAAGAAGGAAAGCGATAAGACATTTAGAAAAAGGAAGAGTTGTTATATTTGGTGGAGGAACAGGGAATCCTTATTTCACCACAGACTCTGCAGCTGTGCTTAGAGCTATAGAAATGGAAGCAGATGTGATTTTGAAAGGAACTCGTGTGGATGGTATTTATACTTCGGATCCAGAGCGAAATACGGATGCAACAAAATTCGATTTTATCAGTTTTGATGATGTCCTTAGAAAAGGTCTGAAGGTAATGGATACCACTGCATTTACATTAAGCCAAGAAAATCAATTACCTATTATCGTATTTGATATGAATACACCTGGAAATTTACTTAGAATAATTTCAGGAGAGAAAATTGGAACTAAAGTGAACTTATAGATATGAACGAAGAAATAGATTTTATTATAGATAGCGCTAAAGAGTCGATGGAACAAGCCATCAACCACCTTAAAAAACAATTGACAAATATTAGAGCGGGTAAAGCAAATCCTTCAATGTTGTCTTCTGTTATGGTAGAATATTATGGAGCAATGACACCACTTAACCAGGTGAGCAATGTAAATACTCCAGATGCTAGAACTCTTACGATTCAGCCTTTTGAAAAGTCTTTGATGAAAGACATTGAAAAAGGAATTATGAACGCCAATCTTGGTTTTAATCCAATGAACAATGGTGAGAGTGTGATTATTAATGTTCCTCCTCTGACGGAAGAAAGACGTATTCAACTCTCTAAACAAGCCAAATCTGAAGCTGAAGAAGCTAAAATTGGAGTGAGAAACGACAGGAGAACAGCTATGAATGATATCAAAAAAGCAGACCTTCCAGAGGATGTCCAAAAAGATACCGAAGAAGAAATTCAAAAATTAACCGATTCTTTTATAGAAGAAATTGATAGGATTTATACTATCAAAGAAAAAGAAATCATGACCGTATAATTTACGGGATTTTAGTTTTATAACTTTTAAATTTGAAAATTCAACATATTCTTAGCTTATTATTTTTTGCACTAGTGTTGAATAGTCACGCCCAATCATCCGTTAACGGGAAGATTGTAGAAAATTCAAATGAAAAGATCTTTATTTCAAACGCTGTTGTGATTACCAATCAACAGCGTTATTTTTTTTCTGACTATCACGGAAAATTTTCTATAGAACTTAATCAGGGTGAGTTTATCCATAAAATCATTTCCAAGGGATATCAAGATTTAGATGCTTTTGAAGATTACTCTAACCTGAAAATGATTCCTGAAAAATCTATTAATGCTAGAGAAATTGAAACTAGCAGAATTGACTCTATATCCAAGAATCAATTTTCTTCCACAAACTTCAAATTCAAGAGTTTGAGTAAAACTATAATTTCAAATTCAAAATATGATTTAGTACTAAGAAAAGACATTGATTTACGACTTACTACACAAGAAGGTCTTCAGCAGAAGTTCAATGCTATAAGTGTTGATGGGCTAGATGAGGTTGTTCCTAAAATGGTAAATAGAGATATTTTTAGTTTCGACTGGTTCCAGACCTATATTGAAATTTTCGACGAACGCTTTGTATCACCATTTAACGAGCTTAACTCAGTTAACTATAAGTTTTACTCAATTTATGAAACTTCTGAAATTGAAATAATCAGCTTTGAACCTGTTTTGGAAGGTTTTCAAAGATCATTTCAAGGAATTCTTTTGTTTAATAAATCAACTTCAAAGATTAAGAAAATTCAAGTCATTCTAGATGCTGACTTTAAACTGAACATGGCGACAGTTTTCGACCTTGAAACTGGTTTGCCAAAAAATGTTGACCTCAATATTTATTCAGGAACAGGAGGAACCAAACTTTCATTTTTTGGAGGCGGGATGTCCTTTGGTAGAATTCAGAAAAAAAATCCAAGTGGAGAAGCTCAGCTAGAGCATCGGCAAGTATATTATGATATAGCCTCTGGAGATACAATTTCTCCATTTCCTAAATCTCTGAGTAAAATCTTAGATGATAAAAATCAAACCATACCTCGGGAATACTGGGAAAATTTCGACTTTTCCTTTGTAGGAGAGCAAAGACAAGACCCAGCAGACCTTAAGGCTTATATTGAAAAAGAAAATATAGAGAATAGAGTTAAGAGAATTTCAGCTTTTGATGCTGGCTATTTACCAGTGAGTATATTTGATATAGACCTTACTCGGATATTTAAAGCAAATAATTACGAAGGCATCCGTTTAGGCATTGGAGTACTTACCAACCAATCGTTTTCAGAAAGGTTTCGTTTAGGAGGTTTCACAGCTTATGGTACTCAAGACGGAAATTTCAAATATGGTTTTAATGGGGGAGTACTTCTTAGCCCAGATAGAGCTACATGGCTAAATGCATTCTATGATAATGATATAGAGGAAGTTGGGATGAATAATTATCTCACAGATCAACGTGTGTATTCGTTATTTGAACCGCGTCTTGTGAATATTACTTTCTTTTATAAATATGAGAAATATGGACTCAGTCTCCAGCATAACTTCACTCCTCAATTGATGTCTGAATTCAAGGTTGATAAAAGCAGTATTTCTCAGACTAAAGATTACGCATTTTTGAATCATGGAATTCTTTATGACAATTATGACTTGACCTCTGCAACATTTGGTGTGAGATGGACTCCAAATTATAGTTATTCTAAAGTAGGAAAGCGGATTTATGTGAATAATGAATTTACGCCAGAAGTTTCAGCACAGATTAGCCAGAGTTTTAATGGTGTAATGGATGGAGATTTCAATTTTACAAAACTGAGTGCAAAAATTGACTATGACTTTATTCATAGCTGGGGGAGTTTCTCTAGTATAGAATTAGGTGGCGACATTGGATTTGGAGATATTCCTTTGACGCATACCTTTCATGCGTTTCCTAATAGTCCTAACAAAGATGGGATTTTCGACAGGTTTTCTGTAGCTGGAGTAAAGAGTTTCGAAACTATGTATTTTAATGAATTTTTCAGTACAAAATTAGCGACCTTACATTTAAAGCATAGGTTGGCTCCGTTTAAGTTATCAAATACGATTCAGCCAGAATTGGTTTTGATTTCACGACATGCAATTGGAGATTTTGACAATCCTGAACAACATCAAAATATTTCTTTTAATACTCTTTCACAAGGTTATAATGAAGCAGGTTTCGAACTCAATAAACTATTTTTTGGCTTTGGGCTGAGCTTTGCTTATAGGTATGGAGCTTATCATCTTCCTAATCTTGAGGATAATGTTTCTTTCAAGTTTACTTTTTACTTAAAGCTTTAAAATTAAAATAGCTAAGCGTTTTTGATTTTTTACATTTGCAAATTCATATATTACTTCATGCAAAAGGTTTTTAGCTTCGGATTTTGGAATTTCATTGCCAGCAGGATTCTGAGAAATAGAATACTAATTATTATTATACTTCTTGGTATAACCGTTTTTCTCGGTTTTCAGTGGAAACACATGCAGTTTTCCTTTTCTGAGGCCAACTTATTGCCAGATGACGCACCCATCAATCAGCAGTATGCTGAGTTTGAAGAGAAATTTGGATCTGATGGCAATGTGATCATGATTGCTACGGATGATCCAGACTTATTCACACCAGAAAATTTTAAAGCCTGGGCAAAGCTTGCAGATACCTTATCTACTTTCCCTGAGATTAAATCTGTTATTGGAATTCACAATTTGCAAAAATTGGAAAAACTTGAAGATCCTAAGCGCTTTGAAATGGAGCCTATTTTAGACAGCAATACAGTTTCTGAAGAGGAGATAGAATCTTACGGGGAGAATCTGTTTACAGATTATCCTTTTTATGATGGGCTTATTTTCAATTCTGAAAGCAGGACTGTCCAGACCGTTGCTTACATGAAAGACAGCCTTGTCAATGCTAAAGGGCGAAAGATTTTTATCATGGATAAGTTTTTGCCGCTGATAGAATCTTTTAAGGAAGAAAATTCTATAGAGATTCATGTCTCTGGCATGCCGTACATCAGAACCTTGAATTCCCAAAATATTGTTGATGAAATCCAATGGTTTGTGTTGTCGGCCTTATTGGTGACCTCTTTAATTTTCTTTTTCTTTTTCAGGTCGTTTAGAGCTACGCTCATTTCTATGCTTACTGTAATCATAGGGGTGATGTGGGCATTCGGTTTTATAGGTTTACTTGGATTTGAAATCACCGTTTTGACAGCTGTAATACCACCGCTAATTATCATTATAGGTATCCCCAACTGTATCTTCCTGATCAATAAATACCAGCATGAAATCAAGCTGCATGGTAATCAGGCCAAATCCTTACAACGGGTCATTACCAAAATTGGTAACGCAACCTTGATGACCAATGTGACCACAGCATCTGGTTTTGCTACTTTTATCTTTACTCAGAGTGAATTGCTCAAAGAGTTTGGTATTCTGGCGTCGATCAATATCATAGCGATATTTATTTTGAGTTTACTTATAATCCCGATCATCTATAGCTATATGCCACGTCCTCAGGACAAACACTTAAGACATCTTGGGAAACAGTGGATAGAAGGCTTTGTAGAGTGGATTGTGAAGATGGTTAAACACAGAAGAGTCACTATTTACTTTACTTCCGTTGCAGTTTTAGTATTGAGTGTGATTGGTATCTTCAATATAAAAATTTCGGGGAGCATACTGGAAGATATGCCCCAAAGTGCAGACTTTTTTCAGGACATCAAGTTTTTTGAAGAAAAATTTGATGGAGTACTACCGCTTGAAATCATGATAGATACGAAACGACCAAACGGCGTAACCAAGTTATCCACGCTCAAAAAAATGGATGCCTTGAAGTCGGAAATCAAGGATATTGAAGAACTTTCATCTCCAGTTTCTATTGTGAATTTAGCAAAATATGCTAAACAGGCTTTTTATAACAACAATCCAAAATATTACCAATTACCAACTTCTCAGGAGCAAACCTTCATGTCACCCTACATAAAAAGTATGGATAATATGGAAAACGGAATTTCATCCTATGTGGATTCTACGGGACAGTTTGCCAGAATGACTATGTTTATGAAGGATGTCACTACAGAAGAGATTTCTAGAATTGAAGAAAAACTCCTTCCAGAAATCAGTAAAATATTTCCCGAAGAGCGATACGAGGTTACAATGACAGGGAAAGCCTTGGTTTACCAAAAAGGAACACATTACCTCGTTGACAATCTTATCATTTCATTGTCACTGGCCATATTGCTAATTGCTTTGTTTATGGCCTGGATGTTCCGTTCGTTCAGGATGATTTTGATCTCGCTTATTCCTAACTTACTGCCGCTTTTGATGACTGCTGGTATGATGGGTTTTATTGGCGTTCCTATAAAACCTTCTACCATTTTAGTTTTTAGTATCGCTTTCGGAATTAGTGTAGATGATACAATCCATTTTTTAGCAAAATACAGACAAGAGCTTAAGTCCAATCACTGGAAAATAAAGCGCTCTGTGTACCCAGCTTTAAGGGAAACAACGGTAAGTATGTTTTATACCTCAATTGTGTTATTTTTTGGGTTTTCAGTATTTATGATTTCAAGTTTTGGAGGAACCGTCGCTTTAGGAGGTTTGGTGTCGGCAACCTTATTGTTTGCCATGCTGGCGAATTTATTACTGCTTCCTTCGCTGTTGCTGTCTTTAGAACGAAGCATTGCTAACCAGAAAACCATGAAAGAGCCACAAATCAAGATTATTGACACGGATGATGATGAAGACGATAATGATGAAAAATAAAGTTTTTCGGTTTAAAGAGTTTGAAGTAAATCACTCTAAGTCCGCCATGAAGATTGGCACGGATGCGGTCCTACTCGGTGCATGGGCAAAAATCCATAGCAATGTCAATTCAATTCTTGATGTTGGAGCCGGAACTGGAATTTTAGCGCTTCAACTAGCTCAGCGTTCGCATGCTGAAACCATTGATGCTTTGGAAATTGATCCTGAAGCCTACGAAGAATGTGTAAATAACTTTGAAAACAGTCCATGGGGAGATCGCCTATTTTGCTACCACGCCAGTTTCACTGAATTTTATTCTGAGATGGACGAGAAATATGACTTGATTGTTTCCAATCCCCCTTTTTTTCTGAACAGCCTAAATTTGATGTGCAGAATACCGCTAGAGAAAAAGCTAGATTTCAGGAGCATTTGAGTTTTGAAGATTTGTTGTTGGGAGTTTCAATTTTATTGACAGCAAACGGAAATTTTAGTGTTGTTCTTCCCTTTTCAGAACAAAAGAAGTTTATTTCAGTAGCGGACGACTATCAACTCTATCCATCAGATATACTCAATGTGAGAGGCCAGCCTACTTCCCCGATTAAGCGAACCTTGCTCAAATTCAGTAGAAATAAAACAGAAAATATTGCTAAAGAGGAACTGATAATCGAGCATTCCAGGCATGATTATACTGAAGAGTATACCGACTTGGTGAAGGATTTCTATTTAAAGATGTGATTTTTTAGGATTTAAGTAAAATAATAACAAAGCTTAATAGAAGTTCAGTCTTGTATTCGTTAAATTTGTAAATAAGAATAACAAATCATGAAACAAGATACATTTCAAGCCCCAGATTACTACAATATAGATGATTTACTGACAGAAGAACACCAAATGATTCGCCAGGCAGCGAGAGATTGGGTGAAACGCGATGTAAGTCCAATCATAGAAGAAGCAGCACAAAAGGCAGAATTCCCTAAGTCAATTATCGAAGGCTTAGCTGGAGTTGGTGCTTTTGGTCCTTATATTCCAGAAGAATATGGAGGAGCAGGTCTAGATCAAATTTCTTACGGATTGATTATGCAAGAAATCGAAAGAGGAGACAGTGGTGTTCGTTCTACAGCGTCTGTACAATCGTCTTTAGTGATGTTTCCTATTTATGCTTATGGAACGGAAGAGCAACGCAAGAAGTTCTTACCAAAATTGGCTACAGGAGAGTTTATGGGTTCTTTTGGATTAACAGAACCAGACCACGGTTCTAATCCAAGTAGCATGACAACTCATTTTGAAGATAAAGGAGATCATTATTTACTCAATGGTGCAAAAATGTGGATATCCAATTCACCTTTTTGTGATGTAGCTGTGGTCTGGGCCAAAAACGAAGAAGGACGTATTCACGGATTGATAGTAGAGCGTGGAATGGAAGGTTTTTCCACTCCGGAAACTCATAATAAATGGTCTCTAAGAGCATCGGCAACGGGAGAGTTGATCTTTCAGGATGTGAAAGTGCCTAAGGAAAATCTATTAACAGGAAAGAGCGGACTTGGAGCACCACTGTCTTGTTTGGATTCTGCTCGTTATGGCATTGCCTGGGGAGCAATAGGCGCTGCGATGGATTGTTATGACACTGCTTTGCGATATGCAAAAGAACGCATCCAGTTTGGAAAACCTATAGCAGGTTTTCAACTTCAGCAAAAGAAGTTAGCCGAAATGATTACCGAGATCACCAAAGCACAACTCTTGGCTTTGCGTTTAGGTCAGTTGAAAAATGAAGATAAAGCGACATCCGCTCAAATTTCCATGGCCAAGCGTAACAATGTAGAAATGGCAATCAACATCGCCAGAGAAGCAAGGCAAATCCTTGGTGGCATGGGTATAACTGGAGAATACAGTATTATGCGGCACATGATGAACCTGGAAAGTGTGATTACATATGAAGGAACACACGATATTCATCTGTTGATTACAGGATTGGATATCACTGGGATTTCTGCTTTTAAATAGCAGACTCATTTTTCGCAGAATTAACTATCCATTAGAAATAAATTTCGATTATGTGTTTTAGCATCGAGCGGAGTCGAGATGTATAGGTTCTTGACTCCGCTCGAACTTGAACAAGGTAATTTGACTATGAGTAATGAAAATAGAAGGTCATTCAAGTCTCTTGTGAAATTATTAAATTTTCCAATTACACCTTCAAAATAAAATTTTAAAATAAAGAGTCAGGTAGAGTTAATTCTCGCCTGACTCTTTATTTTTGCAGAAAAAAATGATGATGCAGGTAACGGAACTCAAAGCAAATTTAAAAGACTTAAGATCACAACTCATAGGCCACAACCTTTATAAAAGTATAGAATCCCCGCAGGACTTGCAAATTTTTATGAACCACCATGTATTTGCGGTTTGGGATTTTATGTCGCTCTTGAAGTCACTCCAAACGCAGTTGACCTGTACAAGTTCCCCCTGGGTGCCAGTTGGGAATCCAAAACATCGCTACCTGATCAATGAAATTGTTCTCGCAGAGGAAACCGACCTTAATGCCAATGGCGAACGCCAGAGTCATTTTGAAATGTATCTGGATGCGATGCAAAAGGCAGGGGCTTCCACTAAATCCGTACAGGATTTTGTTGATCAAATTCAGCACGGGACCGATGTATTTTTGGTCATTGCTACCAGCGATTTACCAGAAAGCGTGAAGGAGTTTCTGATATTCACCTTCAACACGATCAGAAATGGAAAAGCCCATGAGATTGCAGCCTGTTTTACGTTTGGAAGAGAAGAACTCATTCCAGACATGTTCACTTCCAATATTGGTGAGATTCAGCAGAATTTTCCAGAAGAAGATTTGAGTCTTTTCAAGTACTATTTTGACCGTCACATTGAGTTAGATGAAGATGAGCACGGCCCAATGGCTTTAGAATTGATCTCAGCTCTATGTGGTGAGGACGAGCAGAAGTGGAAGGAAGTGGAAGTGTGTTCTCGAGAAGCTTTGCAAAAACGTTTTGGTCTATGGAATGGCATTGCTAAAGAAATTAATTACTACAAAGCGATAGCTTAAAACCCATCTCATCCCGATAACTATCAAGAGGTGAGTAGAAAAGGGGGACAGAGTAAAACTTTTCCCTACTTTGCAGGGAGAACCATATTTCCCTCTGGGTGTTAGGGGGCTTTACTCTTCGCTAGGTGCCAATTGAACTTTCAAACCTTCAAGTTCTTCGGTAATAGGGATTTGACAGCTCAGGCGACTATTATCTTTTACATAAAAAGCTTCAGCAAGCATAGCTTCCTCGTCATCCTCTTTTTCGGGTAGTTCAGTATCAGATTGGATATAGCACTGGCAAGAGGCACACATGGCCATGCCTCCGCAAATGCCAATAGTACCTTCTGGAGCAAGTTCATAAGAGCGAACCACCTCCATCAGGTTCATCGCCATATCTGTTGGAGCATCCACTTCATGAGAAGTACCTTCTCTATCTATAATTGTAATCTTTACATCCATGTTCTAAAATATATAAGTAGTGCAAAACTATTCAAACATTATGAATCCAAAGTGATAGAAGTCAGTTTTAAAAGAAGTTTATTACATTAAAAACGCCCTGTTTCATCTATGAAGCAGGGCGTAAATCACATGTAGTTGCACTATTAATCAATACTCCTAATCACCGCTTTTGGCGCTTCTTTTTTGGTTCCATCAAATCCAGTAACGCCACCTACTGTAGTGTATTTCATCACATTACGTTTGTTGGGATGAATTTTGGCAAATGCACTTTGACACATCAGGGTGGCTTCGTGAAATCCACAAAGAATCAATTTTAGTTTGCCAGGATAAGTATTGACATCTCCAATAGCATAAATGCCAGGAATATTGGTTTGATAATCTAACGTGTTATCAACTTTAATAGCATTTTTTTCAATTTCCAGTCCCCAGTCAGCGATAGGACCAAGTTTTGGAGAGAGTCCAAACAACGGAATAAAGTAATCAGTTTCCAACTCAAAATTTTCGTCGGGGTCATTGTTCTTCCTTATGGTGACAGACTTTAGGTTTTCATCACCATGAACATCAACAATCTCAGCAGGAGTAATTAATTTGATTTTGCCTATATCCTTAAGTTCTTTGACTCTATCGACAGACTCCAGAGCACCTCTAAATTCATTTCTTCTGTGCACTAAAGTCACTTCAGAAGCAATATCAGCCAGATAAATACTCCAATCTAGAGCGGAATCGCCGCCGCCAGCAATGACGACAGATTTATTACGAAATTTTTCAGGGTCTTTCACCATATAGTGAATACCTTTATTTTCAAACTTTGAAATATTATTTATCGGTGGTTTTCTAGGTTCAAAGCTTCCAAGGCCTCCAGCAATAGCGACAATGGGTGCATGGTGTTTTGTGCCCTCATCTGTGGTGACTATAAAACTACCATCTTCTTGTTTCTCAATATCTTTAGCTCTTTCTCCTAGTGTAAATCCTGGTTGAAAAGATTTGATCTGTTCCATCAAGTTATCCACCAATTGGCCAGCTTTAACCTCTGGAAAACCCGGAATATCGTAGATAGGTTTTTTAGGGTATAATTCTGATAACTGCCCTCCCGGTTGAGGTAGAGCATCTATGATGTGACATTTTAGTTTCAACAATCCTGCTTCAAATACAGTAAAAAGCCCTGTAGGTCCCGCTCCAATAATGAGAATATCTGTTTTGATCATATCAAAATCTACTAGTTGTTTTTTAAATTTATTATTAAGCTAATTGATCAGCTTTTAAATTGATGACCTCTTTGATTTGAGGTGCGTGTTTCTTTATTGTCATTTCGACTCCAGACTTTAGGGTCATCTGGTTGACAGTACAATCCACACAGGTTCCCATCAATTGCACTTTTACAAGTGAATCATCTTCAATAGAAATAAGCTCTATGTCTCCTCCATCGCTTTTAAGAAAAGGGCGAATTTCATCTAATGCTACTTCTATTGTTTTTCTTAATTCTTGACCTGTCATCATAATTACTTGTTTTTAACTGCACTACATCCAGCCATAGTTGTGATTTTTATAGCTTCAGTAGGCGGTAAGTTTTTATTTCTATTAACCACTTCTTGAACAGTGTTTCTTGTCAGTTCTGCAAAGGATTCACTCAATGGAGTTCCATCCTGCAAAGCAGCCGGACGACCAATATCACCGGACTCTCTTAAGCTTTGTACTAAAGGAATTTCACCTAAAAATGGAACATCTAAATCTTCTGCAAGATACTTAGCTCCTTTTTCTCCAAAGATATAATACTTGTTATCAGGTAATTCTGCTGGTGTGAAGTAAGCCATGTTTTCACAAATGCCTAAAACAGGAACATTTATGCTTTCTTGCTGAAACATGGATACCGCTTTTTTGGCATCAGCTAAAGCAACATTTTGCGGAGTACTTACGATCAGTGCGCCAGTAATTGGCATTGATTGCATTATCGATAAGTGTATATCACCTGTACCAGGAGGCAGGTCAACTAATAAAAAGTCGAGTTCCCCCCAATCGGCATCAAAAATCATTTGGTTAAGGGCTTTAGCGGCCATAGGACCTCTCCAGATGACAGCCTGATCTGGTTTAGTGAAAAAACCTATGGAAAGTAACTTTACTCCATAGTTCTCGATAGGTTTCATTTTAGATTTCCCATCTTTAGTAACAGAAAGAGGTTTTTCGTTGGCTACATCAAACATGATTGGTCCAGATGGGCCATAAATATCAGCGTCCAGTAAACCCACTTTAAAACCTAATTTGGATAAAGTAACAGCAAGATTGGCAGTAACTGTAGATTTTCCTACGCCACCTTTGCCGGAAGCAACCGCTATAATGTTTTGAATACCAGGAATTGGTTTTCCCTTTATCTCATTTACATTTTTCTTCTCTGGGGCTTCAACTGTTATTTTGACTTCAACTTTAGCTTTTTCATAAACATGCTTGTGGATAGCTTTCATCACATCTACTTCAGCACGCTTTTTAATATGTAGAGCAGGAGTTGAAAGTTTAAGATCTACGACCACTTCATCACCAAAAGTGATAATGTTTTGTAATGCCCCACTCTCCACTATATTTTGACCTTCACCTGCAATGGTAATTGTCTCTAAAGCCTTTTTAATATCGTCTTTATTTAATTTCATAAAACAATTTACTTCTATTAAGATTAAATCTAAATGCAAATATACAAGTTAATCCTCTATTTGCTTGTAATTGAAGTTGTTTTACGCTGATTCTTAGGGATAAATTAACGAGTTCAAAAGAATTAAAAACTTAGATGTTATAACACAAGAAGATTACACCCGCGTATGTCGCTTTGATCAAATCTTCCGAGAATTTCAAATTCTTTAGAATTGATTTTTTTACCCAAATCTTGAGTCGCTATAAATGGGCATGAATCGATGTTTGCAAGATCAATCACATTAATTCCGCCAGTTTTTCCCTTGTCTAAATAATGAAATGGATCTTCTGTATCTCTTATCAATATCTTCATATGAGGCGGACATTCAAATTTGCTTTGGCCTTTAGAGTAAGCTTGTGATAGGAGCTCGGTCATTCCGTACTCACTATGAATATGATCTACACCAAAGCCTCTGCTCAAGATATCATGAAGTTCTTTGCGAATCATTTCTTTGCGTCGCCCTTTCATACCACCAGTTTCCATAACGATAGTATTTTTTAATTGGAAAGATTTCTTCTCAACCAGATCTAGTAATGCGAAAGAAACACCAATTAGCAGAATTTTTTTGCCAGATTTATCAAGATTGATGAGTGTTTGAGACAGTTGTTCCAACTCATTAAGGTAAAACCCACTTTCGTTGTATTTGCTTTTTTTTATAAAGTCATTTACCATATAGATTAATGAAGATCCTTCACGTTCTAAGTAAGAAGGCAGTAATCCGAGAACGACATAATCTTCAATATTACCGTAGAAATGGTTGAAGGTTTTTGTAAAACTTTCTTCATATAGTGAAAGGTTTTTCACTTTATGCTGACTTTGAATTTGGCCAGTAGTTCCGCTGCTTAGAAATGTTATATCAGGAGTGAATTCTCCTGTTTTAACGTCATGAGTTTTGAAAAACTGAATGGGTAAGAATGGAATATCTTTTAGTGATTTTACTTCTTGACTTTTGATATTTAAGTGGTCGCAGAATTCTCTGTAAACCGAATTCTTCTCAAATTGTTTTTCAAACAGCTGAAGAGCTGTTTTTTCAAACTCTTTTTCAGAATTTATAGTAAAGGAAATATTAGATTTCATAGTCAATTATGAAATTCAAAAGTAATAAAAAAGCACCCTGCAAAGAGAGTGCTTTAGTATTTATGTTCTTACTCAGTTTAAACTTACTTGATCACGATCTTTTTAGTAAGAGAAGATGAACCTTGATTTATTTTAACTAGATATACACCAGCATTCAAATTGGATACGTTGATGTTTTTTGCAGCAGTAGAGGATAAAACCTTTTGTCCTAACATATTGAAAAATTCAACCTCCAAAGTATCCTTGGCAGAAGTTTCAATAGTTAGAATTCCATTAGAAACTGGGTTTGGATATAATTTAACCTCATTCACATCAAATGCATTTACACTCAAAGTAGTGGAAAAAGTCCCAATTGGCCAAGGGTTGGTTGCGGTATCTTGAGATGTATCATCATTATTTTCATTAACACCACTGAATGTCCAGTTCCCCAATACAAAGGAGCTACCATCTGGTCCTGTATTATTTATTCTGTATGCCCATCCGTCTAAATATACCCATGCTTCACCTGTTCCATCTGTGTTGATGTCCCCAAAAGTATCTATCACCTGTCCGTTTTGAAATAATTCAATAGCATCATCACCGTTATTGTTAGCAACATTTGAAACATAATCAGAATCGAATCCAAAAAAAGCATTGAAATTTGGAGCTTCAGATGAAATGTAAATAAAATCACCAGCGGTTGCGGTTACATTAGGAAAAGTGAACTCTTGACCGTCTGTTCCATCGCCATTATTGGCACTTCCAACACCAAATGTGCTAAGGTCCGAAATGTCTCTTACTACATAGAGCTCAATTACTTTTGGAGTTCCACCTGTTAGAGGTCCGTCAAAAACACCTGTAATAATCATATCGTTTGTCACATCACCAAATACATTTCCACTCAATTCTACTGTTTCTTGTGTAGCGTTGGTAGATGTTACTTGGAGATTTCCTGAGTAAGATCCTTCCACAAGGTCTTGCGCAAGTCTTACATATACAGTTGATGAAGCATTTCCTCCAGTTTGAATAATATCAACAGTATTTGAAAATCCAGTACCAGAGCTAAGTGATACTTCAAAATCGGCCGGAGCAGTTACATTAACATCATCAATCAAAAACTGGCCTTCAATAACAAAGCTTTCTTCTTGTGATGGGCCATTACCTAAATCGTAATTCAAACCAGAAATTGGTCCAGTTTGAACATCAATTTGCGGAGTAGCTGCTAAAACTTCACCTGAAACATTTATAGATTCTGAGACACTACTTGAGGTCACTGTGATAACTCCAGTGTAATCACCAGCAGTTAAACCTGATTGCAATCTTACAAACAATTCAGTAGCGGGAACTTCCCCATTGCTTTGTGTTAAGCTTAATGAATTAGAAAAAGTTCCCTCAGAAGTTGTTGATACTTCAAAATTTGATGGGGAAGTAATTGTTATATTTTCTGTCAGATTAATTCCTTGTACAGTAAATGAACCTTCTGCATTCACTTCATCGAAATTACCTTCAAAATAAAATAAATTTGAAACATCTGCGCCAGTTACTATAGTAGCGTTTCCGTCACCTGTTGAGCTATAGGTGCCGAATGGTACGAGTGAGCTGAAAGCATTTCCTCCATTACAAAGACCTTCACCATCTAGCAAATCAACACCTCCAAAAATCCAGTTAGCTGGATTGAAATTACCTGTATTAGGAGAAGCGCCGTCTATTCTGTATGCATAACTATCCAAATGATCCCAAGCTGTGCCTGTGCCATCTTCACCTTCAACACCAAATCGATCAACTATTGCATCTGTTGGATCATTTAATTGAAAACCGTCGTCTCCATTTCCATTAATGGAACCTGTAACTAATACATGTGTAGAAATGCCGAATTCTTGTAATAAGATAGCATCATCGTTAGTGACATAAGCAA
The DNA here is from genome assembly GCF_042677225.1 of Psychroflexus salinarum. Taxonomy (NCBI): domain Bacteria; kingdom Pseudomonadati; phylum Bacteroidota; class Flavobacteriia; order Flavobacteriales; family Flavobacteriaceae; genus Psychroflexus; species Psychroflexus salinarum. The sequence goes on from NZ_JBHTIV010000007.1 coordinate 65,967, forward strand.
AATCATCTGTAATTGTACCTAGACCAGAAATGTCAATATTAGTTGTGAAACCACCGCCGTTAGATTGTCTCACAATATTCCAGTCTGTAAAATCGACAGTTCCTTCTACGTAGATTTCTAAAGCTCTGCCATCTGCACCTGGGCAGGTAGAATCTACATAGCCAGTAATTACTGGGTTTTGTGCAAAAGTGAACGCTGTTACCAAAAGTGAAAACAGTAATGTAATTTTTTTCATAATATGTCTGTTTTAAAGTTTGTTTAAAAATAATCTAATTTTTCATAATTAAACATGGTTAATGCCTGATATGAAGAAATTTAACCTTAAGATAAACTTTAAATAGTAGTATTAATTGAATGTTACTGGGTTTTAAAAAGCCAAGAATATCTCAAGGTTAAGTGAATATTAATAATCAGCTCATCTATTAATCTATATGCAATCTTTTGTTAACGTGCAGATAACATGTAAGCTTCATTCTGCTTGTAAGTTTGCGTCATCAAAAACAATTAAAATTATCAAAATGAAAAAATTATTTTTATCTGCAGCAGTGATTGCTTCAATGGTATTTACATCTTGCTCGAGCGATGATGATGCTCCAGTTGGACCAGTAGAGCCAGTTGGTGAAGAAATTAAAGTCTCTGGTACTATTGAAGAAGACCAAACCTGGACTAAAGACAATGTTTACATATTAGAGGGTAAAGTTGTAGTAGACGGAGGTGCTACTTTAACTATCGATGCTGGTACAGTTATAAAAGGAGCGCAAGGACAACAAACTCAAGCTTCTGCTTTAGTGATTGACAGAGATGCTACTCTAAATGCTAATGGTACTGCACAAGAGCCAATTATTTTCACCACAGTTCTTGATAATATAGTTTCAGGAGAAACTGTAAGTCCAAACTTAACTGTGAACGAAAGAGGTCTTTGGGGTGGTGTTATCATTTTAGGGAATGCTCCTTCTTCGTTTGAAGGTGATGCTACAGAAGAATTGATTGAAGGAATACCTGCTGATTCAGGATTTGGACTCTATGGAGGAAATGACCCAACTGACAGTTCAGGTAACATCGAATATGTCTCTATCCGTCACGGTGGAGCTAACATTGGTGAAGGTAATGAAATCAATGGGTTAACACTTGGTGGAGTTGGTAATGGAACAGTAATTAATCATATTGAAGTTGTCGCTAACTTAGATGACGGTGTTGAATTTTTCGGTGGAACTGTTAATGCTTCAAACCTTATTGTTTGGGGAGTTGGTGACGATGGAATAGATATCGACCAAGCCTACAGCGGTACAGTGTCTAATTCAGTTGTTATTATGAACAATGTTTCTGATCATGGTTTAGAGATTGATGGTCCGGAAGGATCAGATAGTGGGATGTATACATTAGAAAATATCACTATTTTTTCAGATGACTCTGAAACTAATTCCAACTCAGGAAATAGAGAATTTGCACAATTTCGTTCTAGTGCAATGGGAAATAATAATAACATTTTGTTAGTAGGTGGTTTGGAAACATCAAACTTCACATTACAGGATAACCAGGGAGTTGCAGATAATTACAATGCTGGAGATCTTACTTTTTCAAACATTGAAATTGTACTTCCTGCAGGTGTAACAGATGTGGCTACATTATTTACAGATTCTTCTGGTCAAACAAGCTTCCAGAATGATGCTACAGGTACTGAAGGATTTGTTTCGGTTGTCGCCGATACTGATGCATCTACTGTAGGTGCAGATTTAGGAGTGTTTGGATGGACTTGGGTGTCTGAAGCGGCTTCTGCTTTAGGTTTCTAGTCACTATTTAGAAACAAAATAGATTCAATATTGCTCGGTTTTTTCAAGCCGGGCAATATTATTATAATTTACAATACTAAAACTATGATTAGATTTTTTAAGATTACATCAATTCTAATTTTTGGCTTAAGCCTATTTTCAGCTTCTGCACAAAACGGTAAGATTGAAGGAAAGATTTTAGATGGAGAATTAGATGATATTTTACCATTTGCTAATGTTACTATAGTCGGCACCAGTAAAGGAAGTACCTCAGACTTTGACGGCTTATACTCCATTGATGTTGAACCTGGTACGTATACAGTTTCATTTTCTTTTGTGGGCTATCAAACTAAAGAAATTACTGAGGTAGTGGTCAAAGAAAATGAAACCACACGACTTGATGTAACTTTAAAATCAGCAGCCGATAGTCTCCAGGAGGTTATTGTAACTACTACTGCAAGAAGAAATACAGAAGCTTCAGTTTTAAACTTACAAAGAAAGTCAGTGAAAGTTTCTGATGGTTTATCTTTTGAAGGTATGAAACGAACCGGAGCTAGTAATGTAGCAGCAGCAGTTAAGAATATTCCAGGAGTTTCCGTACAAGGAGGTAAGTACGTTTTTGTGAGAGGACTTGGCGACAGGTATACGAAATCTATTCTGAATGGTATGGATATACCAGGACTAGATCCTGATAGGAATACATTACAAATGGACGTAATACCTTCGAATATTATTGAAAATATAATCGTTTCTAAAACTGCTACTGCAGATATGCCGGCAGATTTTACTGGCGGAGTAGTTGATATTGTGACTAAAGATTTCCCATCGCGCGAAACTTATAGCGTGAGTGCTGGTGGTTCATATAATTTTGACATGCATTTCAACTCAGATTATTTACAAGGCAATACTTCATCAACAGACTTCATAGGAATAGATAATGGGGACAGAGATCTTCCAATTCCTGAAACTTTAGATATACCTGCCCCGGTTGGTAGAGGTGTGAATAGAGATGGTCTAAGTGTGACCGATGTGACCAATCGTTTTGATAAAAAACTTGCTGCCGATAGAACGACAAGTCCTGCCAATTTCAATTTGAGTTTGTCTGCAGGAAATAGCTATGACGTTGGTGAAAAAAACAATAAATTTGGTTACTTAGCTAATGTATCTTATAGAAATACAACTGAATATTTTGAGCAACTGGAGCAAAATTTCTTCTTCAAACCTATTTCTTTGTCAGAAACTGAATTGACGCCAAACAGGACTCAATCTGGTGATGTTGGAATCAATAATGTTTTAGTAAGCGGTTTAGCAGGTCTATCTTTTAAAACCGATAAATCTAAATACAGCTTTAATGTACTTCACCTTCAAAATGGAATTTCGAGAGCAGGTAAATTTAGAACCTTCACCTTTATCCAAGATGATATTGAAGTGGTAAGAGATAACCTAGAATATACAGAGAAGTCTATTACTAATTTTAATCTTTCTGGGTCTCACGTTAATGAAGACGCTTCATGGGAAATAGACTGGGCACTATCTCCAAGTTTCTCAAACATCAATGATAAGGATGTAAGAGTTACGCCTTTTGAAGTTATTGGTGAAAATCAATTTTCAATTCGTCCAAGTACTGCTGGAGCACCACAACGTCTATGGAGAGATCTCGAAGAAATAAATTTAGCTGGTAAATTAGATCTTACAAAAAAACACGAACTTTTTGGAAAATCTGCAAGTTTAAAATTTGGTACTGCTTACACTTACAAACAGAGAGACTTCAGAATTAATAATTACAATATTTTAATTAAAGGTTCAAGCAACACACCAGTAAATGGAAATGCTGACAACCTTTTACTCACAGAAAATATTTGGGTGCCAGAGACAAATAGCGGAACTTATATTCAAGGAAATTTTGAGCCAGCTAATAATTTTGAATCATATTCTAATGTTGCTGCAGCTTATGTTTCTGAAGAATTTAAAATCACAGAGAAGCTTAAAAGTGTCTTAGGTTTAAGATTTGAAAATTACCAGTTAAACTATACGGGTGTTAACAATCAAGGTACAATCGATTTGGATGATGAGCAGATTTTAAATGAAGCTGATTTTTTCCCATCGGCAAATTTAATTTATGCTTTGAATGATGAAACTAATCTAAGAGCATCTTATTACGAGACAACTGCAAGACCGTCTTTTAAAGAAGCGTCTATTGCTCAAATATTTGATCCATTAAGTGATATAACTTTCATTGGTAATATAGACATACTACCTTCTTATATCAATAACTTTGATGTGAGGTACGAGCGTTATGGAGATAACGGTCAACTTTTTGCAGTAAGTGCTTTTTATAAGGCGTTTAGCGATCCAATAGAATTAGTAGCATTTCCTGAAGCTCCCAATAACTTGCAACCTCAGAATGTAAATTCTGCAGATGTTTATGGAGCTGAATTAGAAATAAGAAAAAACTTTGGTTTTATCACTGAAGGGTTAAGTAAGTTTAGTGTTAATGCTAACTTTTCTTATATAGAGTCTGTAGTGAAAATGTCTCAGCAAGAATTTGAATCCAGACAACTTGCTGCCAGAGATGGTCAAACTATAGACAACGAAAGAGACCTGCAAGGTCAGTCACCTTACCTTATAAATGTAGGGTTAAGATACGACGATAATGAAAAAGGATGGCAAGGTGGTTTGTTTTATAATGTTCAGGGTGAGACGCTTGAAGTTGTAGGTATTAGAAACGTTCCGGATGCCTATACTCAGCCATTTCATAACATGAGTTTTAGATTGTCCAAAGCTTTTGGAGATGAAAAGCAGTCTTCAGTTAACTTCGGATTTAGTAATATTCTGAATGACGTCATTGAAACAAATTACAATTCATTTCAAGCTGAGTCTAGAATTTATTCACGTAGAGATCCAGGGCAGCAAATCTCATTAGGATACTCATATAGTTTTTAATTGTTTTGATATTTAGCCAAAAAAGCTGCTCCAGACGGAGCAGCTTTTTTTGTGACTTATTCTTAACTTTAAGCTAATATTCAAAACCTTAAATTTGTAACTAACAAAATTAAAATTCATGAAAAAATCCGACATCACTATTCTCGTTGTGGATGATGATCCAGATATATTGGAAATCTTAAGCTATAACTTAAATGCTGAAGGCTACAAAGTGGTCACAGCCGAAAACGGCGTCGAAGCAGTTAAAAAAGCTAAGAAGAAAAAGCCTCACTTGGTGATTTTAGATGTCATGATGCCAGAAATGGATGGGATAGAGGCTTGTGAACAGATTCGTGAGACGAAAGGCCTGGAAAACACCCTTATCACGTTTTTAACTGCAAGAGGTGAAGACTATTCTCAAGTGGCAGGATTTGACGCTGGCGCCGATGATTATATCACCAAGCCAGTAAAACCAAAAGTATTGATGAGTAAAGTCAAGGCTTTGTTAAGACGATTCAAGTCTGACGCTTCAGAATCAAATATTTACGAAATAGGTGATATTACAATCAATCGTGATGAGTATAAAATTACAAGCAAAGGAACAGAGATGACCTTGCCCAGAAAAGAATTTGAATTACTATCTTTACTCACTTCAGAGCCAAACAAAGTTTTCAAAAGAGATGATATTTTGAATACAGTTTGGGGGAATGAAGTGGTCGTTGGTGGAAGAACTATCGATGTCCATATTCGTAAATTAAGAGAAAAATTGGGCGACGACAAATTCAAGACTGTAAAAGGCGTTGGCTATAAGTTTGTTCATGAATGAGTAGAAAATTCAAAAGATCATATAAGTTTGCTCTCAATACTTCAACCTATATCACTGTTTTTTTAACAGGCCTTATCACATTATACGAGTATATTCAACTAGAAGTCAATTTGGCTTCTATTTTTGTTTTTGCTCTGGTGTGCTTTATTTTTTCTTTTTTCATCATTCAACTTAGAATTGAGTTCTTTATTTATAAACGCGTAAAATCTATTTATGATAGCGTCTCTTTACTTGATCAGTCAACCCTAGGGAGCCAGCGCTCTACTTCAGATATGAAAACACTTACAGAAGAAGTGGAAAGGTTTGCTAAAGGTAAAAAGCTTGAGATTGAAACATTAAAAGTAAGAGAAAACTACAGGAAGGAGTTTATAGGGAATGTCTCTCATGAGCTTAAAACACCACTTTTTACCGTTCAGGGCTATATTCTTACACTTTTGGATGGAGCTATAAAAGATAAAAAAGTCAGAAAAAAATACCTGACGAGAGCAAGTAAAGGTGTAGATAGATTGATTTATATTGTGAAAGATCTCGACATGATTACGAAGCTGGAAACTGGAGATCTTAACCTTTATATTGAAACCTTTGACCTCGTAGAACTCGTGAAAGGTGTTTTTGAATTGCTGGAAATGAAGTCAGCCAAAAAAGAAATCAGCCTTAATTTTGACAAGGAGTATTCTCCAATTTATGTAGAAGGTGATAAAGAGCGTATCCAGCAAGTGGTGACCAATCTTATTGTCAATTCTATAAAGTACGGCAAAAAAGGAGGAACTTCAGAAATAAGTTTTGAAGAGTTGAAGAACTCGAAAATTATGCTTCGTGTTACCGATAACGGGGAAGGAATTGAGAAGGAACACATTCCTAGACTTTTTGAGCGATTCTTTAGAGTAGATAAAACGGGATCCAGGCGTGAAGGTGGTTCTGGTTTAGGACTTTCTATTGTAAAGCATATTATTGAGGCTCACAATGAACAAGTCCTTGTAGACAGCGTTTATGGCATAGGCAGTGAATTTTCTTTTACACTTCCAAAGTCTGACGAAATCCAGGAAGAGGAAACTGATGAATCTCTTCTGAATTAAATCCAGAATAAAACTTTAATTTATTGAGGTCTGTAGTTTTAAAATCTTCTTGAGAAGAGAAAGGTGCGATTTTAAATTCTTCCAATCGCTTGGCTAGGTATTCCTGTTCCCCTTGATGAGGTGTTGGAATGAAAAATACTTTTTTGCCAAGGCAAGCCATATCCATTACAGAAGAATATCCAGATCTGCAAATCACAAGCTTTGATCTGCAGACCAATTTATTGAGATCTTCAGATTTTAAATGGTTATAAAAACTAAGATGAGGTTGATTTTTTAATTGTTCTTGATCGTAAACACCACGTACAATTACACATTTCTTAGATTTTAAACTTGAAAATGTTTGAATTAATTTTTCCTCAAAGTTGCTTCGAAGTGGTTCCGGTCCTGAAATAACAGCTAAGTAATCAATGTCTTCTTCACTTTTAAGCTTTTTAAATTTGCTTAATACACCTATTTTTTTAGTTGGTATTTTAATCCAGCGAGACTGACTCAATACTCCGCTCAAATCTGGAGTAGTATCTGTGTCTGGAATCCAAACCTCGTCGTATCGGTTGTGGTATTTCGCATTGAAATAGGAAGAGCTTAAGGAAAACAAACCCGCTTTAAACTGAAGTTGGTGAGAAATAATGACTGATTTTACTTCAGTTGAAAAAGCTCCAAATCTATGATCTGAAATAATCAAGTCAACTTGATGCTTTTTAACGTAAGCCTCAACTAGTGCTTCATCTTTTTCAGCCCTTTTCTTCAATCCATTTCCTTGAAGTATCAACTTCAGATAAAAGAAAAATCCAGAAGTAGAGTAGGTGACTTTACTCGAATTTAACTCCAAAACGTTAAGCTCTGGAAATTCATCTTTCAGCAGGAGAAGCGCATCCCCATCTGAAGCTACACTTACCTTACAGCCTTGTTGTAAAAAATAATGGATAATAGGTACACATCTACTAGCGTGGCCTAAACCCCAATTAAGAGGAGAAACTAGAATATGGGTTGGGAAGTCCAAAATAGAAGTTTTTGAGTATTGGTAAAATTAGTTAATTTTACACGAAAATTTCAGTAAAAGTGGGGAGTAAAAACAAGTTAAAGAGATTTAAAGACAACGAGGTTTTCGATAATGTAGTTCAGCCTACTCGATCTGAAATTGTAGATGATACTTACGAGTATAAAGGAAAGTGGAAACAAGAGTTTTTTAAAAACGACAATCCATTGATTTTAGAACTGGGTTGTGGAAAAGGTGAATATACCGTTGGTTTAGCCAAAAGAAATCCTGAGTGCAATTTTTTGGGGATTGATATAAAAGGAGCAAGGTTTTGGAGAGGTGCTAAAACGGCACTAGAAGAAGATATACCCAACGTAGGTTTTCTAAGAACTCAAATAGAACTTGTCGATCAGGTTTTTGAGGAAGGCGAAGTGGACGAAATCTGGATTACATTTCCAGACCCACAGATCAAATGGAAACGAACAAAACATAGAATGACCAATCCAGATTTCCTGGATAAATATAAAAGAATACTAACCAAGGAAGGCATCATCCATTTGAAAACCGATAGTGAATTTATGCACGGATACACTTTAGGAATTTTAGAAGGGTTAGGTCATGATATAATTTATGCTCATCACGATATTTATGTGAATCACGAGGCGCCAGAAGAAGTTGTGGGGATTCAAACCTTTTATGAACAACAGTACTTAGATATAAAGAAATCCATTACTTATTTGAAATTTAGACTAAAGCCATAACATTTGGAGGATTTACAAATTTACATTTATACCTATTTAGCGGCTTTAGTTGGAGTTATTCCTCCAGGTCTTGTCAATATGAGCGTAGCAAAGACCTGCTTGGAAAAAGGAAGGCGTAATGGGGTTTTGATGGCCTTTGGTGCTTCTTTAGTAGTTTTTTTTCAAGCGCTTCTGGCTGTTTTAATCTCTAAATATATTTTCTCGAATCCTTATGTAAAGAGCATGTTCCTCAAAACCGGGATTGCGATTTTAATTCTGATGTTCATTTATTTTTTATTGTCTGCCAATCGAAAAAAAACTCAACAGAATATCAAAAAACGTACAGGTACTAAGAGTTTCTTTAAAGGTATTTTAGTTTCAGGGCTCAATATCTTTCCTATTCCTTATTTTGTTCTTATTGGAACTTTACTGACCAATAACTTCAAAATTACTTTTACGATTTACGACGATTTAATTTTTGCTTTGAGTGCGGCTTTGGGTACATTTACTACATTGTATTTTTATATCATTTTCATCATGAAAATCGACGGTAAGACAGAGCTCTTTAAGAGATACTCCAACTACTTTATGGCAGCACTCATGTTGGTTCTTATCATCATTACTATTGCAAGATTGTCTAATATGTAAAACATGGCTAGATCAGATTTTTTTGAAAAAGTCTACAGCATTGTTGCTCAAATCCCTGAAGGTAGAGTGACAAGTTATGGAGCTATAGCCAAAGCTATTGGCGCAGCCAAGAGTTCTCGGACAGTCGGTTATGCAATGAATGCTTGTGTGAAGCTTGATCAAGACCTTCCTGCACATAGAGTTGTAAATAGAAATGGAGTTCTGACAGGCAAACATCACTTCCCTGGTCATGATACTATGCAGCGGCTTTTAGAGGAGGAAGGTTTGGAGATTGCGAATGATAAAATAAAAAATTTCAAATTTTATTTTTGGGAACCTCATGTAAATGAAGGGTTTGAGGTTTAATTTTTTATTTATAGAAATTTTAGCTTTTAAATTGTTTTGAAAATACAACAATAACTATATATTTGTGTCAGGATGAAGTTTTTCATAATAGATTGGTTAATTAGCAAAGCCTCGGATTCATAACCGAGGCTTTGTGTTTTATAAACATCCCTAGCTTCAGATTACATTCCCAAAAAACCATAATTTTTTTAAAAAAATTGCCGTAATTATTTAATTAATGCTTTATATTAGCGTTTTAATAAATTTTTCATAATAGATTTATTAATTATTAGGTAAGCCCCAGATTCATAACTGGGGCTTTTTATTTTTTCCAAACTTTTTTAACTTCAAATTACTTTCTCTTAAGCCTATAAAATATTTTAGTAAAGCTTTAGTTTTACACCTATGAGGCGTTATCTTCTATTTGTCTTTTTATGTTGTGGAGCTAGTTCACTTTTGGCACAGTCTGGATTGGTCACTAAAACAGTAAGGCTCCAGGATACTATTCAGTTAGAAGGAGTCAGCATAAGCCCGTTTCAGTTTAAACTCCAGACTATGGATAGCTTGGAAGTTGAATCTACTCTTTATAGTGTTGATTTTCCGGCAGCTCAACTCATTCCTTTTTCAGAATTGAAAAGAACTCAAGACAGCTTGATAGTGACTTACTTTAAATATCCGGAATTTCTAACCAAAACTTATAAAGCCTTAGACGAAAGTCTAATTATTGATACTAGTGATCCTGTTGATAATTTATATGAATTACAGCAACAACGTCAACCCAGTAATTTTGTCCCTTTCGCTGGTCTTAATACAAGCGGAAGTATATCAAGAGCTATAAGTGTAGGTGACAATCAAAATGCTGTAGTAAGGTCTGAACTTGATTTGCAGATTTCTGGAAAGATTTCAGAAAATGTAACATTGAAAGCTTCTATTCAAGATGATAACGCCCCTACTCAGTCTGGCGGATATACGCAACAACTAGATGAATTCGACCAGATTTTTATTGAATTGGAATCTGAAAAATGGAGAATTCGTGCTGGTGATATAGACTTAATAGAAACTGAATCTTTTTTTGCATCATATACCAAGCGCGTGCAAGGCTTATTCCTCTCTGCAGATTTAGGTAATGAAAAAAGAGAAACTGAAGTTTATACAGCTGGTGCTTTGGTAAGAGGGGTTTTTACAAGAAGCGAATTAACCGCTCAAGAGGGTAATCAAGGGCCGTATAAACTCGTGGGTCAAAACGGTGAACTCTATGTCTTAATAGTTTCGGGAAGTGAAGACGTGTATGTGAATGGAAGACTTTTGACCAGAGGGGAAAATGAAGACTATTTAATAGATTATAATGCTGGCGAAATCATTTTCAATTCTACTTTTCCTATTACTTCTGAAATGCGAATCGTAGTAGAATATCAGGTTTCCGATAGGAATTTTTCCAGAATCGTCGCCACCACAGGATCTCGATTTAGGTCAGAGTCACTTCAGCTGAATGGTTTTCTTTATAATGAAAATGATCTTAAAAATCAGCCATTGCAGCAAAGTCTCACAGATGAGCAAGTGAATGTTTTGGAGGATGCTGGAGACAATCAAAACCAAATGTTTGCACCAAGTGCAGTTCCTGCTGAGTATTCAGAGAACAGGATTTTATATGAAAAAGAACTTCGTGATGGAAGAGAGGTTTTTGTGTTTTCCAATGATCCTGAAGCTGAATTATTCAATGTTCGATTCACCAACCTTGGAGCGAATCAAGGAAATTATATCCTTTCCAGCCAGGACGCAATTGCAAATATTTATGAATATGTTTCTCCTGTCGATGGTATTCCTCAGGGTAATTTTGAACCCGTCGTAAGGCTTTTTGCTCCTGCCAAACTTCAAATTGCTATGCTCAATGGCATATATTCTCCTTCAGAAAAAACAACTGTTCAGTTTGAAGTTGCTGCGAGTAATAATGATGAAAATTTATTTTCAGAACTAGATCAAGGTGATAATCGAGGATTGGCTTCTCAGTTCTCTGTAAACCAAACTTTATACAGGCAAGGTGCCGATAAGAAGCTGGATGTCTTCGGGAATTTGAATTTTATAGAAGATACTTACACGAGTATTGAACGTCTTTATAATGTTGAATTTACAAGAGATTGGAATCTTTTCAACCCAGCTGGAGATCAAATATTTTTTGATACTGGATTTAATTTTAGAAATAATTTAGAAAGTAACACGCAGTATCACTTCCAGCGACTCGAATATTCAAATGATTTCTTAGGTGAAAAACATTCTATAAGCGCTAGACAAGTTCAGAATAAATTCAGAATTGATGCTAGTGCAAGTTATATGAAAAGTGAATCTTCATTTCTAGACTCAAAATTTGCTAGAGCAAGTGTTTCTGGAATTTATGATTTCGGGAAATTTTGGTCAGGATTGCGTTACAACCTGGAAGATAACCAGGAATCGAGAGTTGAAAACAATGAGTTTACACCTAATACTCAGCGATTTGCTAGTTACGAAGTCTTTTCTGGAGTGGGGGATTCAACAAACGTTTACGTAGAGCTTGGTTATAGGTATCGGGAAAATGATAGTTTACGAGATAATATTTTGCAACGTGTAAACACCTCTGCTAATTACTTTGTGAGATCTCAATTAATTAATTCTCAATCCACCAAACTTAGAGTGTTTGCCAATCTCAGGAACCTGGAATTTAATGAGCAGAACCGAGCTGATGAACAAAGTTTGAACTCTAGAGTAACCTATTCTCAAAACTTATGGGATAGACTTGTCAATTTAAACACAACTTATGAAACCAATAGCGGAAGTATTGCACAGCAAGAATTTACTTATCTCGAAGTCGAGCCTGGACAAGGTCAATACACATGGATAGATTACAATGAAAATGGAGTCCAAGAGTTGAATGAATTTGAAGTTGCTCAATTCCAAGATGAAGGACGATTTGTAAGAATATTACTGCCAAACCAAATTTTTGTAAGGACAAATCAAACTCGATTTAGTCAACAACTAACATTGAATTTTCAAACCTGGCAAAATAAAGAAGGCTGGAAAAAAATAGCTTCCAAATTTTATAATCAAACTTGGCTATTGCTGGATAAAAAGTTGAGGAAAGATAGAAATTCGCTTAGCCTGAATCCTTTTGGAGGACGTGAGGAGGATATTTTGGGAGAGAATACTACTTTCAGGAATATTTTATTTTTCAACAGGAGTCTTCAGAAATTTACTACCTCATATAATTTTACAAAGAATACAACTAAAAACTTGAGTATTTTGGGACTTCAGGAAAGTTCAAATCTTTTACATGAGCTTAAGTTTATTCACAAATTTCAAGAGAGTTGGTTGGTAACATTAACTCAGGACCTCAATTCTTCTGAAAGTTTTTCAGATCGATTTCAGAATAGAAATTTCGAAATTGAAGGTTTTACTTTGAATCCTAAGTTGTCTTATTTACTAGGTGACAAGCGTTTTGATATGTTTTATGAATTAGCTTCAAAAGAAAATCAAATTGGAGAACAAGAAGCTCTAAACCAGCAAACCTTTGGTTTGTCGTTTACGCTGAATAATGCTCAGAAGTATAGCATTAATGGTGAGGTAAATTATATTCAGAATAAATTTGAAGGAAGTGCATCTTCGCCAGTAGCTTATCAAATGTTGGAAGGCTTACTTCCAAATGATAACTTTACGTGGTCCCTATTTTTACAAAAGAAAATCACCGATTTCCTAGATCTTAATTTAACCTATTTTGGCAGGAAAAGCGAGAATTTGAATGCTGTCCATACAGGCAGTGTTCAGTTGAGAGCTTTCTTCTAGCTTTTGGATACTTTAAGCTTCATTCCTGGCTTTAACTGATTGTTGTTTAGTTTGTTGATAGACTTCAAGTCTTCAATGCTTATACCTGGATATTTTCTCGAAATTGTCCAAAGAGAGTCTCCAGGCTTAACTTTATAAAATTCGGTCTTATTTTCAGTTGAAGATTTGGCTGGAGTATTTTTAGACTGAGCTTCAACTAAAGCGTTTACATTTCTTGGATAGATGATAAGTTTTTGTCCGATGTTCAAATTGTTTCCTCTCAAATTATTCCAAGATCTTATTTGGCTCACACCAACTCCAAATTTCTCTGCAATTCTTCCTAGATAATCGCCGGACTTAACATAGTAATTAATTTTATCATCTGCCTTGTAATTTTTAGGTAGAGTCTCTTTGGCCTCAGCAAGACGCTCTTCTGCATATCCATAGATTTCATTTTCATTGGCCACAAATAGTCCTGATTTTTCGTAGGGAAGACGTAAATAATAAGACTTGTTTTTTTCAAAAGGAACAATTCCTAGCTTGTAGCTTGGGTTAAGAAATTCTAACAACTCTTTATCAGTTTGGGTAACTTTAGCCACATGATCTAAAGTAATAAGTTGCTTTACTTTTATGGTGTCGGTTCCGTAGTAGGTTGACTTTGGACGCTGAGGTTGGAACCCGTGCTCATCTGCATATTCGTAGAGATAAAGCATGGCTTGAAAAGACGGGACATAGCCAGCGGTTTCTCTTGGCAAATATCTTCTAAGTTTCCAGTAATTGGTTTCACCTCCACTACGGCGTATAGCCTTAGATACGTTTCCAGGTCCGGAATTGTAAGCAGCAAGAGCTAAATCCCAGTCATCAAACATATAGTATAATCTTTTCAAATACTTTGCTGCAGCTTTAGTTGAAGCTACAGGATCCATGCGTTCATCTACATAACTACTCACATCAAGATCGTACATTTTTCCCGTACTGTACATAAATTGCCATAAACCTGTGGCACCGACTCTTGATTTTGCTTGAGGATTCAAAGCAGATTCTACAAGGGCTAAATATTTCATTTCAAGGGGAACATCATGTTTGTCAAGCGTAGCTTCAAACATGGGAAAGTAAAACTTGCTAAGCCCCATAAGACGCTCAGTTCCTTCTTTCTCACGTCTTAAGAAATAACCAATGACACTTTCCAAACTTTCATTGTATTCAATATTGAATGGAGTCTTAGCGTTTAAAGTTGCTAAGCGTTCCTTTAAAAGTTCTGTAGGTATTTCTGTGATAACTACTTTGTTTTCCAGACTGTCTTTGATGACATTTTCTAAACGTCTCGAATAGCTTTGGTCTGTCAATTGTGTTCTCCATAAAGAATCCAATTTCATGGATTTTTGATAATCTTCCAAGATCAACTCCAGTGAATCTACCTTAATCTTATGCAGTTCTACCTTTCTTGCTGTTTGGGTTTTTATGTCTGGCGTTAAATTTTGCGCAGAACAAAAAGTTCCAAAGCTTAGGAAAAGTAAAGTGAAACGTAGAATATTTAGAGTCATAGAGGAATAGTATTAAGGTGGGCAAATGTAAATTGAAAAAGTGTAATTATAGATAAAAACTTAAAACCACATTAAAATATTGTTCAATGCTTAGGCTAATTCTTGTAGGGTTGTATTTTTAGCCCATAAATTAAATTAAATGGACAAATTTCATACACTTTCTGTAAAAGAAATCAACAGACAAACTGATAAAGCAGTAAACATCATTTTTGATGTTCCTTCTGAATTTGCTTCAGAATATAAATTTAAAGCAGGTCAATATTTGACTTTAGAAACCAAGATTGACGGGGAAGATGTGAGGCGCTCCTATTCTATTTCTTCTGAAGAAGGGAAGGAGTTGGGAATAGTTGTAAAAGCTATTCCTGACGGAAAATTTTCAAATTATGCCAATTCAGTTTTGTCTGAAGGTGACATAATTGAAGTGCATCCAGCTGAAGGGAAATTTCTTTTGCCCGAACAACTGGACGGTAAAACATTCTGTGCTTTTGCAGCTGGTAGCGGAATTACGCCAATCATGTCAATGATAAGAACCTTATTGTCTCAGTCTGAATCTGCTCAATTCGTTTTGGTTTACGGTAATAAATCTCCACAGCAAACAATTTTCCTGCAGGAATTATTGAGTCTTCAGAAAGAATATCCCAAGCGATTCTTTCCAGAATTCATCTATAGTGAAGTCAAAGAAGACAATTCCAGATTCGGTAGAATAGAACGGTCTACCGTCAATTATGTGATTAAGAATAAATATGAAGGTCTTGAGTTTTCAGAATTTTATCTCTGTGGTCCAGAGCCAATGATTGAAGCTGTGAGCGAAAGTCTAAAAGCTGCCGGTATCAATGAAGACAATATAAAATATGAATTGTTTTACACTGCCGAAGAGGGAAGTGTAGAGGCAAGCACAGATGGTAGAACTTCACTGAAAGTAATTGTCGATGATGAAGAGTTTGAACTCTCTATGGAACAAAGTGATGTGATTTTGGACGCTGTTTTAGCTCAGGATATCGATGCGCCTTATTCGTGCCAGGGAGGAATCTGTAGCTCTTGTGTCGCTAAAATTAAAGAAGGGACAGTGGAAATGAGAAAAAATCAAATCTTAACCGATGATGAACTTGAGGAAGGTTTAGTACTAACCTGCCAGGCGCAGCCAACTTCAGCAAAAGTACTTGTGGATTACGATGATATTTAATCGTTTTCTATATTCTTGAGTTGAATATTCAAAGCTTTCACACTGATTTGAATTTCTAAAATTGATAAAACCAGGGATATCATGAGCAACACCAGTGAAATTCCAAAGATGATGCTGCCTACTGTTTGCCAGGTTTCATAAATCGCAAACATGCTAACAACACAAAGCAAAAGAGAAGCGATGCCGAACAGTTGCATGTTCTTGATAAGGGTTACTCGCTTTTTTAAATTAGATATTTGGGCTTTAATATCTGTATCTGGATGATCTTGGTATTTTTGATGTAAGTTTCTTATGAGTCCGGCTATTGTCAAAAATCTGTTAGTATAAGCCAAAAGCAATAACGAAATCGCTGGGAAAAGTAATGCTGGAGTGGTCAAAGAAACTTCCATTGTAGAGTTATAATATTATTTAATCAAAGATAATTAGGCTTTACTGAAACAAACGAGAGAATCATCAAAACTTATACCTTAAATTAAGCGTTAGATTTCTTCCAGGACTTGGAATATTGAAGGCTCTCAATATAGATAAATGATCAACATAAGTTGCGTTAAACAAGTTTTGTAGAGCTACTGAAGCTTCAAGCTGATTTGCTTTTCCAAGAGTAAATGTTCTGTTTAAACCAATATCTACTAAAGTAAAACCAGGTGTTTCCTGTTCATTAAGACCTGGACGATCCTGCCTGGCTACCGTTCTTATTTTTGAATATAATGAAGTCCTTTGAAGTTTTCCAAATCCATAACTTACTTTCAGGTTAGCGTTATCTGGAGGGATAAAAGTTAGTGGTTCATCAAAATCTTGATTGTTTCCTCTTACTAAAGCTGCACCCAGATTGAATTTGAGATTTCGATTTTCTAAGGCGACATACTGTAAGTTGAGTTCACTCCCGTAAAGTTGGGCTTCCACTTGCTGGTATTCCCAAATTTGAAGGCCGGATTCAGCTTGAATTTCTCCTGAGTCTGCAAAGATGATATAGTTGTCCACTTGACTACCAAAAACAGACCAGTCTAGTCTAAACCTGTCCATAGTCAGACTATAATTAAAATCCAATTGGACACTTTGCTCACGTTCAAAATTGGCATTACCAATTTCAAACCTATTGGTGCCGGGGTGTTGACCGAAAGAATACAGCTCAGCTAAATCCGGGGAGCGAAAACCAGAGGAAAAGTTGGCTTTTAATTTTTGAGTCTCACTTAGGTTTTTTGTAATTCCAAATGAACCGGTGATACCGCCAAAGTTGGATTCCAAAGTTCTGCTCTCAGGTTCGCCAGGCAAGAGAAAGTTTGCGTCTACAAATTGTTCATCGCTTGCGTCTGCGTTGACGTGGCGATAATCGTATCGCAAGGCTCCTTGCAGGAAATAAGTTTTCCAATCCCAGTTGACCATATAGTAAACGCCATTTTCAGCATAATTGGCATTCGGAATTAATATTTCTTCTACTGGATTTTGGTTTTGATTTTTTAGGAAGTTTCCCTGTAAGCCAAAATTGTGAGTAAAGCGGCCTGTGTCAAAATTTAGTCTGGCATTGTAAAACGTGTTGTTTTGGTTGAGTCCTAAATCAACCTGATTGGGGTTACTTTCAATTTCCTTTCTATCATTAAAATGATGAGATACATGAAAAACAGACTCAAATTTTCCATGGTCGATTCTCTGATTATAAGATATCAAAACATCCATGACTTCCTGAAAAGGCAACTGCATATCTCTGTCATTTCTGGTGGTTGCATTAGAATTTTCCAGTTCGTCATCTCCGATGATCCCAAGATTTTGCATAGAATAAGAGATGGATAATTTATTGTCGAAGTTTTCTTTATCAATACCCACATGAACTCTTGCACTACTCATATTAAATCTGCTGTTGCCAATGATATCTCCGTCTCCAGATTCATAGTCGGCGTGATTTTCGTAGGCAAGGTTAGCCCCGAAGAAAAGATCATTTTTGAATTTTTGACCAACAGATCCATAGGTTCTTAATCCCTTGGAAACGGAGTTAAACGTTGTGCCTATGTTTCCAGAAAGTTCTTTTGAGTTTTTGTAAAACTCATCATCCTGAATCAAAATGACTCCGCCTAAAGCTCCTGATCCATAAAGTACAGAGGCAGGTCCTTTAATGACGTCGATGCGTTTCACGCCAAGGTCATTTACCCCAAGTCCATGGTCGGCACCCCATTGTTGATTTTCTAATTTATTGCCTTGAAAAATGGTGGCTACACGACTAAACCCAAGCCCCCGAATAAAGGGTTTTACAATTCCCTGGCCAAATTCAGCTCCATAAACACCAGGTACTTCACGAAGAATTCCCATAACCCCGGAAGGACTGCTTTTATTTTCAATTCGATCCATACTCACAGGTGTGTAGTTGTATGGTGTTTTCGAATTTAAGCCTGTTTGCTTGTCAATAATCACCACTTCTTCTAAGGTGTTGTTTTTTGGACGTAGTTGAAATTGAACACTAGTGATTTCCTCTGGTTTCACTTCTACCGACTCAATTAAGTCGATATAGCCTAATGAAGTTACTTTCAGTTTATAAGTTCCTACAGGTAAACTCTGAAACGAAAATGTATTATTCTGGTTTGTTATCGTGTAATTATTTTTTCCAATTATTTTAATAGTTGCTGATAATCCAGCTTCATCTTTAAAACTCACACTTCCTTCGATGCTCCCCGTTTGAGAGTAAGTTCCGAAACCAAGTATAAATAAGGCGGCCAAAAGATTATATTTCATTATTTATTAATTTAATTTTAGACAAAGCTAAAAATAATAATACTTAAAACTAAATATTTTATAAGATTAAATAAAATCATTACTTTTGTTAAACTTAAAATTGATTTATGTTTTCCTTATCTGAAGAAAATTATTTGAAAGCTATTTTTCATTTACAGAAACATTCCAAAGTTGGTGTAAGTACAAATGCATTAGCAGAAGAAATGCAAACCAAAGCTTCAT
Source organism: Psychroflexus salinarum (assembly GCF_042677225.1). Classification (NCBI taxonomy): domain Bacteria; kingdom Pseudomonadati; phylum Bacteroidota; class Flavobacteriia; order Flavobacteriales; family Flavobacteriaceae; genus Psychroflexus; species Psychroflexus salinarum. The sequence goes on from NZ_JBHTIV010000007.1 coordinate 84,707, forward strand.
CTGTAACTGACATGGTTAAAAAGCTATCGGATAAGAAGCTTGTGGTTTATGAAAAGTACCAAGGGGTTTATCTCTCAGACTCTGGCCGGGATACTGCTTTGCAAATCATAAGAAAGCACAGGTTGTGGGAAGTATTTCTGGTAGAGAAGCTCAATTTTTCTTGGGATGAAGTTCATGAAGTAGCTGAAGAATTGGAACATATCAAGTCAGAAAAATTAATTTTAGAGTTAGATAAATTCCTGAATTACCCCAAGCGAGATCCACATGGAGATCCTATTCCAGATGCTAAAGGTAACTTTCAGGTGGCTAATAAAACTTTGTTATCGGATTTGTCAAAAGGTGAAAAGGGAACTTTGGTTGGTGTAAAAGATACCTCTTCAGAATTTTTGAAATACTTAGATAAAAACAATATTGCTTTAGGAAAAACCATTGAGGTACTCGACAAGGAAGATTTTGACGGGTCTATGTTGTTAAAAATAGAAGATAAAACCTTGAGAGTTTCCACAATGGTAACAGTAAACATTTATATCAAAATTTAATTATGGAGAATATAATTTCTTTTTTTGAAGCTCAAGATCCTGTCATGGCGGCACTTATTGCCACCATTTTCACCTGGCTGGTTACGGGGTTGGGTGCTTCACTGGTGTTTTTCTTTAAATCCATGAACAGAAAAGTTTTTGACACTATGCTTGGTTTTACGGGAGGGGTGATGGTGGCTGCGAGTTTTTGGAGCTTGCTGGCTCCAGGGATTGAGATGAGCGATGGTGAAGGATTCATAAAAGTAATCCCTGCAGTTGTGGGGTTTGTGCTTGGAGCTATGTTTATTTTCGGTTTAGATAAAATTTTACCCCACTTGCATATCAATTTTAAAGAAAGCAGAAAAGAGGGGGTGAAGACCAAATGGCATAAATCAGTGTTACTCACGCTTGCGATTACCTTACATAACATTCCCGAAGGTTTGGCGGTTGGTGTGCTGTTTGGCGGAGCTGCGGCAGGACTAGAAGGAGCGAGTATCGGTGGTGCGGTTGCCCTGGCTATAGGAATAGGGTTACAAAATTTCCCAGAGGGCTTCGCAGTAGCCATGCCATTGCGTGGACTTGGACTTTCTCGCTGGAAAAGTTTTAATTATGGTCATTTGTCGGCTATAGTCGAGCCATTTGCTGCGGTACTAGGAGCCTGGGCAGTCTTGACTTTTGAACCGATTTTACCTTACGCTTTATGCTTTGCTGCAGGAGCTATGATATTTGTTGTTATAGAAGAAGTGGTTCCAGAATCACAGCAAGACCGAAATACCGATTTGGCAACACTAGGTTTTATAGGTGGTTTTGTAGTAATGATGATTTTGGATGTAGGCTTAGGGTAGAGTAGTGCTATCTTTTTAATAACTATTAAATTAAGATCTTAAGTGTGTCAAAATGCTCTATTCCATCTCTTTAAAGGAAGGAAACTAAATCAAGAGAGGAAATTCCCGCTATTTGATGAGTTGTCTTTTTTACGTCTAATTTAATTCATATTCATTATTTTTTTTCAATCACGGTTTACCTCTGAAAAAAAAAAACACAAGTGATCTATTAAGCTTTTTCTATTACCTTTAGTTTTGGAAATGTAAACCTGGACGACACATGAAATTTTACCTTTTAGTTATAAGTTTATTATCGCTATCGTTGAGTCTAAACGCTCAAAACTCAGAAGAAAATAAAAATACCACAGAAGAAGTTCAAGTTCCTGAGATTTTAACCAAACTAAAGCTGTTGGAACAGGTAGATATTGATGGATATAGGCTGAGTTTCAAAAGAGTGGTAAGTGATGGGAGGTGCCCAAAGAAAGTTACGTGTGTTTGGCCAGGGGAGGCTGATGTGATAATTGAAATTAATGATGGTTCTGAAACTGTTGCTAAGAAAATAACGATTCCGGCGTTAGGTTTCCATAAAGAGATTTTCTCTACTTCAACTCACATTGTTTATTTGAAAAATTTGGCACCTTATCCAGTAAATTCCGAAGATAAAATCGAAGCTTACCAGCTGTTGCTTAAAATTCAACCTAAGAAATCTTAGAATCTATTTCTTTGGGAATGCCTTTTTATTGAATACCAATAGAAGTCCAAACCCAGTACTTATTGCTGTGTCAGCAATGTTGAACACAGGTTCAAAAAACACAAATCGCTCACCGCCCCAGAAAGGAATCCAGTTGGGTAAGGTGTCATTATATAGCGGGAAATAAAGCATATCTACTACTTTTCCTTTCAGTAATTCGCCATAAGGTTCTTCAGCAAAAAGTGTAGCAATTTGACCTAAACTACTGTCGAAAATCACTCCGTAAAACACAGAATCAATGATATTACCAATCGCTCCGGCAAGAATTAAAGAAATGGAAATGATTAATATTTTTGGGGCTTTTTTTCTGACAGAATCCCACAGCCAGTAGCCAATAAAGAAAATAGCCACAATCCTAAAAGAAGTCAAAAGAATTTTACCGTAAGCTCCTGGAATCTTTGCTCCCCACGCCATACCGTCGTTCTCTACAAAAAGAATACGAAACCAGCCTAACACATCGACTTCTTCACCCAACATAAAATTGGTTTTGATATAAATTTTTGAAACTTGATCGATCACCAGAATGATGAGGATAAGAAGGGAAGCTTTCTTTAAAGACATAACATTAGTTTGAAAGCACAAAAATAGTTTTTTTATTGAATTGTGATTTTATTTTAAATGCTTTTGCTGGGTTGTTCCACAAGGCTTTCTTAAGCCATTATATTTTCAACAAATTTGAAATTAAATTTTTCTGATAAAAAATGTGAAGATGTACTTTGTGAAAAAAGTATTATTGTTAGTTTTTTTAGGTTTACTGATAAATTTATTTAAGTTTACGTCATAATTTTTTTAATCAATAGAAAAACATTTGATCTCTTTAGTTTTTATGAAATATTAGATCACTTCTTTATCACTTTTTTAATGTACATAAATTATACTTTATCTTTTCTATCTCTATTTATCAGTTTTTCATGTTTCGGTCAAAGTTTTTCGGAAGCAGAAATTTATTCTTGGTACGACAATCAAACTGGGATTGAAAATTCTTCATTATTTCGAGGTGTAGAATATGTGGAGGAGGATAGAATGATTAACGAAAAGCATAAATTTTTTCAATCTGATGAATTTCAAAAAGGTTGGGTGATTTATGATGGACAATTATATAATAATGTCCCCTTAAAATTCAATATATATAACGATGTGTTGATGGTGTACCTTCAACATGATCAGAAGAGTTCCTTTTTTCAATTATTCAGTGATATGGTTGATAATTTTCAGATTCATGGTCATAAATTCAAATATTTAGAAGCCAAAAATGATCCTGATATCGAAGGGTTTTACGAAGTTATAAGTGAAAATAGAGATTTTAAAATCTTCAAAAAGCATGTAAAAGACAAGAAGGAACTCAGAGATAAAAGTGTGGCCTATATTGAATTTAGTACGGCTAATCCAGATTATGTTTTTCAGATTAATGAACAGTTTTTTGACTTAGACAACCGTAGGGATTTATTTTCACGATTCCCTGACTACAAAAAAGACATCAGAGATTTTTATAAAGATTTTAGAAAGCAATCTAGAAATCAACCTGATGCGTTTATGATAAGACTCGCTGATAAAATGAACTCCCTTCTCTTAATTGCTTCAAACGATATTAAAGAATGAGAAAATATTTACTTTTTTTATTAATATTTAATTACTCTCTTCTCTATGCTCAAACAGCTGATTCAAAAATATCCTTAAGCTTCGAAAATAAAAATATTGTTGAGGTCTTAATTGAAATTGAAGAGAAAACTAAATATCAATTCTTCTTTGAAGAAAATTGGTTAGGTCTTAAAAAATTGTCTGGCGAATATTCGCAAACAAAACTTTCTGATATATTAAATGATATTTTTAAAGAAACAAATATCAACTATTTTATAAAAGAAAATCGTGTGATCCTTACCCGGGGTAGCATAATTTATGATGAGTTAGCAGATGGTTTTCTCCAAACTGAAGAGGAGATACAGGGAATTGAAGCAGATGGGGTTAAAGAAAAAAATCAAGCAGCTAATCCTATTTTCTATGTGAATAGTACAAAAAAATCTAATGCTGTTGAAACTATATTGATAGGGAAGGAAGATGGGCGTTCCGTAAAGAATTCCTATCAACTTGAAGGAAGAGTAATATCGAAACAAGGTGAACCTATTTCGGGTTTAAATATTTTAGTCCCAAATCAAAATAGCGGAACAGTAACCGATATCGATGGAAATTATAATATCAGACTACCAAAAGGAGTGAATTTGATTGAAATGCGGGGTATTGGTGTAGAAAATTTGAAAAAGCGCTTGGTGGTTTATAGCGATGGCGTCTTAAATTTCCGATTAGAAAAAAACTTTGAAGAATTAGGGGAAGTTTTGATAGAAGCAAACGCAAGAGATAATGTAAAATCTGCATTGACTGGAGTAGAAAAAATAAATGTTTCTGAAATTAAAACAATTCCTCTGGTTTTAGGCGAACGAGATATCCTAAAAGTTGCAACCACTCTGCCTGGTATTAGCACTGCAGGAGAGGCTGCAAGTGGTTATAATGTGAGAGGAGGAAAGACTGACCAGAATTTAATTTTACTGGATGAAGGAGTGATTTATAATCCTACACATTTCTTTGGAATATTTTCAGGCTTAAACCCTTTTACTACTGGTAATGTAAGTATCTACAAAGGCAGTATTCCTGCTGCATATGGAGGAAGGTTGTCTTCTGTTTTCGATCTTAATACGAGAAAAGCAGATAAAGAAAAATTTAAGGGTGAAGTTTCCATTGGACCTGTAACTGGTAACGTAAGCCTTGAGATACCCATTGTTGAAGGTAAATCAAGCTTAATTGTGGGTGGAAGGGGCACTTATTCTGACTGGATTTTGAATACTATAGATGATGAAGCTTTACAAGATAGCCAGGCCTCATTTTATGACTTTGTAGGAAAGTATAATCACGAATTTGATAATAAGGACGAATTAAATGTAAGTGGTTACTATAGTAGTGACGTTTTCAGTATAACCTCAGATTCTTTATTTAGTTATACAAATAGAATGTTTGCTCTTTCTTACAGTAAGGTTTTAAATGAAAAACACCAGGGAGAATTAGTAGCAACCAATTCTAACTATAATTTCAACTTAGACTATGAAAGTGACTTTGATAATAATTTTGACTCTGGTTACACGATCAACGAGTCTGAAGTAAAATTGAAGATGAAATATTTACATAATAAAGCACATACTCTAAATTATGGAATAAGCGCAAAATACTATAACGTCTCACCAGGTGAAGTGCGACCGGGAAATTCAGAATCATTGATAGAGCCACTTAGCATTCCTAAAGAAAGAGCTGTTGAGACTGCTGTTTACATAGAAGATAGCTTTGAGGTGAGTGATAAACTTCTAATAAATGCTGGTTTAAGGTATTCATTTTATACAGCTTTTGGACCAGCTGAAATAAATACTTATGAAGATGGTTTGCCCAGAAATGAAACGACAAATACTGGAGTAGAAAGCTATGATAGTGGTGAGGTCATAGAAACTTATGGAGGTCCAGAAGTTAGAGTTTCCGGAAGATATTTCCTTAGACCTAACTTTTCGACGAAATTGAGCTATAATAACACCTATCAGTATATTCATACCTTATCAAACAACACTACAGCTGCTCCGACCGATACTTATAAACTTTCAGATTCATTTATAAAACCACAAAGAGCAAATCAATACGCATTAGGATTTTTTAAAAATTTTGATGACAATATCTATGAACTAAGTTTAGAAGGTTATTATAAAACTGCAGACAATTTGTTGGATTATAAAGTTGGCGCTGACCTGTTTTTAAACAATAATATTGAAACTGAAGTTTTGCAAGGTGACGGAAAGGCTTACGGAGTAGAATTACTGCTTAGAAAAAAGAAGGGGGCTTTAAACGGATATTTGGGATACACCTATTCTAGGTCATTTGTAAAATTAGCAGGTGACTTTCAGGAAGAGACTGTAAATAATGGCGATTTTTTCCCCACCAATTTTGATAAACCTCATGATTTTAGTGCTGTAATGAATTATAAACTTACGCAACGCTTTAGTTTTTCAGCCAACCTTGTTTACCAAACGGGAAGACCAGTAACTTATCCTATTGGAAAATATAATTTTAATAATTCTGAATATGTTATGTACAGTGATAGAAATCAATTTAGAATCCCAGATTATTATCGATTGGATTTAAGCTTTAATGTAGAAGGAAACCATAAAATAGAAAAATTTGCACATAGTTTTTGGAATATTTCAGTTTATAATGTTTTGGGCAGGAATAATCCTTACTCGGTATTTTTTGTAACTGATAATGGTGAGGTAAAAGCATATCAGAGTTCTATTTTTGCTATTCCAATTCCTACAATAACTTATAATTTTAGATTCTAAAATAATTTGAAACGTTGATGAAATTAAAATCAAAATATATACTGTTATTTTTATTTACTGCTATCGTTGCAGTTTCCTGTGTTGAAGAAATTCCATTAGAAACCGAAGGGTTTGAAAGTGCTATTGTCATAGAAGGAACTGTGACTAATGAAGTGAAGCAGCATCAGATCAAACTTTCAGAAACTTACGCCATAGCTACAACTGGACCAAATCCCTTATCTGGAGCTGATGTTAGGGTAGTAGGGAATAGTCAACATGTTTTTGAAGAAACCGAACCAGGAATATATATATCTAGGGATAGTTTTGCTGCTGAATCAGGAGTTGACTATCAACTCAGAATTTCAGTAAATGGCCAAGACTATGAATCTGAATCTATGCAGTTGCCAATGACTAGCAGTATTGGTGAATTAGAAGCAAACAGAATAACCTTACAAGGAGAAGATGGTGTTGCAATTACCTTAAATAATCAAAACATTTCCGGTATTGGTAATTATTACCGCTATGAGTATATCGAGACATTTAAATTTACTTCTAACATGTTTAAAACAAATGACATTATTATAGAAGATGGGATTGCTAAATTAGTTCCGAAATTAAAAGAAGAATACACATGTTACCAAACAAATCAATCTCAAGACTTAATTCTTGCAAATACCAATTCACTTATAGAAGACAGTGTAAACAACCTTTTGATAAATTTTGTCGATTCAGACGAACCCAAAATATCTAACAGGTATAGTCTCCTTGTGAAACAATATGTGATAAGCAGAGAAGCTTACACCTATTTTGAAATTTTAGAAAAACTTTCAAATTCAGACAATCTCTTTTCTCAAATTCAGCCGGGTTTTTTCGCAGGAAATATTTCTAATATAAGTAATCAGGAAGAAAAAATAATTGGCTTTTTTGATATTTCATCAGTTTCAACTAAAAGGATATATTTTAATTATGAAGATTTTTATGATCCGCAAAATATAAGGCCAAAATTTGTTCCCAATTCAGCTTGTGAAGTCACTTTTCCAGAAATAGGACTCTTGATTCAACAAATTGCAAATAACGCAATTAGGTGGTATGAGACCCCTTTGCCTTTACCACTAAATCAACAACAGCCAGTTTTAGTGGTTCCGAGACGATGTGTAGATTGTACAGTTTTTGGTTCTAATGAAAAGCCTGAATTTTGGGAAGAATAATCACAAACTAAACGAATGATAAAAAATATTATTTTAATTTTTATTTCCTGTATTGGATTTGTGAATTGGTCATATTCTCAAAAGACAATCGATATAAAATTTTTACAAAACGAAGTTCCTAAGGAGCAGGTCTACATTCACGTTAATACCACTTTATTACTGAGCGGAGAAAAATTACTTTATAAATTTTATTGCGTTAATTCTGGTTCAAATAAGCTAAGTAATCTTAGTGAAACTGGATGGGTGACTTTAGTGAATTCAGATAGAGAAGAAGTTTTTCAGCATAAATTAGATTTAGACAATGGACAGGCTTATTCAGATTTTTTTATTCCTTCAGATTTGCCTTCTGGAGCCTATAAAATGCTAGGCTATACCTCATGGATGCTGAATGCTAAAGGAAATTATTTTGAACAGGACATTCATATTTTAAATCCATATCAAAAATCAAATAAAGGCCTTATTCTTAACGATAGTATTGAAGCAACAATACAAAAAGTCAAAACTCAAACTTCGAATGAATTCAGTTTAGACCTGAATAAAAATTCGTTTTCAAAGAGAGAAGAAGTAATCTTATCTATCGATAATACTAATAAAGTAAGAGGTGATTTTTCAATTTCCGTGAGGAGAATAGATGATTTTGATAAACCTAAGAGAGTTAAAAGCACCAATTTCTCGGAAATCTATAACAGAAATGCTTGGGATTTTTCTGATACTTTAATCTTACCTGAAGTAAGAGGCTCTTTTTATAGAGGTAGAATAAGAGGAGGAAATAAAGAAACCTTTCAAAGTAACAATTTAATAGTATCCTTTGCAGGTGAGAAAAATCACGTAAACATTGTTTCAGTAGACGATACGGGTGAATTTAATTTCACCGTAAATAATGGATCATCAGTCGATGAAGTCTTATTTCAACTTTTAGGTTATAATAAAGATGATTTTTCTGTAGGATTATATAAAGATAACTACCCAGATTTTTCAAAATTGAATTTTGGAAAGCAACCCACAATTCAAAAAAATCTAAAAGATTATATTCTAGAAAAAAGTATAAATAATCAAATTGAAAATGCCTTTTCCATTACCAAAGCAGATCAAGTGCTTATTCCAGAAGATAAGGCTTATTTCTTTGATGGTGAATTAATCAAATACAATCTGGATGACTATAAAAGATTCAAAGAAGTTAGTGAAACTTTTGTAGAAATAATAAAATCTGGCCGTGTTGAAAAAAGCAAAGATGAAACCTACAGCATATTTGTTAGGAATGAAAATTTCAATGGTCAATTTACACAACCCGCATTGTTGATTGTTGACGGAGTAGTTGTTCAGGATCACAGTAAATTGATTTCTTTTGGAGCAGAAAGAATCCAAACTATAGGGCTTCTCACAAGGAAAACTTTTTATGGACCAGAAACCTTTCAGGGTATAGTCACGATAGAAACTAAAGAAGGTGACTTCCCGGAAGAGTTAAGAGGTTCGTATATGAAATCTGCCAAAATCATTACATCACAAAGCCGAAAGCAGTATTATAGCCCTGACTATAAAAATGAAGATTTAGATCGCATTCCCGATTATAGATATCAACTCTGGTGGAATCCCAATGCCAACTTTAAAACTAAAAATTCAGTCAATTTTTTCACTTCCGATTTGAGCGGTAAATTTGAAATTGAACTGGAAGGATTCACTAAAGACGGAGAACCAATTTCAATTCGAAAAGTCTTTAGTGTAGATTAAATTCTATTTTTATATTAATTATAGAACCTCTGTGTAAATGCCATTTCAGTTTTCTTCTGAATTCATGCAGAACTAATTTCATATATCTCGACATTCAGCCTTAAGCTTTAGTTAGCTTGATGAGTCATCTGAAGCAAGATGAGTTACAAAAGGTTTTATCTAAAATAGGATAATCATCCAATAGCTAAACTAACTAATTCCTTAATCTTAACTAATTTATCAGTTAATAGAGTTTTTTTGCTTAGCTTTATTTGTTCACTAACTACATCCGACTTATGAAGTTTAAGCTATTTTCAATTTTATTTCTTTTATTTTATTCATTTTGCTTAGTAGTTAATGCTGTACGAAGCATAGAACTCCGTCTCTTAAATGATTAGAAGGATTAGCTTGTGATTTAATTTCGATAAGCTTTGCTTTTTATATTTTTCATTATATAAATTTGTTTTTATTGCTAAAATGTACGGTTTAACCGTAATTCTGTTACGGTTAAACCGTACATTTTGCCTTTTGATTGAACATTTAACATTTATATGCTTTGTAGTTATGATTTTAATTATACGTTCGTAGACGTAATTAAATCATACTTCCAATTTTTATGACTTAGTTACAAGGTGTTGCAACACCAACTGTACAGTTTTTATTTGACAACTTATAAAATAAATTGGGTTTGTAAGTGGTCAAATTGATTTAAAACAAAATGTTTAATCGAACTCAAAATTCTGAGTTCATAAAATTTTAAATTATTAAAAAATTCCTTTTTAGGAACGGCTTTTTTATTGTCTGTAGGTTCAGCAACATTTGCTAGTTCTTATACTTCGGAAAATATAGTTGAAGCATTTGAATGTTCGCCTTTTACACTTACATGTGGTATTCAAGGCGTAGCCTGCGATTTTGATGACACAGAAGCTTTAATGAATGAGATTCGATCAATTGATGAAGATCTTTGTACCGACTAGTTAAGATAAGTTTAATTCAAAGGTTCGTTGAAATAACGAACCTTTTTAATGAAAATCAAATGAAGAGAATATTTTTTTTACTACTGGTTATAGTCAGTATACAGGCAATCTCACAAAGTGAATTAAAAGATTTTACAGCTAATTTTGAAGTTACTTACCGATTAGAATATATTTCAGATTCTACTAATTTAGACAAAAAATCAACTGAAGATTTTTATCTTTTCGTAGGGGAACACACATCTAAATTTATAAGTGTCAATAAACGAATAGGTGATTCTATTACTAAAAAAATGGTAGAAAATTTTAATGGATCTATTAATCTCTCAAATAAAAACATCCCAAAGACTAAATTTTCTGAAGTTATTTACAAAAACTATCACACAAATCAATTATTCTTCGTTGGAAGAATAGGTAGTGATAAATTTTTGTATGAAGAAGACATTCAGCCTTATACTTGGGATATTAAACAAAAAAAGAAAGTTATCAATAACTTCAAAGTACAGAAAGCTATTACCAAATTTGGAGGACGAGAATACACGGCCTGGTTTACAGAAGAAATTCCAATTCCACAAGGTCCTTATAAATTTGATGGTTTGCCCGGTTTAATTGTCGAAATAGAAGATAGCGAAAGTCATTATAGCTATCAATTGATTTCTTTTAAAGATTTAGATAAGGGTAAAAAAATAGAGTATCTAAATACGAACGATGGCTATGTAAAGACGACTAAACATGATTTTTACAATTCTAAAAAAGATTATTATTCTGATTATTTTAAAAGATTAAATCAAAAAGGATTTTCTTTTGGTCTAAGCTCTAAAGAAAAGCGAAAGGTCCAACAAAAGTTTGATAAACGTAATAACCCTATAGAATTAGAATAAAACTATCTTATGAAATATTCATTTCCCTTCCTCATTTTTAATTTACTCTTTCTATGTTCTCAAGCACAAGAGTTAACCGATAAATTTAAATACAAAGTCACTTACGAGTTAACCTGGCAAATCGACTCTACAGATGTCGAATCAGTCCAAAGCGAAAGCATGCTGCTTTTTACTGGGGGAGCAAGTTCTAGATTTTCTAGTGAAGGAAAACATATTGGAGACTCGATACAAAGCGTTTATAGTCAACGCGAACGCACGCCGCAAAGTTATAGTGAAATGCGATCTAAAATGCCAAAGACTGAATTTGAGTATTACATAATAAAAGGTTTAGCCTCTCGAGAAATCAGGTATAGGGAGAAAATAATAAAAGATTATTACGAATATATTGAGGACTTTTCGAACCTAGAGTGGTACATTTTATCTGAAACAAAAGAAATAGCAGGTTTTGCAGTTCAAAAAGTAAAAACAAATTATGCTGGGCGACATTACACAGCCTGGTTTACTACTGAAATTCCAATTTCTGACGGCCCATACAAATTTAATGGTTTGCCTGGGCTGATTGTAGAAATAGCTGATGAAAAGGAATTTTATGTGTTTGAGTTAACAGGTTTTAAAAGTTTAAAAGAACCAATATTCAATACTCAAACCAACGAGGAATATTTAGAAACTGACAAATCCAGTTTTCTGGAAATTAAAGAAGAGTACAATGCCAACCCTATCGGTGCCATGGAGCAAACTGGAATAAGTTTTCAATTTAAGCCTGGACAAAAAGAGAAATTAATGAAAGAGCATAGGGGTGAATTAAAGAAGAAGAACAACCCCATTGAACTGTAATAATTTGAGGGAAGTTGTCTTTTATTTATTCACCTTAGTTAGTGTTTCAGGTATTGCGCAATCCACAATTTCTGGTAAAGTCAGTAATGAAAATAATCAAGGATTAAGCGGGGCAACTGTGATGGTCAGTAAAGATTCTACAGGAACTATTCTAGCTTATGGCATCAGTGGAGGTAAAGGTGAGTTCAACGTCAAGTTGGATTCAGAATTAGATTCGCTCTTTCTTAAAGTATCGTACATAGGCTATGCAAGCTGGCAGCAACACATTCAGAATAAAGATCAGCAGCTCGATATCCAGCTTTCACCCTCATCTGAAGAACTCAAGGAAGTTCTGGTCGAATCCAAAGAAATAGAACAAAGAGGCGACACGCTCAACTATTCGGTCTCGGCATTTTCAGATCAAAAAGACCGCGTAATCGCTGATGTGCTCAAAAAAATGCCTGGGATAGAAGTGATGCCTGGTGGCCAGATCAAGTATCAAGGAAAGCCGATTGAAAAATACTACATAGAAGGTCTGGACTTGCTGGAAGGCCGCTACAATTTGGCCAATAATAATATCGCTGCCAAAGATGTCTCGCAAGTCCAAATTCTGGAAAATCACCAACCTATCAAAATGCTGGATAGTCTGGAATTTTCGGAACGCGCTTCGCTCAACATCAGACTTAAAAAAGAAGTGACTGTAAGCGGCAATGCCGAACTAGGTTCTGGATTTTCACCTTTGTTGTGGAAAGCCAAAATTACGCCTATGCTGTTTACCAAAAAGAATCAGGCCATTGTAACTTACCAGGCTAATAACACGGGAAGCGATGTCTCGAGAGAAATCAGAGATTTTTCTATAGAAGATTTTGGTCGGGAAGAGTTTGACATTTCAAAGACGGACTGGCTATCGATACGGCAACTGGTAGAGCCACCTTTTTCTCAAGAACGCTGGCTGGATAATAATGTGCATTTGGGGTCTGCCAATTATTTGATACGGCTTAAAAAAGACGTCGATCTCAAAACCAATATCTCTTATCTTAATGATGCCCAGCAACAAATCGGGAAGACGCAAACTCGTTTTTTCACTCCCACCGATACTATCGATCTGTCAGAAAACACCAACAACGATTTGTTTATGAGTACGCTGCAATCCAAGTTTATTTTGGAACGAAATACAAACGACAATTATTTGAAAAACGAACTGGAGGTCAATGGATTTTGGGATTCTCAACGCGGATCTATTAACACGGGAAACAGTCAGGTGCAGCAACAGCTTTCAAACCCATTTTCAGTGATTCGTAATAAATTACGGTTTTTGCAGCCTGTAGGAAAGCAGGTGGTCACCTTTAAGTCCAACACGGGGTATACCGAAGCCAATCAAAGCCTGAATGTGAGCCCCGGCCAGTTTGAAGCCTCGGTAAATGACAGCGAAGCTTACCGGGAATTGCAACAAACTGTAGCAACCAATACCTTTTTCAGTGATAATACGGCGGGATTTACCAAACGAATAAAAGGCATCACTGTTTCTCCAGAAGTAGGGGTTTCTGTAAAGAACCAGTCTTTAGGGAGTCAGCTAAGGATTCTTGATACCAATAGAGTTGAGACTTTAGGTGGTGATTTTCAAAACAGTCTTGATTTTTTAAGCACTCGCTTTTATGCCACCAGTAAATTTGTATATAAAAGAGGAGACTGGAATATAAGGCTAACCACGCCTGTCAATCTGAGGAGTTTTGATATCCAAGATACTTCATTAGAAGAAAATCAAGATATTAGTCGCGTCACGTTCGAACCTAGTCTGTACGTGAGAAATAAAATTTCAGCTTTTTGGGAAACCAGCATTTCAGCCAATCTCAATAACGATTTTGGTGATATGAAACAATTGTATTATGGATTTATATTCAACAATTACCGAAATCTTCAGCGGTACAATTCGCCTTTGCCAGAAAACGTTAGTCAGAATTACTCCTGGAGACTTCGATTTAGGAATCCATTAAAATCCATCTTTGCCAATCTTTCCTATTCTTTTAATCGGACAAAACGTAATTTGTTGTACAGCAACGAAATTGCACTCAATGCTGCTACGATTTTTGAAGCTATAGAGCAAGACAATCTTTCAAACTCTCATAGAATTAATGCTAAAGGCAGTAAATACTTTAGAGATTTAAAAACGACTTTAAGCCTAGGAAGCAATTTTACCATTTCCAATCGCGAGCAAATCCTAAACGGCAATCTAGCTGATATAGAAAATCAAAATCTTGGGTTTGATCTAGGTTTGGAATTTGAAGTGACCGACTGGTTAAGCGCCAGTTATACTGGAAATTATAGCCTGCTGCAAACCCGTTTTGAAGCTAGGAATTTTGACGAGATACAAACTCAGCAACATGAGTTAGATCTTTTTTTCTATCTGGCAGACCATCAATATTTCAGTGTCAATTCAGAATACTACTACAATAACATTTCAGCAGAAAATCAGGATAATTACTTCTTGAATTTCAACTATCAATACACCTTTGACGAGCTAGGCATAGACCTGAATGCGAGTTGGAATAATGTATTGAATACCGATGAATTTGTACGCGTTTCCAACACAGATTTTTCTTATGTGCAAAGTACTTATAGACTGCGACCTACTCAATTTTTATTATCAGTGAAGTTTTTGTTTTAATAACAGGTTAGAGAAATCAGGTAGATTTTTGACAGGTTCCTTCTGAATCTGATAATACAATTTTTAATGATGTGAGTTATTAAATTTTAAACTTTAATTCACTTAAAGTTTTAAGTACGATGAGCCAATGAAGCGCTTACCAATTCGTAATTGAAAATTCTTTAATTTTTTGTGGAATTCCAGGAACCTCAAATTCTAAAGTATAAGTTACGGATTTATCTTTGTTTGTTTCAATCTGAAAAACACCCTTTTCAACAGTGAAATACCCGGACTGTTCTCTACAAAAGCATAATCTTCCAAATAAAATTTGAACATCTTTCAAATCTTTACCCTCTAGTCTTAGGTTTTGTATCTTAGGATTAATTTCAATATATATAATCTCTGTGTATTTATCATCTGCTATTCTTGGGTCTTGGTCACTATTATATTCAAATTTTAATACCTTACTTTTACCATCAGAAAGTTGAGGGTAAAGAGCACCAGTACCATCTGTTTTTATATCTAGTTTTCTGTTTTCTATTACTTCGAAGTTACAATTCCCATCTTCTGGACAACTGTTTTTAATGCTTAGTATTTGTTTTTCTGATTCTAAGCTTTGATGATTGGTTTTGCAAGCTATTAAACTTAATAATAAGCTCAGCAAGAAGATTGATTTAAGGTTCATATTATATTTTTTTTACTAATTTTCTTTAGATATATTAAAATAATATTAATTTTAAGCCAAACATAACAAAATAGATTTTATGAAACATTTTAACATTGCTTTATTAATATTAATTTTCTTTGCAAATTTAGGTTTTGCTCAGAGCCAAAATTCCTTTTGGACCGTAGTAGATGAAAGTCAAGTAACTAATGAAGATACTCAATTCTACAAATCAATACCTGAGATTAGTAGCTTTCTTAAATTAGATCAAGAACGAATGGTACGTTTTTTAGAAAGTGTTCCTAAGCGAGATAATGATAACAAATCTGGGAAAATAATTAGTTTTCCAAGTGCAGACGGATCTCTAGAATCGTTTAATGTGATGGAAGCATCTGTGATGACTCCAGAACTTCAGGAACAATTTCCAGCTACAAGGTCTTTTATAGGTAAAGGAATAGATAATCCTTCTTCAATTTTAAGGTTTAGTATTTCTAAAGAAAAAGGATTGAGCTCGATGGTCTTATCTGCTGGAAAAACTGTTTTCATTGAACCTTATAGTTTAAGTAATAGTATATACATAAGCTTTATAAATTCAGTTAATGATATAAACGAGGATACTTTTGAGTGTTTAACTGAATCAACTCCTGTAAAAAATCAAATCTCAGACGAGGAATTCAAAGCCTTAAAAAACGCAAATGACGGTGAACTTAGAACTTACAGATTAGCCTTAGCTTGTACTGTAGAGTACGCTCAATATCATGGAGGAACACTTGAAGATGTTGTAGCAGCTATGAACGCTTCAATGACAAGAGTGAATGGTATTTATGAACGTGATTTGGGTGTTACTATGGTAATGGTCCCAAATGAGAGTATCATATTTCTTGGACCTAACACAAATTCAGACCCCTACACAAATGGCAGCGGATCATCTATGCTAGGAGAGAATCAAACAACATGTGATAATAATATAGGAACAGAAAATTATGATATTGGTCATGTTTTTAGTACCGGAGGCGGTGGAGTAGCGTATTTAAATTCTCCATGTACTGGTATTAAAGCAGGAGGTGTGACAGGTCAGTCCGCTCCAGTAGGAGATACGTTTGATGTAGACTATGTGGCTCATGAAATGGGACATCAGTATGGTGCTAATCACACTCAAAATAATAATTGTAATAGATCTGCAGTTTCTGTTGAACCAGGAAGTGCTTCTACTATAATGGGCTATGCTGGAATTTGTGCGCCTAATGTTCAGAATAATAGCGATGATTATTTTCATGGTGAAAGCATTAAAGAAATGTGGCTAAATGTTTTTCAGGGAAACAGCAGTGGTTGTTCAGAAAATACACCTACAGCTAATAACGCTCCTGTAGCCGACGCAAGAGCTGATTATTCAATCCCTAAGTCAACACCTTTTATTTTAAAAGGTAGCGCTTCAGATTCAGACGTAGATGATATACTTACCTATACTTGGGAGCAAAATGATAGAACACCTGCAACGATGCCTCCTGAGTCAGTTTCTACTGCTGGGCCAGTATTTAGATCTTTATCTCCTACAACCTCACCAGATCGTTTTATGCCTGCTTTTAGTACAGTGTTATCTGGCTCACTAGCTTCTACTTGGGAAGTTGTACCTTCAGTTGCAAGAACAATGAGTTTTTTATTCACAGTAAGAGATAATTCGATTTTAGTAGGTAATACAAGTTCTGACGAGGTTGTTGTAACTACAGTTGACACTACACCATTTTCTGTACAAACTCCTCCTACGTGGGCTCCAGGCTCTACTCAAACAGTAAACTGGACTGTTGGTGATAGTGATATTGCTCCAATAAATTGCCAAATAGTGAATATCTATTTTTCTGAAGATGGGCAAGATTTTTCTACAGAACTTGCTATGGGCGTTCCTAATTCAGGTTCTGCTGAGGTTACATTACCAAATATAAGTGCAACGTCAGATGCGAGAATACTAATTGAAGCAGCAGATAACATCTTTTATTCAGTTTCTGAGTCTTTTAATTTAGATTCTACTCCTGATTTTAATATCAATGCAGTTACAGCAGAACAGAATGTTTGTAACCTCGATATTGTAAGTTTTGTATTTGATTATTCAACCTCTAATGGTTTCTCTGAAACTACAACTTTTTCTGCAGTAGGACCTAATGATGCTGTTTTAAACTTTACACCTCCTAGCTTAAATGAGGATGGTACATTTACTCTTGAAGCTAGAAACCTTTTAAATGTAACTCCAGATAATTATCTAATTGAAATTACTGGAACTTCTGAATCAATTTCTAAATCTATTAATGTAAACCTGAATATTCTAAGTGGTGCTTGTGAATCTGTCGGAAATACTTCTTACAATACTAGTACTACTGGTGTAATCATAAATGATGGTGAAACAGACATCCTCAGTAACTTAAATACTGGCAAACCTTCTGGTTATAGTGATTATACAGGTATTGTTACTGACTTAGCAATTGACAAAGAGTATGAACTGTCAGTAAATGCAAATAGTGACGGTAACTTCCAAGTCATTACTTACGTTTGGATAGATTGGAACCAAAACTGTAGTTTTGATGATCCAGGAGAGCAATACGATTTAGGAACATCGGTCAATGTCTTAAATGATCCAACTTCAAATTCTCCTTTACTATTTACAGTTCCTGAAGATGCATTATTGGGGAATACAACGATGAGAGTCACGACAAAATATACTTCTCCTAATGCCAATAACTTTCCTTTGCCTTGTGAAAACGGTCATGATGCCGAAGTTGAAGATTATACTATTAACGTTAATTCTACATTAAGTGGAGATTCTTTTAAATTTCAGGATTTAACAATTTATCCAAATCCTAGTCAAGGTAAATTCAAGGTTGAGTTTAATGCTGTAAATAGTACAAATGTTGAATTAACCGTTTTTGATTTAAGAGGTCGTTCTCTATTCAATAAAAAATATGATGTTTTCGGAAGATTTAATCATGAAGTTAATCTTAACAGCTTATCATCAGGAGTTTATTTAATGGAAATTAGTGATGGCTCAAATAAATTCACGAAAAAGATAGTTATTGAATAATAACTAAATTTTAGTGCATTATTGAGTAAAGGCCAAAACTTTTATATAAAGTTTTGGCCTTTTAAATTTAAGACCTAAAACACAGGCTTTCAGTTATTGTTTTTGGCGTCTTCACTCAAATCTTTTTAAATTCTTATATCAAAGTCATATTCATGCATGATTTCCAATAAATTAATAATTAATCTTTCAAAACCATGATTTGACTGCCTATATTTAATATTAATTTTCATACTAATGGTATGATCTTATTTAGCTAATTTTTTTCCAATAAAAAAACAAACAATTTAGAGGACCAGAAATGCTAAATAACTTTCTCAAAAGAAGCAAGACTTTAGAAAATTGTAAAAACAAAAACAATCCTTCTGTATGGTTAATCCACTATGCTATTGGATTTGTTTTTGCAGTTGTTTTCATTTTTCTTTATAGCAATAACTTGATTTATTTTAATAACGATCCGCAAAAGTTCATTTAAAATTTTTCTACTTGCATTTAATTTTCGTTCACGTTGTATTTTCTTTATTCTTAATGGCTTTCTTTTATTTGTTTTTTAATTATAAACTGAAATGTATTAGTCTTTAAGCTATCAGCTAATTATTTCTGATAAAGATTATCTCGATCTTTCCCAATGCTACTATTTAAAATGACATCAATTACCTCACTTCCTGAATAATTTGATGTTATATGTTTATCACTTTTATTGTATTTCAAATCGATATATGATTTGAAGATTTCTTAAAAGCTTGCAATACTAGGTTTTATAACAGTATCAAATTTCTCTTTTTCTGACTATTTTAATTCCAATCCTAAGGATTGGTTTAAACTAAATGAAAGCACCCTTATTTTTTATTGATGATATCCTAAAACAAACTTTTGTCTATATCTTAAAGATCAAAATCATCTGTAAATAACCTATCTTAATTTCACATAACCCCGTCCTGGGAGGAGAGATCAACTGAAGGATTTAAGTTGAATTCAATCCTTTCTCAGGTTAAGCGCCACTCAGTTTTAAATTATTTGGTAATTTCAAACTGAATTCTTTAGTTTTAATAATAAATCTTTTATTCCAATGCTTTCAGCAGATCTTAAAAAACACCTTGAAGAGCGTTTCAGCTTTACTATAAAATCAGTTCAACCTTTAAGCGGAGGAGATATTAATTCAGTGTATCATTTAAAATGTAAGGAAGCGCATTTTGTCCTCAAGGTAAATAAGGCCAGTTTTTTTCCAGACATGTTTCATAAAGAATCCAGTGGGTTGTTTGCCTTACGAGCAACTGAGACGATTTATATTCCTGAGGTTCCAGGCTATGGAGATTTCGATTCTCATATATATTTGTTGATGGAGTATAAGCCTACCGGACAGATCAATCAGGAATTTTGGGAGTTGTTTGGCCAGCAGTTAGCCGATTTGCATCTAAACACACAGGAGACTTTTGGCTTTAAAGAAGACAATTATATAGGAAGTTTGCCTCAGTATAATGGCAAAGCAACATCTGCTTCAGAATTTTATAGGGAGCAGCGCTTAAAGCCTCAGCTTAAAATGGCAAAGGACAATGGTTATGAATTTGAGAACATAGAGACCTTATATCAAAAGCTGGAGCAGATCATTCCCGATGAGCCTCCATCCTTAATTCACGGCGATCTTTGGTCTGGTAATTATATGGTCAATTCTGATGATCAACCCTGTTTAATTGATCCGGCAGTAGCTTACGCTCCCCGAGAAATGGATCTGGCCATGATGAAGCTCTTTGGAGGATTTGACGACAAGATGTTTCACGCTTATCATGAATCCTTTCCATTAGAACAGGGTTGGGAAAATCGGATTCCCTTATGGCAACTCTATTATATACTTGCTCACGTTAACTTGTTTGGTGGTCACTATTATCAAAGGGCAAAGAAATTAATAGAATACTATCTTTAATAGTTAAAATCTGAACGTAGATTGACTTAGAATTACTCAAGTAGTTTTGTAGATTTAATTTTTTTTAATTCCTGTAAATGAAGATAGATAAATTTGTTCTGGCAATAGTGTTGACTATTGTGATTGCATATTTTTTTCCAAAGTTTGGTGAGGGTGAAAGTGTGATTCCATTAGACCGTATTGCTAGCATTGGTATTTCAATGATATTCTTTTTTTATGGTCTGAAGTTAAGTTTAAAACAATTAGTCTCAGGTCTAAAAAACTGGCGATTACATTTACTTGTTCAGTTATCTACTTTTTTGTTATTCCCTTTCTTAGTCATCGTTTTTTATCCTTTTTTCCAGGGGGATACTACTGAATCTTTATGGTTAGCCTTTTTATTTCTGGCGGCACTTCCTTCTACGGTATCTTCCTCAGTCGTTATGGTGTCTTTAGCAAAGGGAAATGTATCCGCAGCTATTTTTAACGCTAGTATCTCAGGATTGATAGGTATTGTCATTACTCCTCTATGGGTGGGGATTTTCTTGCAACAGTCCAGTGTGGATTATAGTCTGGCGGATATTTACCTGAAGCTGCTTATAGAAATACTCCTTCCAGTCGTCTTTGGTTTATTTTTGCAGAAGTATCTGGGCAAATTTGTTCGGAAGTATTCCGCGTATTTAACCTGGTTTGATAAATCCATAATCCTCCTGATAATCTATAAAAGCTTCGCCGAATCTTTTGAGGAAGGTGTCTTTACAACAGTAAAAGTTTTTGATTTGGTTTTAATCAGTCTAGGCGTTGTGATTTTATTTTTTGTAGTTTACTTTACGATTGGTTATATATCTAGAAGGCTCAACTTTAATCGACAGGATCAAATCACAGCTCAGTTTTCTGGAACAAAAAAGTCTCTGGTACACGGGACTGTGTTTTCTAAGATTCTGCTACCAGAATCTTTAGCTTTGGGGCTTATGTTGTTACCGCTTATGCTATTCCATGCCTTTCAAATTCTGGTGATTAGCTTTATAGCTACTAAAGCAGGAAGATTTAGAAATTGAACCTTAGACTTTTTAATTATTAGCTTTTCTTGGTCGGGTTCGCAGCTCCGATGCTTCGGAGAAACCTTTTGACTTCCATTGATTTATTGAAACTACTTTATGTTGCTGATAGGAGTTAGGTAAGCTTTAAAGGCAGTATGACCTCCGTGATAAGTGTGTGATCCTGAATATAGGTTTGTTGCTCAAGAAAAGCCAGCACCTATCGGTGCTTATATCTTTTTATTTATTCTATTTATGAAAGCTATCACTTTCAACATATCACAAATAAAAAAGCCAGTAATCTTTTGATTACTGGCTTTTCTTAGTCGGGGTGGCAGGATTACCTCCCTGTGGTCGGAGATCCTGAAAATGGGTTTGTTGCTTAAGATTATCCAATCCAGGCTATCGCCTGTACGTCTTTTTTGTCTTTTTCACATTCAAATCCTTTGGATTTGATGCTCTAAAACAAAAAAATCCAACCACAACTTGTGTGATTGGATTTTCTTAGTCGGGGTGGCAGGATTCGAACCTGCGACCTCCTGCTCCCAAAGCAGGCGCGATGACCGGGCTACGCTACACCCCGAATGATGTATATTGACTTAAACTTTACTTCTAGATGGGTCTCGCTTCATCTAAATATATCAGCGGAGAGACAGGGACTCGAACCCTGGCGACGTTTGACCGTCGACAGATTAGCAATCTGCTGCATTACCACTCTGCCACCTCTCCAATGTATTTTTAAGAACTTACGCGTTTTGCGGTTGCAAATATAAGTCCATTTTTAATTTTGACAAAACTAAAACACATTATTTTGCAGTTTCTTTTTTTCTTACCTAAGAATTGTCTTCAAGCAACACAATAAGGTCATTTGCATCTAGCTTACCGCTCTGTCTCCATATCATCTCTCCTTGTCTATATAGCATAAAAGTAGGAAGATTCTTAACTTTTAGAGCCTCAGATAATTGCTTGTTTTTTTCTGCATCAATTTTTATGAGCTTGGCTTTGTCTCCTAAAGCTGCACTTACATCCTTAAGTTGATCATGAATATTTTCACAATCCTCACTCCAGTCTGCAAAGAAAGTGAGTAGAATGGGTTTTTGTTCATCAATGAGTTCACCAAATTTGGTCATCTGTAATTGAATTTTTTTAAAATTAATTCAAAATTTGTCATTTACCAAATCTTTTATTATTAGCTACTTACAGTCTCCGGCTGTTTTCGAAATCTTAATTTGGCTCTGGTGACTAAATAGAACATGACGGGCACTACAATCAAAGTCAAAAAAGTGGCGAAAATCAAACCAAAAATCACAGTCCAAGCCAACGGCCCCCAGAAAATTACATTGTCACCACCAATATAGACATTTGGAGCATAGTTGACGAAAAGTCCAAAGAAATCAATATTCAAACCTACAGCCAGTGGAATTAAACCTAAAACTGTTGTGATTGCCGTTAGCAGGACTGGACGTAAGCGCGATTTTCCTCCCGCGACAATTTCTTCAAAATATTGCTGTTTTGTTAGCATTTCATCATCTTCAATATCTAATTTTTCTTTTCTGCGATCAATTAATATTTGTGTATAATCTACAAGTACAATAGCATTGTTGACTACAATTCCTGCGAGAGAAATAATACCCATCATCGTCATAATAATGATAAAATCCATTTGAAAAATACCTAGTCCAAAAAACACTCCACCCAAACTTAAAATAACTGCCATTAATATGATAAGGGGTTTTGAAATAGAATTGAATTGAGCGACTAAGATCAACAGAATTCCACCAACAGCAAGTAAAAGTGCTTTCAGTAGGAAAGCTAGGTTTTCATCTTGTTTTTCTTGTTCACCTGTAAATTTGTAATCAATACTCTCATCTATTTCAAAATAGTCCAATTCTTTTTCCAGCTGAGTGACGATCTCATTACCATTATAACCTCCAAGAACATTGGAGTAAACAGTAATAACACGCTTTAAGTCTTTCCTGTTAATCGAAGAGAATGTTGATGTAGGTTCAGTTTCAATTAACGTTGAAATGGGTGTCTGGATAATCTCTCCCTTATTGTTTCTAAAGGTGACCGGTTGGTTGAAAATTGTGTTTTCATCGTATCTAAACTCCTCATTAAACCTAACATTAATTTGATAGTCATCCTCATCATCTTTGAAAGTTGAGGCTTCTTCTCCAAAAACAGAACGCCTAATCACTTGTCCAACTTGGGCAGTAGAAATACCAAGTTGTCCTGCTTTGGCTTTATCAACTTTAACGTTCAATTCAGGTTTAGATTTATTGATATCTATTTTCAATTCTTCTATACCTTCGATTCCAGTTTCCTCTATGAATTCTCTCATACGTTCAGCTTCTGCCAACATAAGATCGTAATTTTCGCCTTTCAACTCAATGTTAATCGGATATCCGGCTGGTGGTCCAGCTTCATCTTTTTCAACAATGATAGAAACACCTGGAAAACCTTTAACAGCTTCTCTCACTTCTTCGAGAACCTGACTACTTTTGACACCTCTTCTAAGCTTGAATTCTCGCATGGATAGAGTGACCTTTCCTCGATGTGGCATTTCATTAGTTTGTCCAGCATTTGCTCTTGGGTTTCCAGAACCTTTACCTACCTGGGAAATTGCGGATTCTACCATGAAATTATACCCATCCTCATCTTCATATTTTTCTATAGCATCGAAAATTTGTTCTTCTACTTTCTTCGTTAGTTCATTGGTTTTTTTGATATCAGTACCTTCAGGATATTCTATGTAAGCCATTATCTGATTCGGCTGATTCTCAGGAAAGAATAAAACTTTAGGCTGAACAATTCCCACAAAGACAAATGATAAAATCAATATACCAATAGTTCCAAAGAAAACTAAATATGCTTTTTTCTTATAAAGAGCAAAATTCAAAGAACTCTCGTATATATTTTCCAATTTCTTAAGGAAAGTAAATTGAAAGTAATAAATGGCTTTTAATAAAAATAATTTATAAACCCAAAGTAAAATTGAGGCCAAAATAGCTAAATTACCAAGCCCTCTAAAGGCTCCAATATCCGCTGCAAATCCAACAACAAGAGATATAACTCCAATGATGAGTAAAATCAAACTCCATCGTATTACCTGTTTGTTTTTCAATTTTTCCTCTTCAACTTTCATAAAGTCTGACGTTAGCATCGCATTGATGACCAAGGCCACAAACAGGGAAGAACCCAAAACAACTGAAAGGGTAATAGGAAAGTAAATCATGAATTTACCAATGGTGCCAGGCCATAAGCCCAAAGGGAAAAAGGCAGCCAAAGTTGTGGCCGTAGAAGCTATAATAGGCCATGCTATTTCTCCAATACCCTGCTTTGCTGCTGCGACTCTGCTCATGCCTTGATCCATAAGCGAATAGACATTTTCAACTACCACAATACCGTTATCCACAAGCATTCCAAGTCCCATGACCAAGCCAAATAATACCATGGTATTCAGAGTGAAACCAAGAGCTGAAAGAATGATAAGAGATAATAACATAGACATAGGGATCGCTACCCCTACAAAAAGAGCATTCCTAAAGCCTAAAAAGAACATCAGGACGATAATAACAAGTAAAACCCCGAAGATGATATTATTAACTAAATCATTAACCTGGTTTTCAGTTTTGATGGATTGGTCGTTGGATAAACTGATATTTAAAGTTTCAGGAAAATAATTTTCCTCTTCATTGTCAACAATTTTTTTGATTTCTTCAATTGCTTCAATCATGTTTTTACCAGCTCTTTTTTTCACGTCGAGCATGACTACCTGTCTTCCGTAATCTCTGGCGAAAGTGGTTGGGTCTTTAGTCTGGAAATTGACCTTAGCGATATCTCTTAAGTAAACCTCACCGCCGTCGTTTTTGACCACAATGTTATTCAGTTCATCAGGATGATCTATCTCTCCAAGAATTCTGATGTTTTTTTCAAAACCATTAGATATTATATTTCCTCCGGAAATGGTTTTGTTTTCATTTCTAATAGATGTAATAATGTCGTTAAAACTTACCTGCATCGCCGCCATCTTGTATATATCTACAGCGACTTCCACTTCTTTATCATCAACACCTCTTACATTAGCTTCTTTTATCTGAGGCAATAATTCAATCTTATCTTGAAGGTATTCAGCATAATCTTTTAATTGCTGAATGTTGAAATTACCAGTAAAACTGATATTCAGAATAGGGAATTCTTCAGAAACATTAAGGTCGAATACATTGGGTTCAACTTTAGCACCGTTATCCAGAGTAGGCCAGGTTGTCTCAGACTTCACAAGATCCACTTTGTCTTTGATGAGTTGCTTGGCATTTTGTACTTCTACATCTTCCTCAAATTCCACGATGACCATGGAGTAATCCTGCATGGTGGTTGAAGTGATTTCTCTCACTCCTTTCACGTCTTTGAATTCTTCTTCCAATGGTTCTGTGATGAACTTTTCAATGTCTTCAACAGAAGTGCCAGGTTCTACAGAACTGACATAGATTTTGGTTTCCACAATTTCAGGAAAATCTTCCCTAGGCATATTATAATAGGACATGATTCCGCCAATCAAAATGATAGCGATAATCACATAAACGGTCATCTTGTTATCTATCGCCCAAGAAGAAATTCCAAATTCTTTATAAGTGTTTTTCTTTGCCATGAATTAGTCCTTTTGAAAGTTCAAAACCCTTACCTTATCATCTTTTTTTACAGTTCTAGCACCTTCTGTAATCACAATATCTGAAGCTTCCAAACCGCTTAAAATTTCAATTTCTCCTTTATAATTTTTTCCGAGTTTCAATTCCCGGAAGTTAGCTTTACCAATACTATCATTTTCCATTTCTAGTGCAAACGTAAATGATTCTCCAGATGCATTTTCTTGTAAAATATTTTCTGGTATCACAATAGCGTCTTTAGCAACGTAATCGTTAAGTTTCAGAGTAGCAATAAGATTGGGTTTTACAAAATCAATGCTATCTGGTATGCCAACTCTTACTCTGAAGTTTCTGTTGCTTTCTGAAATATTGCTCGATACTTGAGTTACTTTTCCAACAAAACTTTTGCCTAAAGCCCTTAAGCTCACAATAGCTTCCGATCCTTCTTGTATGCTACCTACATAAGTTTCTGGCACATTGGCACTCACATACATCTCACCAAGATTTAAAAGCCTGAAAATAGGAGTTTGTCCAGGTGAAACCACTTGACCTTGGTCTGTGATAATTTCATCAACTTTTCCATCAAAAGGAGCGTAGATAACAGACTTGTTCAACTGACTTCTCATTTGAGCTACCGAATTTTTAATTTGTTCAAAAGCAGTTTTAGCTTCCAAATATTGAATTTCAGAACCTATATTTTGATCCCATAATCTTTTTTGTCTTTCAAATCTAGTTTCTGCCAAATCGAGTCTAGCCTCCATTTCTGCAAGTTGACTTGATTGTCCTCCATCATCTATTTTGGCAAGTTTTTGTCCCTTTTTGACTTCGTCACCTTCTTTTATAAATATACTTTCCAAAACACCTGAGAATTCTGGGTAAATCATGATGTTTTGATCTGTGGTGACATCGCCTTGCACTTTTACGTAATGCTTGAAATCTTTTGGTTTCAGTTCTAAGGCTTCAACCAAGGCATATTTTGAAGTGTCTTCAAAATTGGATAATTTCTTATCCAGCTGTTTAATTTGGCTATTAAGATCACGAATTTTCTTATTAAGGGTCTCACGTTTTTGCTTCAACTCTGCTTTAGATCCATTTTCGACTATATCGCCATCAGACTGTTCTTTTTCACCACAAGACACTAATAAAATGATAGCAAATATGCTGAAGTAGTATAAATATTTCATCGGGTTATTTTTCAAAATTTGTAAATGGAGTATTAATAATTTTTTCGATTTCTGCTTTAGAATTGATGATGTCTAGCATAGACTGCAAAAGTTCGTTTTGTGCAGTGTACAATTGTTGCTGAGCCTGTCTCAGTTCAAAGCTTGTGCCTACACCTTCTTTAAACTTCACTTGATTTTTATATTCGATGCGTTCGGCGAGTTCCAAGTTTTTCTTAGACAATTCGTAATTATCGACAGCAAATTCAAAATTGCTTTTAGCATTATTCAACTGAAGTTTAATTTGATTGATAGCCTGTGTTTTCTGAGTTTCAGCCTTCTTCATTTCAATCTTCGCCTTCTGTGTTCTCGCACTACGTTGGAGTGAACTAAAAATTGGAACATTTAGACTCACACCTATGGTTGAAAATTCAAACCATTCTGCTCTGGAGGAAAAGAATTCGAAATCATCGCCAAAACTAGTTTGTCCGTAATTGGCGAAGGCGGAAAGACTTGGTAAAGCTTTACTTTTTTCCAACTTCATTTCAAGCTCACGTTGCCTTACCAAATTGTCTGCTATTTTAAAGTCAATCGTATTTTCTACTTGAAGATCTTCTGTTAAAATTTCAGCTTGAAACGCCTCTCTGTTGGCTAAGTTTTCTAAATCTTCCAATAAAACCACTTCAGTAGAAACAGGTAAACCTAAAACCATATTGAGACTTTCTTTCGAAATATCTCTCATTCGTCTGGCATTGTTCAACTGACTTTGTAATTGCTGAAAAGTGATCTGCAACTGTTCCACATCTTCTTCTTCAGCCAGACCATTTTCATAAATCTTACGAGTTTCGTATAAATTTTCCTTAGCGTTTTCAAGATTGTTTTCTATGATACCGATGGAATTTTGCGTGAGCAAAACATTGCCATAAGCACTCACTACATCTTTTCTCACTTCAAGCTTGGTTCTGGTTTCGTTATTGTCAGAATATTTCAGGAAAGTTTTTGCGGCCTGTAAAGCAACGATGTAGGAACCGTCAAAAATTAACTGATTCAAAGTGACCGAAGTATTCATATTTTGTTTTGGAGTAAACTGAACAGGCACAAAAGTCCCTGGTTCTTCGCCTACCAATTCTCCAGGAAGAGGTGTTTGTCTTATGATGGCATTGTATTCATAATTCACACTACCATCTATTTGTGGTAATCCATCGGCGGTGGTTTCCCATTTTTGCTTAAGAGCGATAGCGACATCGCGTCTTGCGTTAATTGTGGCATAACTGCTATCTATAGCAAAATCTATCGCTTCTTGAAGCGTAAATTGATAATTTTTGGGTTCTTCTGGGTTTTGTGCAGATAATCCCAAAAAGGTAAATAGGAGTATGCCTAAACTAATTTTTTTCATTCTAACAGTTGTTTTTCAAGTTCTATAAGGCGCTGGTGACCTTTGGTATCTACAATACTTCGCAAATGGTATTTCAGAAATTCTTCGTAAAGTTCTTTTGGAGTCAGATGGCTATCTTTAAAGAGCTCTTCATCTTTCAAATTGAGCATACCAGCAATGTAAATTCTACAGGTGAAGACTTTATGAATGTCTTTTCTGTAATAATTTTCCTCAACACCTCTTTCAATATTCTTTCCAATGCAGTCTTCCATTTTGCAAACTTGAGATTCCCGCATCTTAGAATAAATCTTTGGATAATACTTCTGAAACTGAAACTGTGGAGATGTTTTTTCGTTTTTAAGACGTTTCATCACCACGCGTTTAATCTCTATCATCTCTTCGATAGGATCGAGATTTTTTAATTGAACTAAATCAATTTCAGCATGAATGCGGTCACGAATGTAATAAGCAACTTGTTCTACCAAGTCTGACTTGTTTTTGAAATAGTCGTAGATGGTTTTTTTGGACACGCCAAGCTCCTGGGCCAGGTGGTCCATGGTGACGCTTTTGAAACCAAATTCCAAAAACAAATCGCCCGCCTTATGTAGAATATCTTCTCTCATTTATGGCGGCAAAAGTAGGCATGGAAACTTTTTATACAATGAAAGTTTCCGAAGTTTTACGTTTATTTAACTTTGTCAGGTAGTTGAATGTTTGTTTTGGAAGTTTATTTCCCGGATTGAAAATGCTTTTTACGCTTTAAGTCGGTGATTCTCCTGTACATAAGTTCATTGAATTCAGCGTATTCATAATCACCAAATTGATTTTCATACTTATCGAAGTAAAGTAATTTTTTATCGATGTTGTCATAGTATTTGTCTGCTGTCAGGGCCAGTTCAACATAAGCCCGTTCAAACATTTGTGCTTCTTCAATGACAAGTTCGAACATCTCAATAGCTGCTTTTAGCTTTCCGTTTTCCTTCATCGCTATGGCTTTTGTAAAACGCTCACCGCTTAAGCTTACATCTTTATATAAAATTGCTAGTTTAGCGTTATATTCAGATTCTTTAAAATTCTCTTGTTTTGCATAGACAAGAGCCAGTTGTAAATGATATCGGCTGTTTCTTTGCTCAATCCTTAGCAGTTGTTTGTATTTTTCGATTGACTTGTCTAATTGGTTGGTGCTGTTGTAGGCGATGGCCATTTTTTCCAGAACAAATTTTGGAGGACTGGTCAATTCCTCAAGCCTTTCAAACTGCTCCAAGGCAAGGTTCAGTTCTTTTTTTGAAAAGTAAATTTGGCCCAGCAACCCAATTATCTTTTTGTTGTTAGGATTGAAGGATAAGGCATTCTGACTTATGTCTTCTGCTTTTTCATAGCTTTTTATTCTGAAATAAAACTTAGCGAGTTCATAGGCAGCTCCCTGGTGTGATGGGTCTTGTTCCAAAGCCTTTTCAAAATAAATCTCTTCAGAAGCCTTGCTGAATGTGGCTTTCGTTAACCCAAGTTGAAATAAAAACTCTGGATTATTAGGGTAGTTAGTATGAAGTAAAGTCAGTAAACTATCTGCTTTCTTAATTTGAGAGTTGGCCTTTAAGAGTTTGGCGTAAGTGAACTGATGAATAGGTTCATCGGCTTTACCCGTAAGCGCTTCTTCATAACTGGCAATGGCCTCTTCCGTAAAATGTTTTGCACGAAGACTTTTGGCTTTAAGAATTTGAGTCTTAAAACTATTAGGCGGATGGATTTCAAAATGCTTTAAAATTTGAGCATATTCCCCTACCGAATACAGGCTGTCCAGATCCTGAGCATAAATCAATTGTGCACCCAAAACCAGGTGCACAATATTCAGGATGAAATTTATTTTAATTTTTTTATTCATAAACATTAAAAGTAATAGGTATTGCGTAAAGCACGCCAACTTTTTCGCCCTCGTGCTTTCCTGGCTGTGTTTTTGGTAGTAAAGAGACAACCCTCTTAGCTTCATCATCAAGCTTTGGGTGAGGAGCCCTCGTTCTTACATTTACAACTTCCCCGGTTTTATCTATTTTAAATTGTGCATAAACTCTAATCGTTCCTGTGAGACCAAGACCTTTAGTTAAACTCGTATTAAAATTTTGATTCACAAACTGGCTAATGTTCTTGCTCATACATTCTTTACGCTCTTTATTGGAAGCTAAGCCTTCACAACCTGGAAATACAGGTACATTTTCAACTACTGCAAAAGGAACATCTCCTGAGTAGCTCACTTTATTTTCTTTTATTTCAGTCAATGGAGATTTTTCCATATTTTTATTGGTGTTGTTTTCACCAATTTGAAATGTGACTGGTAGAGAATAAAGCACCCCCACTTTTTTACCTTTCTGTTTTCCGGGTTGCATTTCGGGGAGTTTACTAATAACACGTTCTCCTTCGGCCTGAAGATCTGGGTGCGGCGCTCTTGCCGCTACATTTGTAATTTTACCAGTTTCATCAATTTTAAACTGAACATAAACTCTATTCACTCCAGTTAGACCTAAGTCTTCAGCTAGATTTACATCGAAATTTTCATTTACAAATTGACTGATTTTTTCGCTCATACATTCTTTACGTTCTTCATTACTCTCTAATCCTTCACAGCCAGGGAATACTGGGACATTTTCGATGACTGAGAAAGGGACATCGCCTATTTCACCACCTGTTTTTTCGACTTCAGTAACTTCTGTCCTATCCTGATAATTTTGAACCTCACAAGCCGTATACGTCAGCATTAAGCCAAGCAGCGGTAAAATCAGCAGATATTTTAATAAGTTTTGTGGATGGGAGTTTTTCTTTTGTAACATCATAAGTCGTTGTTTTAATTGTGAATGGTTAAAAAATGAATGTGAAAATTCAAAATTTGTGGTGCCAAAAGCCTGGTTAAGCAAGCTTTGGGCGTAATCACGTTTATTTAAGTCTTTGGCAGCAACCGCATCGGCTTGTAGTTCGTGCACCAGGACCAGTTCTCGTTTGAGCCAATGGTGAGCTGGGCTTATCCAGCATAACATGCGTAGAAATTCAGTAAAAAATAAGTCCATCGCATGTTTGGAACGGGCGTGTTCCAATTCGTGAGCCATCACTTTTTCTCGCTGCGTTTCAGGAATGTTATCGCCAACAAAAATGGAATTCCAAAAGGTAAAGGCGTTTTCAGAAGCTTCCAGTTTGTAGTACTTCACTGTATGGATATAGCGTTCAAAACTTGCTTTTTTCGTCATTTGCTTTAGTTTCCAATAGCCTATACTGAATTTGATAGCGAAAAAACTAATGCCTATTAAATAGATCAGCTTAAGCGTGGCATCCAGACTCCAAGTGCTCGTCTGTGCTTCTGCGTTAGCCCCTGAAGCATTCAAGTTCACTTCTTCTCCTATCATAAAATAAGACTGAAGCTGAGCAACCGCAGGACTACTGGTTTCTTCCGACCCAAAACTAAAAGCCAAAAAACTTAAGTCGAGTAGAGGAATGAGGAAAGAAAGCACGGCAGTAACCAAGAGATAAACTCTATTCTGCGCGTAGAAGGTCTCTTTTTTGAAGAGCAGATACAGCCCTAAAAAACAGGTTTGGAAAAGAATAACATCTAAAAGATACCACCACATTAGTCCTTGGTTTTATCAAGTTCTTTTAAAATGCTTTCCAAATCTTTGGTGCTCATGTTTTTTTCTTTCACGAAAAAAGAAACCATGTTTTTAAATGATCCTTCAAAATAAGAATTGACCATCTTTTTCATCGTGGCCTTTTGGTAGGTGTCTTTCTCAACCAAAGCAAAATATTTAAAACCTCGACCAACTTTTTCATGCCCTACAAAACCTTTGTCTTCAAGTATTCTCACGATTGTAGAAGTGGTGTTGTAAGCCGGTTTAGGTTCAGGCATATCTTCGATAATTTCTGCTACGCGGGATTTTCCTTTCTTCCATAACAGTTGCATGACTTCTTCTTCTGCTCTTGTAAGTTGTCTCATAGTTAAATGTATTTTTCACGAATATAAACTATTATTTTAGTTTAACTATAAGGATAGTTGTTAAAGTTTTGGTTTTTTTAATAAATATCATGTTTTAAGTTCGAGCGGAGTCGAGAACCATTTTATGTTTTTATAAATCATTAGTTTTGTCCCGAAAAGAGATTGAATAACAACTATGATGTAAGCAATGTGAAAATTTAGTTCAGAAATTATGTTTTTGTCTTCTTGAGCGCAGTCGAAAGATTGACAAAAAATCTCGACTGAGCTCGATTGGACAATTTTGACGAAGCCATCATAGTTTAAAACAAAAACAACTTATGGCTATTATATATCAAGTCGATGCCTTTACCGATACGCTTTTCAAAGGCAATCCAGCGGGCGTCATGTTGCTGGAAAATGAGTTTTTGGAAGAGGAACTGATGCAAAACATCGTCAAGGAAATGAATGTGTCGGAGGTGGCGTTTGTCTTACCTAGAGAAAATCACTTTGACATTCGGTTTTTCACACCAAAGGCTGAAGTCCCGCTTTGCGGACACGCCACTTTATCGGCTGCTCATATTTTGTACGAACTTGGGCAGGTTTCTAAATCTGATTCTATTGTATTTCAAGCGCCAAAAGATCAGTTAGAAATCAACTTTACTGATGATGGCTATCAGATGAAGTTCCCGGAATATAGGTTGGATAAAATAGCGATTACAAATTACTCTAAAGCTTTAAATCTTCAGGTTAACAAAGCTTTTGAAGTCACCAACGACTGGACGATGCTGATTTTAGAATCTGAAGAGGAACTGGCTAATTTTAAACCCGACGCCAGACTGCTGCAAAGTTTAGGTCTTGGTCAAAGCATTTTTACCGCAGAATCAGGTTCAGCAGAAAGAGACATCGTCTGCAGATGTTTTGTGCCCAATCTTGGTATTCTGGAAGATCCAGTGACAGGTTCGGCGCATTGTGCACTTGGGGTGTATTGGTCCAAGGTTTTGGATAAAAATGAATTAAAATCCGAACAGATTTCAGAGCGTAAAGGTCAGCTGAAACTGGAGATGAAAAATGACAGCGTCTATATATTAGGTAAAGCTAAAACGGTATTTAAAGCTGAGTTTTATTTGTAGTCTATTTGCCTTTTTGACTTTGCGAGCTTTTCGCCTCTGCGGTTCTTTTAATACCACCGAGTTAAAGAGAACACAGAGAAATAACCATTAGTTCATAACTGATTGAATGCGGACTATTTATAAATCGACCGCCAATACACTTTTTGATAGCTGCGTTCAACCACGCGATGAATCAAACGGTCGAGAAAGTCTTCGTGAGCCATCAACCCTTGAATTTCATTTTCATGAATGTCGATTCTGTAAAGTAAATGAATAAAGCTCGAGGTTTTTTGATGCATGAGTTCAGAAAAAATGGGATTCAGTCCTTCCCACAATTCATTTGGAGAAATATTGGTGTGTAATTCGATTTCAGTAAGACCTACTAAAGCCAGATCTTTATTCAGTTGAAGAATCAGTTGTTCCCATACCTCTTTAAATTGATCGTGGTTTTCGGTGATTTCTGAAAGTAGCTTTGGGACCGTCATCTACATTTTGCGATTCATGAGATTGGTGCCAAATTCTTTCAGATATCTTTTTCCCTGTTCTGATACCTCGATTTGTTCTAAATGTTTGAAGGCCTCTTCGGTATAAGCTTTTATCTTTTCGGTAGTTGCTGCTTTTGCACCAGAATCTTCAAAAATTTGCTTGGCAGTTTCTATCTTACCTAAAGGTTCATCAGGAGAGATGGTGTATAAATGTCTTAGCTGATCTGAGCTGCTTGAGTCTGCAAGATTGAGTGCTTTTAGGTATAAATATGTTTTTTTATTTTCTATAATGTCACCACCAATTTGTTTTCCGAAGATGGCTTGATCTCCGAAAGTGTCCAAATAATCATCTTGAATTTGAAAGGCAATACCAAGCAACCTGCCAAACTCATAAATTTTGTCCTGAACATCTTCAGAAGCATCGCTTACTATCGCCCCCATTTTTAAGGCTGCCCCCACAAGAACAGCAGTTTTATACTCAATCATCTTTAGATATTCATCGATCGTGACATCATCACGTTCTTCAAAATCGACATCGTATTGTTGTCCTTCACAGACTTCAATAGCCGTTTTGGTAAAAAGTTTTGCTAAAGGCTTGAAATGTTCTGCAGGATAGTTTTCAAAAAGCTGATAAGCATTTATGAGCATAGCATCTCCAGACAAAATGCCCGTGTTGATGTTCCATTTCTCATGGACGGTTTGTTTCCCTCTCCGCAGTGGTGCATCGTCCATTATATCGTCGTGTACCAAAGAAAAGTTGTGAAAAATCTCAATAGCCAAGGCAGCATCCATCGCTTTTTCTCGACCACAACCAAAAATATCTGCACTCATTAAGACTAAAACAGGTCTTAAGCGTTTGCCACCGAGTTGTAAGATATATTCAATAGGTTCGTAAAGGTTTCTTGGCTCTTTTTGTGGGAGTCGAGAATCCATGTAAGAAAGGAAAGACGTTTTATAAGCTTCTAGATCCAACATCAATTTTTTTTGGCTAAAATAATTCATTCAAAGGATCTACCTTCTTTTTTTGAGAATTGTTAGGTCTAGATTTGGAATTTTGTTTAGAATTTTTACTAATGAGTAATATGAAATGATAAAATTATTTCAAAAAGACCCTGTTTTAGTTAGAAATCGTAATTTTGTCATACACATTACTAGATGTAATTTCAATATGGACAAATATTCATTTTTAAATGCGATGCATCCATCGCAATTGGCAGATCTTTATAATCAATACTTACAAAATCCAGATGCGACTGAACCTAGCATGAGAGCCTTCTTTCAGGGCTTTGATTTTGGAATAGAGTCTGGCGATTTTGAGGCCGAATCTTCTGAAGGGTCAACGAATGTAACTTTGAAAGATGCTGAAACTAAAGAAACAGAAAACGTTCAAGTTCCAGAAAATGTCCAAAAAGAATTTCAGGTGGTCAATCTAATAGATGCCTATAGGCATCGAGGTCACTTGTTCACAAAAACAAACCCAGTAAGAGAACGTCGAAAATACACACCAAAACTTGATATTGAAAATTTTGGATTATCAAAATCTGATCTCGATTTAGAATTTGAAGCTGGTGAAATTATTGGAATTGGTAAAGCGACACTACAGCAAATTATAGATTTTCTTGAAAATGTATTTTGCGATTCCATTGGTGTTGAATATGCCTATATCCGAAAGCCTGAAGAGATCAAGTGGATTCAAGACACTATTTATAAAAATCAAAATAAAACAGATTATTCTGAAGTTCAGAAAAAGAATATTTTAAGACGACTCAACGAAGCGGTGACTTTCGAAAGCTTTTTGCATAAAAGTTATGTTGGTCAAAAACGCTTTTCTCTAGAAGGGAATGAATCTTTAATTCCTGCTTTGGATGCGCTTATAGAAGGTGCTGCCGACATGGGTGTGAAAGAATTTGTGATGGGCATGGCTCACCGTGGCCGATTAAATACTTTGGTCAATATTTTTGGCAAAAGCGCCAAAGACATTTTTAATGAATTTGAAGGAAAAGATTACGAAGTAGATGGTTTTGATGGGGATGTGAAATACCATTTAGGTTGGACATCTTCTCGTCAAACTGACTCAGGAAAAGAAATCAATCTAAATCTGGCGCCAAATCCATCTCATTTGGAAACCGTGGGAGCTGTGGTGCAGGGTATTTCTAGAGCAAAACAAGATGATCATCATCTTGGTGAGGAGCAAAATGTTCTTCCTATCGTAGTTCATGGAGATGCAGCGATTGCAGGGCAAGGAATTGCTTACGAAATTGTGCAAATGGCTCAACTTGACGGTTATAAAACCGGAGGAACTATTCATATTGTTGTCAATAATCAAATTGGCTTTACGACCAATTATACAGATGGTCGGTCTTCTACTTATTGTACAGATGTTGCTAAGGTGACTTTATCTCCAGTACTTCATGTGAATGCAGATGATGCTGAAGCTGTAGTTCATGCGATGAATTTTGCACTTCAGTATAGAATGGAATTTGGTAGAGACGTATTCATTGACTTGCTGGGGTATAGAAAATATGGTCATAATGAAGGTGATGAGCCAAGATTTACTCAGCCTAAGCTTTATAAAGCTATTTCTGAGCATAAAAACCCTAGAGATATTTATGCCAATAAATTGATTGAAGAAGGAGTTATAGACGATAAATACTTAAATGAATTAGAGGAAAAAATAAAAACTAAACTTAACGAAGAATACGAAGTATCTAAAAAAGAAGAAAATGCTAGAGTAACTAAAATTCTTCAAGAAGAGTGGGAAGGGTATAGTCATGCTGATAAATATAAAATGCTTGAACCTGTAGATACTACTTTCGATTTGGATAAATTATCAAAATTGGCAGAGTCTATCACTACATTGCCTGAGGATAAAAGCTTCATGAGAAAAATCGAAAAACTCACGAAAACGCGTCATAAGATGTATTTTGAAAAAAATGAGTTGGACTGGGCGATGGGTGAACTTCTGGCCTATGCAACTCTACTGGATGAAGGTCATGATGTGCGAATTTCTGGTCAGGATGTAGAGCGAGGAACTTTTTCTCACAGACATGCTGTTATCAAAACTGAAAACAATGAGGAAGAATATATGCCTCATAATAACTTAAATGAAGATCAGGGTAGATTTTATATTTACAACTCTCTTCTTTCAGAATATGCTGTTGTTGGTTTTGATTACGGGTATGCAATGGCAAGCCCTTCAACATTAACGATTTGGGAAGCTCAATTTGGAGACTTCAGCAACGGTGCACAAATCATGATAGACCAGTACATTTCTT
Source organism: Psychroflexus salinarum (assembly GCF_042677225.1). Lineage (NCBI taxonomy): Bacteria > Pseudomonadati > Bacteroidota > Flavobacteriia > Flavobacteriales > Flavobacteriaceae > Psychroflexus > Psychroflexus salinarum. Next base: position 122,037 of record NZ_JBHTIV010000007.1, read on the forward strand.
CAGCAGAGGATAAATGGAAAACACAGAATGGTCTTGTTTTATTGTTGCCTCATGGCTATGAAGGGCAGGGGTCTGAACATTCTTCGGGAAGAATGGAAAGATACCTTCAGTTGTGTGCCAAAGACAATATGTTTGTGGCTAACTGTACAAGCCCGGCCAATTACTTTCACCTGTTGAGAAGACAGCTGAAAACTGATTATAGAAAGCCTCTTATTGTTTTCACCCCAAAAAGCTTGTTGAGAAATGCTGAAGTGGTTTCTCCAAAAGAAGATCTGGCTGAAGGAAGTTTCCAAACGGTTATCGATGATCCAAAAGCCAAAGTAAAGGACGTTAAAACGCTGGTGTTTTGTTCAGGTAAATTTTACTTTGATTTGAAGAAAAGACGAGAAGAAGAAGAAAGAAATGATGTAGCTTTGGTAAGGTTGGAACAATTGTTTCCAGTACCAAAAGAAGAATTAGATAAACTTATCAAAAAATATAAAAATGCTGAGGATGTAGTTTGGGCTCAGGAAGAGCCAAGAAACATGGGAGCATATACGCATTTATTGCTACAATATGATAAAGCAAAAGACTTCAGAGTATGCAGTAGACGTTTTTATGGCTCTCCAGCAGCTGGTAGTCAAGCAAGATTTAAGAAAAGGCATGAAGGAGTTATCGATTATGTATTCGATCCTTCAAAAGACAATAACATAAAAGATTATAAAAGTAAAAACTAAGATACGAAACACATAATATTATGGCTTTAGAAATGAAAGTCCCTTCACCGGGAGAGTCAATTAGCGAAGTTGAAATCGCAGAATGGTTAGTAAAAGACGGAGACTACGTAGAAAAAGATCAAGCAGTTGCTGAGGTTGATAGCGACAAAGCAACTTTGGAGCTACCTGCGGAAGCTTCAGGGATTATTACATTAAAGGCAGAAGAAGGTGACGTTGTCCAAGTTGGTGAAGTTGTTTGCTTAATTGATACAGATGCTGAAAAGCCATCTGGCGGTGATGATAAAAAAGAAAAATCTGATTCTGATGAATCTTCTGATGATAAAGAATCCTCGAAGGATGAAAAATCTGATGATAAAAAGTCAGAGAGCAAAAAAGAAGAGAAGAAGGAATCTAAAGATGAGGAGAAATCTTCTTCTAAAGATGAAAAAAGCAAATCTTCTTCAGATTCAAAAGAAACTTACGCTACAGGAAGTCCTTCTCCAGCAGCCAAAAAGACTTTGGATGAAAAAGGAATTGATCCTAAAGACGTCAAAGGAACTGGCAGAGATGGCAGAATCACCAAAGAGGATGCTGTAAATGCTGAAGGAAAACCTTCTATGGGCTCGCCTGGTCCTGGAAAACGTAGTGAGTCCAGAAGTAAAATGTCGATGTTACGAAGAAAAGTAGCAGAGCGTTTGGTGAGTGCTAAAAATGAAACAGCGATGTTGACGACTTTTAACGAAGTCAACATGCAGCCAATTTTTGACCTGAGATCTCAATACAAAGAAAAATTTAAAGAAACTCACGGCGTAAGTCTAGGATTTATGTCCTTCTTTACTTTGGCTGTAGTTCGCGCTTTGGATAAATATCCAGCGGTCAATTCTATGGTCGATGGAAAAGAAATGATTACATACGATTACAAGGACATTAGTGTTGCAGTATCTGGGCCTAAAGGCTTGATGGTTCCTGTGATGCGTAATGCAGAAAACTTAGGCTTTAGAGGCGTAGAGCAGGAAGTAAAACGCTTAGCCACTCGCGCTAGAGACGGTAAGATCACTGTCGACGAAATGACTGGCGGAACCTTTACTATTTCCAACGGAGGTGTGTTCGGCTCTATGTTATCCACGCCAATTATCAACCCACCACAAAGTGGTATTTTGGGTATGCACAACATTGTCGAGCGACCAGTGGCTATCGATGGAAAAGTAGAAATCCGCCCAATCATGTATGTGGCCCTATCTTATGACCACAGAATTATCGATGGAAAAGAATCTGTTGGATTTTTGGTAGCCGTCAAAGAAGCTCTTGAAGATCCAAAAGAACTCTTGATGGATGGCAATGTTGAAAAAGCCTTGGAGCTTTAGTCAGTCAGGCTTTCTATTCAATTTATAACCCTGAAGTTTCAAAGCTTCAGGGTTTTTTTATATTGAATTTGATCACGTTAGCTTTGATCCATTATGATACATTTTTCATGGGTTTGGGTTAACTTTTAACCTCCAGCTGGGTGGGATAGTTTCTGAAGCTGAGGCCTAGTTTTAATAATCATTAGAACAATAATTTAAATAAACTCATTTGATAATTCTAACTGTTATTTATAAAAGAGTATATTTAGCTTGATAATTTGTTATAAATCACTCTAATCCTATTGAAATGAAAGACTATAAAGTTGAGACCTTAATCTATTACTCCAAACTTACGACCGATTCAAGGCATATTGTAAAATCTTCAAAAAAGGAGATTCAGGAAAAATTAGATGAATATGCCAAAGAAGGCTACAGTTTAACTTCTACTGATGCAACTAATTTTGGGAGTGCAGTTTACATATATTTATATTTTGAGAAAACGATATAATGTAATCTTTAAAATCATATTTATTTATTGCATAAAAGTTGAAAAATGCAAAAAGAAAATCGAACTGCATCAATTTATTATCAACATATAGGCAATAAGAAATCCATACAAGCTAAGATCATAAATGCTTAGCTGATTGGTTTTTTTGCCGTTATTGTTACTTTAAGAATGGTTTTTAGCGTTTATCTCTGGAAAATACGTTGTTCTCACCCCTTTACTTCTTCCAATTTGCTTTATTTATAGATTAGTAATAAAGTCAAATAGAAAATCGATACGCAAATTTAATCTACTTCAAATACAAATAATCCGTTTTATAATCAATCACCGCTTTGCCTTTTTTAAGAATATCCGCACCTATGATGCCATGAACCAGTTCCGCATCGTGATCGCTCAGAGCTTTATTGACGTGCGACAAGTCAAACAGAATCAAATCCACTTTCTTTTTGGTCCATTTACCAATAGCTACCTTATTATTAGTAGACGCTCGGGTCAACATATTGGTAGCGCCAGCGCCAGCGGCTTTGATGTTGCTGTCTTCAGAAAATAAGTTGAAGTGATCGGCGTAAGTAAAGTCAATACAGGAGCTCGAAGCGCCGGTGTCTATAATAAAACTGCCCTCCACACCATTTATAGTGACTTTGCACTCGTAATGATTAGTTTCGGTACTACTCATTTTAAGAGCTTTATAGTTTTTTTCTTTCAGAAATGATTTTAAGGACGACATTTATAGAATTTTCGGCAAATATAAAGTTTCGTTTTAAATAAATTTGCTCCATGACTATAACAGACACGCACACACACTTATATTCTGAAGCTTTTAACGAAGATAGAATGGAAATCGTCCAGAAAGCTATAGATAAAAACGTCAAACGTTTTTTTATTCCAGCCATAGATTCAGAAACCACCCAGGCGATGTACGATTTGGAAAAGCATTTTCCAGATCATATCTACTTGATGATGGGACTGCATCCAACTTCTGTTTCGGAATCAGTAGAGGAGGAGCTTAAACACGTGGAAGAAGAATTAGCGAAGCGTAAATTCTATGCTGTTGGCGAAATTGGCATCGACTTGTACTGGGATAAAAGTTTTTTTGAAGCCCAGCGTAAAGCCTTTAAGCATCAGATTCAACTAGCTAAAAAACATAAACTGCCTATCGTTATACATTGTAGAGAAGCTTTCGATGAGGTGTTTGAGGTTTTAGAAGAAGAAAAAGGAGACGACCTTTATGGCATCTTCCACTGTTTTACGGGAACCAAAACCCAGGCTGAACAAGCCATTAGTTACAATATGAAACTAGGTATTGGAGGTGTCGTGACCTTCAAAAATGGAAAGATTGATCAGTTTTTGAATGAAATTGATCTCAAGCATATCGTTTTGGAAACCGATTCGCCTTACCTTGCCCCCAAACCTTATCGCGGAAAGCGCAACGAAAGTTCCTACGTTTTAAAGGTGGCCGAGAAACTTTCAGATATATATGGAGTAAGTCTCGAGGAAATTGCAGACCAAACTACTCAAAATTCTAAAGACGTGTTCGGAATTTAATACAGATAGATTTATGTCCAAAATTTTATTAGTATACACAGGCGGGACCATCGGAATGATCAAAAACCCTGAAACCGGTGCCCTCACAGCTTTTAATTTTGACGAGCTACTGTCCAATATTCCGGAACTTAAACTGTTGGAACATGAGATAAGTACAGTAAGTTTTGAAGAACCAGTTGACTCTTCAGATATGGACACTACAGATTATGTGAAATTAGCTGATTTGATTGAAGAGAATTTTGAGGATTACGACGGTTTTGTCGTGTTACATGGCAGTGATACTATGTCATACACTGCTTCAGCTATTTCTTTTATGTTTGAAAACTTGAAGAAACCAATCATTTTTACAGGTTCGCAATTGCCTATTGGAGATTTGAGAACCGATGCCAAGGAAAATCTGATTACGAGTATTCAGTTAGCAGGCTTAAAAGAGAACGGGAAGACCGTGATTAGAGAAGTAGGGCTTTATTTTGAATACAAACTTTACAGAGCTAATAGAACAACTAAAGTCAACGCAGAGCATTTTGAAGCTTTTGAATCTTCAAATTTTCCACCAATAGCTGAGTCTGGTGTGAACTTAAAGATTAATTACGAGAAGCTTCTAAAGCCTAACATGCGAAAAAAAATGATTGTTCACAGATCACTAAATGATAATATTTTAATTTTAAAACTTTTTCCTGGCGTAAATTACAATACGCTGCATCATATTTTTAACACACCCCATATAGAAGGAATAATATTAGAAACTTTTGGTAGCGGCAATGCTAAAACAGATAAATGGTTTGTAGAACTCCTGAGAGATGCTATCGGAAGAGGAATTCATGTGGTGAATGTAACTCAATGTGTCGGTGGAGCAGTACTGATGGGGAAGTATGCTACTAGTGAAGGCTTGAAAAAGTTAGGCGTAATAAGTGGTGGAGATATCACTACAGAGGCTGCTGTAGGAAAAATGATGTATCTTTTAAATAAAAAACTAGGACCAAAAGTATTTAAAACTATATTTGAAACCTCTTTGCGAGGAGAAATGAATTAAAAAATTAACGACCAATTCTTCTTGTAAAAGTATTTTTTTTTATTTATTTGCTAAGTATTAGTTAACGATCATTAATATAGAGAGAGGTGACCGAGCGGTCGAAGGTGTACGCCTGGAAAGCGTATGTTCCGATTGTATCGGAACCGAGGGTTCGAATCCCTTCCTCTCTGCTTTTTAAAAACAAACTAAAAATCATTAAACACTAATTATTAATTCTAAGACAGACAACAATGAAAAGATTATTTTCAATTTTAACTATTTTAGCCATCATGGCGGTTGGTAACACAACTTTAACTGCGGCAAATCCTTCTGATATTTTTACAGAAGCAGCTGTGAATTTTGTACAAGATGATGTAGACGCGTCTGGTGACGAAGCTGAAGAAAGTGTAGGTTTTCATCAAGAATTAAAAAAGCGTTTTATAGAAGGTGGTCCTGGTTTTATGGGGATTGTACTTCTTTGTTTAATCCTTGGACTTGCTATTGCTTTTGAGAGAATTATTTACTTAAACTTAGCTACAACTAACTCTAAGAAACTTGCTGAAAATGTAGAGGAAGCAATGAAGAGTGGTGGAGTTGAAGCAGCTAAGGAAGTTTGTAGAAATACAAGTGGGCCAGTTGCATCTATTTACTACCAGGGTCTTGACAGAATGGACGAAGGTATCGAAGCATCAGAAAAAGCTGTAGTGGCTTATGGTGGTGTTCAAATGGGACAGCTCGAGAAAAACGTATCTTGGGTATCTCTATTTATCGCTCTTGCTCCTATGCTTGGTTTCATGGGTACGGTAATCGGTATGATTCAAGCCTTCGATAAAATTGAAGCAGCTGGTGATATGCAACCATCCTTAGTGGCTGGAGGTATTAAAGTAGCCTTATTAACCACAGTATTTGGTTTGATAGTAGCTATTATTCTTCAAATATTTTATAATTACATCATCGCTAAAATTGATAGTATTGTAAATGATATGGAAGATGCTTCGATTACTCTTATCGATATCTTAGTTGCACACAAAAAATAAAAAATTAATATGAACAAAGTATTTAATATTATAAAAATCATTTTTGGTGTTGTAGGAGCAATTCTCTTTGTGAGAATCCTCAATACTGGAGATGACGCAATAGAAGCTGATGCAGCTCTACAGTCAAGTATATTAGCTCCTTATATGTATGTATCTTACATTATATTAGGAATTACTATTCTAGCAGTTTTATTTTTCTCAATAAAAGCCTTGTTCACTGGAAATGTGAAAAAGACCTTTATTTCTTTAGGAGCATTTATTTTAATAATTGCTGTTTCTTATGGTCTTTCGAGCGGAACTGAAACTGCTTTGAGAGATGGAGATATGCTTTCAGCTAGTGGCTCAAGATGGGTAAGTACGGGATTAACGGCATTTTATATTTTAGCTGCTTTAGCAGTTTTGGCAATGCTATTATCAAGCGTAAGAAAAATAATAACTAGATAATTATGGCAAAAAGAGGAGCACCTGAGGTAAACGCTGGATCCATGGCGGATATAGCTTTCCTTCTGCTCATCTTTTTCTTGGTAACAACTACCATAGAAACAGATAGTGGAATTACAAGGAAATTACCTCCAATAGATGATCAACAAGAAGATCCACCACCGTTAAAGGAGAAAAATATTTTTATTGTTCTTGTAAACGCAAATGGTGACCTGCTTGTAGAGGATGAGCAAATGGAATTTGAAGATTTAAGACAAGCCGCTGTCGACTTTCTAGATAATGGTGGCGGTACTGGCGATGAGGCATGTGATTACTGCCAAGGTGCTGGTGACCCTAAGTCCTCAGATAATCCTATTAAAGCTGTTATTTCATTACAGAATGACAGAAAAACACAATACGGAAGGTATATAGCGGTTCAAAATGAACTTGTTGCTGCCTATAACGAATTGAGAGATAGAGAGGCCAATAGACTTTATAATACCGACTTTACAGATATGGAAGCTGCTTACAACGATCCAGAATTCAATGGAGATAAGGAAAAGCTGAAAGAAAGAATCGGCGTTATCAAAGATTTATTTCCTCAAAAACTATCAGAAGCAGAACCTAAACGATAAAATTTGAACTATGTCAAAATTTAAAAAGAAAGGTGATGGTGGAACTCCTGCGATTTCTACCGCATCCTTACCAGATATTGTTTTTATGCTTTTGTTCTTTTTTATGGTTGTAACCGTGATGAGAGATACATCACTTAAGGTTCAGAATATTCTGCCTTTTGCTGACCAAGTAGAAAAATTAGACAAAAAGAATCTAATTATGTATATCTATGCTGGCAAACCATCGCCTAGATATCAAGAAACTTTTGGTACAGAAGCTAGAATTCAGTTGAATGATAAGTACGCTAGTGTAAACGAAGTTCAACAGTTCATAAAAGAAGAAAGACAATCTAAGCGTGAAGAATTGCGAGATAAATTGACAACAGCCTTAAAAGTTGATAAAGAAACCAACATGGGTCTTGTGTCTGATATAAAGCAAGAATTACGTAAAGCTGAAGCACTTAAAATCAATTATACAACCAAAGAGGGCGACGCAATGCTTAACCTTGAGTAATTTGTATTTTTTATAATCTTATAAAGGCACTCTTAAATAGAGTGCCTTTTTTATTTGCATAAACCTGATTAACTTTCCATCTTTAATTGTTCCATGAAAATTATCTATTTAAGTCTCTTACTGTGTTGCTTTGGATCTATGAAAGCTCAAGACCTTTCGTGGTTAAAACAAAATGAATCCGATTCTCTTTACAGAGAAGATCAATTTTATGTTGGTTTTAGTTTTAATTTTTTAACAGATCTACCTAAGGATGTTGAACAATCTGGTTTCTCCGGTGGTCTTATGTTCGGGTTCATTCGCGATATGCCTATCAACGAAAAGAGAAATATCTCAGTTGGATTAGGCTTAGGTTTTAATCTCAACACTTTTGGACAGACACTTCAGATCAAAAGAGAAATGAATCAAGATCGGTTTTTAGTTCTAAACCCGGATATCGATTATGATACCAATCGATTTACTACAAATCTAATTGAAATCCCATTAGAGCTTAGATGGCGAACTTCAGACATCGATAAACTGTCTTTTTGGAGAATATATTTTGGAATAAAATTTGGCTATGTGATTAGCTCTAAATCCGTATTCCGAAGTCCTGAAGAAAGTTACGAGTTCAGGTCTATTGATGGTATAAATGATTTTAGGACAAGTTTAAAACTTACATTCGGCTATGGTGCAGTCAACTTTTTTGTAGATGCAAGTTTAACTCCAATATTCGATGGTCAGCAAGTTGAAGAGTCTGGTGAAGATGTGAGCATAAAACCTATTAAAGTTGGGCTTGTTTTTTTCTTTTTGTAAAGTTATATCCAGTAGCTAAAAAAGTACAATTGAGGAAGAAATCCTGCCAGTGTTCCTATTATGACTTCAGGTAAGGTGTGTGCTCTTTCATAGAGCCGTGACGAACTTACTAGTCCTAAAAAAATAATTAATAAGCTTATAGAAAAAATCATTGGTTCTTGAAACGAAAGGCTAAGCCCTATAATAAAACAAGTTAATCCACTTATTCCCAAAGCGTGTAAACTTATTTTTACTCGGAACATGCTGAAAAGAAGAGCGATAATACTAGAGAATAAGATTCCAGAAAAAAAGTAAAACAGTGTACGATAATTGTATACACCTAAAATGTTATTGAGTAAAATAAGAACTAATAATATAAAAAACATTATAAAAAATCGCCTTTCCTTGACATCGGAAAGGCTGTAGTTTTCAATCAATTTTAAATTTTTTGCAATAAATAAGAAGACTATAGGTAAAAAAATCGTCAGTATACTCACTGCCATCAATTTGGCAGTGATGATTTGCTGATCTAAATAATTTGGGATTGCATAGAAGTAAAATAGGCATCCTAGTATAGGCATCCACAAAGGATGTCCAAGTATGGATAATAATTTATAGCCTTTTTCTATAAGTCTCATATCTCCTTTCTCAATCTCGCCACTGGTACATCCAATTGCTCTCGATATTTTGCAATAGTTCTTCTTGCGATTGGATAACCCTTCTCTTTGAGTATTTGAGCTAGTTTAGCATCCGTGTGTGGTTTTTTCTTATCCTCAGATTCGATAGTCATCTCTAAGATCTTCTTAATTTCTCGTGTTGAAACATCTTCACCCTCTTCGTTTTTCATCGATTCAGAAAAGAAACTTTTGATCAAAAAAGTACCATATGGTGTTTCTACATATTTGCTATTGGCTACCCTGGAAACTGTACTGATATCCATATTTATTTTCTCAGAAATATCTTTTAGAATCATGGGCTTGAGAGATCTTTCATCGCCCGTAAGAAAATACTCTTTTTGGTGCATCATTATAGAGTACATCGTGGAGTAGAGTGTCTCTTGTCTTTGTTTTATAGCATCAATAAACCATTTTGCCGAATCTAATTTCTGTTTAATGAAAAAAACAGCTTCCTTTTGTTCTTTTGTTTTAGTTGTGGCCTCCTTATATCCCTTGAGCATATTGGAATAATCTCTAGAGATGTGCATTTCTGGAGCATTCCGGCCATTCAAAGTCAGCTCCAGTTCACCATTTTTAATATGAATAGCAAAATCAGGAATAACGTGCTCTACTGATTTGGTGCTGCTAGAGTAAGATGCTCCAGGTTTCGGGTTAAGGTGCTCTATTTCTTCTATTGCTTTTTTTAACTTGTCTTCAGAGATGCTAAATTTTTGAATCAGTTTATCGTAGTGCTTTTTACTGAATTTATCGAAAGCTTCATCTAAAATTCTGTAGGCTAAATCTATACTTTCTGCCTTGTCTTTTCTTTGCAACTGGATGAGTAAACACTCTCTTAAGTCTCTGGCACCAACTCCAGCTGGGTCTAGAGATTGTACAATTTTTAAAGCTTTCTCGACAGATTGCTCATCTGTGTATATGTTTTGTGTAAAGGCTAAATCATCTACAATGTCGACTAATGAGCGTCGTATATAGCCACTATCATCTACACTACCCACCAAGAAAAATGCAATTTCTTCCTGATCACCTTTAAAAGTAAATGTCTGTAATTGGGTTTTTAGATATTGCGAAAATGAAGTACCAGATGCATATGGCACTTGTTTGTCTTCATCATCTGCACTATAGTTATTGGCTTTTAGCTTGTAATTTGGAATTTCGTCATCACTCAAATAATCGTCTACGTCAAATTCGGTTTCGATAACATCATGCTCATCGACATCTGTTTCATTCTTGAATTCATCTTCAAATTCGTCCTTTTCCTTTCCAGCATCAAGAGCTGGATTTTCTTCAAATTCCTGTTTTACTCTTTGCTCAAAAGCTAAAGTAGGAAGCTGTATCAACTTCATCAGTTGTATCTGCTGAGGTGATAACTTCTGTGATAATTTAAGGTTAAGCCTTTGTTTTAGCATGGTTTTGAATCAATAATTTATGCTGAATGTAATTTTAGACAACTTAGTACTTCAATAACCAAATCTAAAATTTTACATCAACCCGTCCATAAATTTAACGAATTTATGTGGTAACTCAGTTTCAATGAATAATCTTTTATGAGTTTTCGGATGAAGAAACTCCAGTGAACTTGCATGAAGAAGAAGACTGTTTTTTTTACTTTTTACTCCATAAATAGCATCACCGACTATTGGGTTTCCTTTTGAAGAAAGATGAATTCTAAGCTGATGAGTTCTTCCTGTATCTGGCCACAAATCCACTAAGCTGAAGTGTTTGTCTTCCTTCTGAAGTACTCTTTTGACATTAAATCTCGTCAAACTCCTTTTTCCATTAATGTCTGTATTGATTTCTCCTTGCTCTGTAACAAGGCTTCCTTCAACTATGGCTGAATACTTTTTTTGGATTTCACGATTTTCAAAAAGAACCGATAAAAGCGATTTTGCCGATAGTGTTTTAGAAATCAGTAAAATACCAGACGTAGGATTATCCAATCTGTGTACTGGTTGAGGAAAAGGGAGTTTATCTTTTTCTGAACTTTGTTTTAAGTTGTATGGCAAAGCATTCTCGATGGTCTTAAAATAGTTCCCATTAGTTGGATAACCAGATGGCTTATGTATAACAGCCAAAAAATCATCTTCATATAGAACATCAAGTTGTAGTCTGAAAACTTTTTTTTCTTGCTCAATTTCTTCAGCATAGAGTTTTAAAACCTGTCCATTTTCAATCCAGTTGGAGGTTTTAGCAATTTCACCATCTAGTGTGATAAGCTCTCTTTTAAGAATCTTCTTTAAAGCACTTTTACTTTGTATGGATTGAAAAATATTCACTCCATACTCCTGGAGGCGTATTTTTTCTTCTAAGTTTTCAACTACATGAGTTTCAATGCAGGGATTTGGATTAAAATTCTGCATTTTGAGGTGTTCTTGGATAAGGAATTACATCTCTGATGTTGGACATTCCTGTAGCAAATAGCACAAGGCGTTCGAAGCCAAGACCAAAGCCAGAATGCTTACATGTTCCAAGCTTTCTGGTTTCCAGGTACCACCATAATTCTTTTTCATCCACACCAATTTCTTTCATTTTGGAAAGTAAGACGTCATAACGTTCTTCCCTTTGAGAACCGCCTACAATTTCTCCGATTCCTGGAAATAGAACATCCATGGCTCTTACGGTTTTTCCATCATCGTTGAGGCGCATATAGAATGCTTTTATATCTGCTGGATAATCATAAAGAACTACCGGACAACCAAAGTGTTTTTCAACTAAATAACGCTCGTGCTCACTTTGTAAATCAGCTCCCCATTCTTCAATTATATAGTTGAATTTCTTCTTCTTGTTTGGTTTGGAGTTTCTCAAAATCTCTATTGCTTCTGTATAAGAAACCCTTTTGAAATTGTTTTTAAGGACAAAATCGATTTTCTCTCTTAATGGCATTGGAGATCTGTCCTTTTCTGGTTTTGACTTTTCTTCTTGAAGAAGTCTGTTCTCCAAAAACTCTAAATCAGCTTCACAATGTTTTGAAATATAATTTAAAACATACTGTATGAAATCTTCAGCTAAATCAATATTTCCTTCCAAATCACAAAATGCCATCTCTGGTTCAATCATCCAGAATTCAGCAAGGTGTCTGGAAGTATTTGAGTTTTCTGCTCTGAAGGTAGGTCCAAAGGTATAGACTTTACTAAGTCCAAGAGCATAAGTTTCAGCTTCAAGTTGGCCACTTACAGTTAGGTTGGTTTCCTTTCCAAAGAAGTCTTTAGAGAAATCAATGTCACCAGCATCAGTTGTTGGTATGTTCTTAAGGTCTAAATTCGTGACTTTAAACATTTCACCAGCGCCTTCAGCATCACTACCTGTTATAATTGGTGTGTTGACGTAATAAAATCCATTTTCATTAAAATACTGATGAACTGCAAAAGCAAGTTTTGATCTAACTCTCATTACAGCTCCAAATGTGTTAGTTCTTACTCTAAGGTGGGCTTGCTCTCTAAGTTTTTCTAAAGAATGCTTTTTGGGCTGAAGTATGGTCTTCTTAACATCCTCAGGATCTGCATTTCCTAAAATTTCAATTGATTTGACATCAAGTTCAACTCGTTGACCTTTTCCTTCACTTTCCTTCAGGGTTCCAGTTACAGAAATTGAAGCTCCAGTTGTGATGCTTTTCAAAATCTCTTCATCTGTGTTTTCAAAGTCTACAACACACTGTAGATTATTCAGGCAAGACCCATCATTTAAAGCGATAAAGCGATTACTTCTAAACGCTCTTACCCAACCGTTTACTTTATATTCTTGTAATATATGATCGCTTTCTAGAAGCTCAACTACGTTTTTTGTCAGCATTATCAATTGTTTTAGTAGATAGCAAAGGTAATTTTTTCCTTAAGGCTTTACAATAGCTTTTGAAAAATACAATTTCGTTTTTATTGAACTTCCTCAATTGAATTTTAAATATTCATTTATTCACTCCGATTTACATAAAAGCTTCTTATTTTTGTTTAAAATTAATCTAAATAGATGATGACTGTAGCCAATTTAAAGAAGGGACAGAAAGCTATTATAGGAGAAATGACCTCTCAGGATATTCCTCTCAAGCTTTTGGAAATGGGATGCTTACCAGGAAATCATGTAGAACTCATACAGATTGCCCCATTTAAGGATCCTCTTTATCTTAATATTAATGACACTTTTTTATCTATTCGAAAAGAGACTGCCAAGCTCATTAACGTAGAACTTATTGACGATGAGTAAACAAATAAATGTTGCTTTAGTAGGCAATCCTAATACAGGGAAGACTTCAGTTTTTAATAATCTTACAGGGTTAAACCAGAAGGTCGGTAATTATCCAGGAATCACCGTAGAAAAGAAAGAAGCTGTCATTAAGCTTTCTAGAAATCTAAAAGCTCATGTTATAGATTTGCCTGGGACGTATAGTCTTAATGCGACTTCAATGGACGAGAATGTTGTCGTCGAATTACTTTTGAATAAGAATGACAAAGATTACCCAGACGTTGTCGTCGTCGTTAGTGATATTGAGAACTTAAAAAGAAATCTTCTCTTATTTACACAAATTAAAGATCTTGGATTACCGACGATTTTAGCCATCAATATGGCTGATCGAATGGATAGAAAAGGAATTGAACTCGATATTGATCTCCTCGAAAAACGCTTAAACACTAAAGTAAATTTAATAAGCGCAAAAAAAAATAAAGGTTTTGATAGTTTAAAACAATCCATTATTGATTATCAGAAGATCTCATTGCAACCTTGTTTGGACGCATCAGAAATAGATAAAGATTATTTCGATTCTCTAAGGAAAGCTTACCCAAATCAAGATCTTTATAAATTGTGGTTGGTGATCACTCAGGATGTAAATTTTGGTAAAACCAATAGAAATAGAATTCCTTCTGAAAGTGAATTTAAGCCAAAATCAGATTCAGAAATAAAGCGACTTCAGCAAAAGGAAACAATTAAAAGGTATCAATTTATAAACAATACTTTAAAAGAAACACTTACCAAAGATTTAGCTTTAGCAACAGGGCTAAGAGCTAAAATCGATAGATTGTTAATTCATAAGGTTTGGGGCTACGTCATCTTTTTGGCCATTTTATTTTTGATTTTCCAGACGATTTATGACTGGTCCACCTATCCTATGGATTTTATTGATGAAAGCTTCCTCTTTTTGAGCGAGTTTGTAAAGCAAAACTTACCAGCTGGAATGCTAACTGAATTAATTTCTGAAGGTATTATTCCTGGTATAGGCGGGATTGTGATTTTTGTTCCACAGATTGCATTCTTGTTTTTATTCATTTCTATCCTAGAGGAAACTGGGTATATGAGTCGTGTGGTTTTTCTTATGGATAGGGTTATGCGAAAATTTGGAATGAGCGGGAAAAGTGTAGTGCCTCTAGTTTCTGGAACTGCTTGTGCCATTCCAGCTGTTATGGCAGCAAGAAATATTGAAAGTTGGAAAGAACGGCTTGTTACAATTTTGGTCGTACCGTTCACAACCTGTTCGGCAAGGCTTCCTGTCTATCTCATTATTATAAGTTTAGTGATTCCAGATGAGCGATGGCTTGGTGTTTTTAATTACCAGGGTATAACTTTGATGCTACTTTATTTGCTTGGATTTGTTACTGCAGTTGCTTCAGGTTGGTTAGCAAGCAAAATGCTTAAAATTGACTTCAAGTCTTATTTTGTTGTGGAAATGCCGAATTATAAACTCCCTATTTTTAAAAATGTATTTTATACAGTAGTAGAAAAGACGAAATCTTTTGTGTTTGGAGCAGGAAAAATAATTTTAGCAATTTCAATTATACTTTGGGTTTTAGCAAGCTATGGACCTACAGATAAATTTGATAATGCTGAGGAAATTGTAACTTCTTCCACAGATCTTTCAAGTCTCACAGAAGAAGAACTCGACACCGAAATCTCCTCCTATAAGCTAAAACATTCTTATATTGGGTATGCAGGAAGAGCAATAGAACCTGCTGTAACTCCATTGGGTTACGACTGGAAAATAGGTATAGCTATTATAAGTTCATTTGCCGCTCGGGAAGTTTTTGTAGGTACTTTAGCGACTATCTACAGTGTTGGAAATGAAGATGAACAAACCATCAAAAGCAGAATGGCAGCAGAAACCAATCCTATACTTGGAGGCCCGTTGTTTACTTTTGCCAGCGGAATTAGCTTATTATTGTTTTATGCCTTTGCGATGCAATGTATGAGTACGTTGGCAATCGTAAAAAGAGAAACTGGGACTTGGAAATGGCCGTTGATTCAGTTGTTTGGGATGTCTGGTTTTGCTTACGTGGTCGCTTTAGTTGCTTTTCAAATTTTAAAATAAAAATAATGTTACAAGAGATAATAGTATGGTTGATATTTCTAATAGCCCTAGGTTATTTAGTAAAAAAATTCTTCTTTAAATCTAAAAAAGAAAGTTCAGCTTGTGGTTCTAGTCAATGTGGTTGTGACTAGTTTGATTTAAAATTGTATATCCTCGAAGGGGTTATACAAAAATCTAAGCCTATGTCATGATCTGAGACTTCAATATTTTCTTCTTCAGGTTCGAAAAAAGACAAACCGATTTTTAGAGTTTCAGGACGGCAGTCAGACAAGAACTTATCATAAAATCCTTTACCATAGCCTATTCTGTTTCCTGTTTTATCGTAAGCCAATAAAGGCATGAACACAACATCAATTTGATTTGGCTCGATTTTAATTCCTTTTTCGGGTTCTGGAATTCCCCATTTACTGAGTTTTAATTTTGTGCTGTCTGTAAGTAAATAATGTTCGAGCTCAGCATCCTTTACTTTAGGGATAACTACATTTCTATCTTTACCAAAGATGATTTGCAAAATGTATTCTGAATTGATTTCTCTGTGCTTTGAGATACTGAGGAAAATATGATAAAATGTAAAATCCCAAATGTCTAATTTCAAGCTTTGGTTGGCAATTTGAAGACTCAGTTCTTCAATTTCTGAAGCTGATAAGTTGTTTCTTAAAGCTTTGTACTTAGACCTCAGCTCATCTTTATCCATCAGTGGTATCTTTAGAAATATGAAAAATAGCATCACCTTGGTAAACGATAGGGGATTGGTTGGCATTAATAACATAACCGTTATTAGTTGCTTTTACCTTATGTCTAAAACTACCGTAAGGGTCTGTAATAGTCGCAATAAATTCACCTTTCTCTACAAACTTACCTATTGGTATTTTGATGTGAAGAAGTCCGCTATATTTAGCTCGCATCCAGTAAGTGCTGGAAATAAACTTTGTGTTCTCTGCAGGATCTTCTACGTCAAAATTAGATTTCAACATGTCGAAATGCTTCATGACACGTTTAAGTCCGTCAACACCATGTTTTGAAATTTCTTTATTGTTGTCTTTAGATTTTCCACCTTCAAATAATAAAACTGTTTTACCCTGTTTGACACAGGTCATTCTATAAGAGTTTTTTATAGTAGAAGAATAAACGGTGAAAGGAGCATTGAAGATTCTTGCTAATTCCTCACCCCTTTCGTCAGTTTTATCTATTCTTATTTGTGCTGCATTAAATCTACTGGCCCCACCAGTATGAAAATCGAAACAATAATCGGCAACGGGAAGAATTTCAGAAGCAAACTGATAAGCAAACCGGCTAGCCAGAGCTCCTTTTTTTGAACCTGGAAACATTCTGTTCAAGTCTCTTCCGTCGGGGAATTCCCTGGTCATATTCAGAAATCCAAAGACGTTGAGAACAGGAACACAGATGATGGTTCCTCTGCTAGGTTTGTTTATTCCCTTTGAAATGAATTGTCTTACCGCTTCAACACCATTGATTTCATCACCATGTATGCCTGCGGTAATTAACAATATCGGCCCTGGTTTTTTGGCTCTTTCAATAATGACAGGGACTTCTACTAAAGTCGTTGTATAAAGTTTTGCTGTATTAAAATTTATCCTAGCTTTTTCTCCAGGAAAGACTCTCCTTTCCAAGATGTGCAGGACATTTTTAGAATCTATGTGAGGCATTACACATTTTTTTCAATGTACTGAATGATAGATCTTGCGATGTCTTTTCCAGTAGCTTTTTCAATACCCTCCAAGCCCGGTGAAGAGTTCACTTCCAATATTAAAGGGCCTCTAGAACTTTGTAAAAGATCTACACCAGCAACACCTAGGCGCATAGCCTTTGCCGCTTTTATAGCTGCAATTTCTTCTTCATCACTGAGTTCGATGACCTCTGCTGAGCCACCTTGGTGTAAATTGGAACGAAATTCTCCTTCTTTACCTTGTCTTTTCATAGCGCCAACAACATGTCCGTCGACTACAAATACTCGGATATCAGCTCCTTTTGCTTCTTTAATAAATTCCTGAACTATAACTCTTGCCTGCAAACCATTAAAAGCTTCGATCACTGATTTTGCTGCATTTTTTGTTTCTGCTAAAACGACTCCTAGACCCTGTGTTCCTTCCAGTAGTTTGATAACTAGCGGGGTTCCTCCAACTTGTTGAATAACGCCATTGACGTCTCTGGAGTAATTGGTAAACACAGTTTTTGGGAGACCTATTTTTGCTCTAGAAAGCACCTGTAGACTTCTCAGTTTATCTCTACTTCTTACCAAAGCTTCAGAATCTATTGTGCTAAATGCCCCCATCATTTCAAATTGTCTAACAACAGCAGTCCCATAAAAAGTTACTGAAGCACCAATTCGAGGAATAATTGCATCTGTATCTAAAATGTATTCACCCTTGTAATAAATGTTTGGATTCCGTTTTTCAATAACTAAATCACACTTAAGTGGGTCAATGACTTGTACATCGTGCTTTCTTTTTTTAGCTGCTTCAACTAAACGTTTTGTAGAATAGAGATTTTGATTTCTCGATAAAATTTTAATGTTCATGGTGGGGATTGTTATGAGATAAGTTTTGTAATTCTGGGTCTACAATAAATTTTTTATTCAAAAATTTACGACCTAGAAGTACAGGGTGTTTCATTTCTTTTCTGTTGCTCAAAGAAAGGGAAATTTTATAAACTTTTCCAAAGATTTCAATACTGGACTTAATTTCGTATCTGCTTTGAGCTATGCCATTGCTGCTTTTTACTCGTATTTTGTTGTAATCTTTGAAAATAAAGGGCTTGTGATCATATTCCGGATGTTCTTTATCCAGGAAAACACAATGCAGGCCGTCTTCTTTTTCTTCCATATTTTCACAGTGTATAGAAGAGGTATAAGCACCTGTATCTATCTTGATAGAGATGTCTTTTAGATTCAATTCAGGGAAGTTAGCCTTGTCCAACCTACCAATAATTCTTTTCTTCATAAATGCAAATTACAAAAATGATATTCAACAGAAATTTTAGGCGAAATTAATATTATATTTATAATTTAAAACTAATAATATGTCAAGACACGATTTTTACGAGAATATAAGAAATTCAACCAGGCTCAATCATTTTGCAAATCTTGTGAATTTAGCTGCTATAGATGGGGATATAAAACCCATAGAAGAAAAACTATTAAAGCGATTTTCAAGAAAATTTGATGTTTCAGAAGAGAATTACGAAAAGATTCTTGAGAATCCAGCATCATTTCCTGTTCACGCCATCAATTTAAAAACTCAACGTTTAGAATTTTTGTTCGATCTTTTACGTATTGTTTATGTAGATAATAAGATGGATGAAGCTGAAGAGTTTTTAATTAGAAAATATGCTGTAGGTCTAGGGTTTTCTGAAGAACAAGCTCTGGTTGTGATCAATAAATCCAAGAAATTATTTGAAAATAATTTCTCTTTTGATTTTTATCAACACTTTATAGAGTCTGATGAGGATTAAAATTTAATCTCCGTTTTATTTGCTTGGATGAGCTGCTTCCATAAAGGATTCAGCTTTTTCAACCATTTTTTTGCTTCCACAAAAGAATGGTACCCGCTCATGTAGCTCCGTAGGCTTGATGTCCATAATTCTCTGGAAACCATCCGATGCTTTGCCATTGGCCTGCTCAGTAATGAAAGCAATTGGGTTACATTCATAAAGTAACCTTAGTTTTCCTTTCTCTGCACTTGAGCTTTTGGGATACATATATATTCCGCCTTTAATCATATTCCTATGAAAGTCGGATACTAAAGAACCAATATATCTTGAAGTATAAGGGTCTTCATCACGTTGATTTTGACAGTACTTTATATAGTCTTTCACTCCTTGTGGGAAATGAATATAATTCCCTTCATTGATGGAGTATATTCTTCCATCATCTGGAAATTTCATATCTGGGTGAGATAAGTAATAAGTTCCTATTGCTGGGTTTAGCGTAAATCCGTTTACTCCGTGACCGGTTGTATAAACGAGCATTGTCGAGGTTCCATAAATAATATATCCTGCTGCCACTTGCTGATTGCCCGGTTGTAAAAAATCTTCCATCTCTACAGGCTGTCCCACAGGTGTTACTCTTCTATAAATAGAAAATATGGTTCCTACAGATACATTTACATCAATATTCGAACTACCATCCAGAGGATCCATCAACACCACATATTTGTTTTTATGGTCTTTATTATTTCCTTGTATAGTTATATAATTATCATTTTCTTCTGAAGCAATGCCGCATACAATTTCTCTATTGATGAGGGTTTGTATAAATGTTTCGTTAGCGTAAACATCCAGTTTTTTTTGGTCTTCACCCTGAACGTTTTTTCCTCCATAATCTCCTACAATATCTACGAGTCCAGCTTTATTGACTTCATGATTTACTACTTTTGCAGCAAGTCTTATAGAGTTAATTAATCTGGAAAGTTCACCAGATGTATATTTAAAGGATTTTTGATTTTCAATAATAAACTCACCTAGAGTTTGATTGGTTTTTTTCATAGCGAAAACGTTGTAGCTTGCGCAAAAATAGAAAAATTCGCAATGTGACTATCAAATTCATTCATTTTAATTCCTACTTGATTATTTTTGATCAAAAATTTTAAGCTATGAATTTTAAAATCAGATTTGCTACACCTGAAGACTTGGGAGATATGCTAAAGCTTATACAAGAGCTAGCTGTTTATGAAAACGAACCAGATGCGGTCCAGGTTACCTTGGAAGATTTATATCGCTATGGTTTTGGTGAAGAGGCTATTTATAAATGCTTTGTGGCAGAAGTGGATTCTAAAGTGAAGGGCATGGCTTTATTTTATTCAAGATTTTCTACGTGGAAAGGTGAAACTGTCCATTTAGAAGACCTCATTGTTACCAAGTCAATGCGGGGCAAATCTTTAGGCAAAGCTTTATTTGAATCTGTAATTATGTATGCCAAAACTCGAAAAATTAAACGTGTGGAATGGGTGGTTTTGGACTGGAATACCAATGCTATCGATTTTTATGAGAAATATGGAGCTACTGTTTTCAAGGAATGGAGAACTGTCCAGCTAGGGGAAGATGAAATCAATAATATAAATTAATCGGTGCTAAAAATGCAAGTATTTAAATTTGGTGGGGCTTCTGTGAAAGATGCTAAAGGAGTGAGAAATGTCGCTAAAGTTTTAGAAACTACATATCCAAAACAAAAGGTTGTAGTTATTTCAGCAATGGGAAAAACTACAAATAAGTTAGAGGATATTATTTCTCTTTATTTTGAAAAAAGCAAAGAATTATCTGAAGCAATATCATCTTTAAAACAGGATCACTACGATATTTTGGACGAGCTTTTTGATAATTCTTCTCATCCAGCTTATACTAAGACTAATTATTTTTTTGATGAGCTTTCAATCTTTTTTGATAGAAATAAATCGCCAAATTACGATTTCGTCTATGATCAAGTAGTTGGTTTTGGAGAATTGATAAGTACCAGTATTGTGAGCTACTATTTAAAGTCTGTAGGGATCGAAAACGTCTGGCATGATTGCAGAAATTTGATAGATACCGATAGCACATACAGAGATGCAGACGTCAATTGGGAAAATACTCAACAAAAAATACTGAACCACATCAATGAAGATGAGTTAAGTATAACTCAGGGATTTATAGGTTCAGATTCCAACAATTTTAGCACTACTTTAGGTCGTGAAGGTTCAGATTATACAGCTGGAATTTTCGCCTATTGCCTCAATGCAGAGAATGTTACCATATGGAAAGATGTCCCAGGTGTTCTGAATGGGGATCCTAATGTTTTTGAAAACACCAGTCTTTTAGAACAAATCTCATACGAGGAGGCTATTGAACTGGCTTTCTATGGTGCATCTGTAATTCATCCAAAAACATTGCAGCCATTGCAGCAAAAGGAAATTCCATTATTTGTGAAATCTTTCTACAATCCAAAAGACCAGGGGACAAAAGTTGGTAAAGGGAAGTTGCTCAATCCATTGTTGCCATGTTATATCGTAAAGAAAGATCTAGTTTTCTTATCTCTATCAACTTTAGATTTTTCATTTTTTGTGGAAGAAAATATTAGTGAAGTCTTTTCTCTTTTCCACAAACATCAAATCAAGGTAGATTTGATTCAAAATTCGGCAATTAGTTTTTCAGTTTGTGTCGATAATAAATTCAAAAACGTGGATAAACTGATTGAAATACTTAAGGCTAAGTTTAAAGTAGATCATCAAAAAGGAGTATCACTATTTACGATAAGACATTATGATGATGATGCGATAAAACGTATAGAAAAAGATAAAACAGTCTTATTGAAACAATTGCATAAAGAAACTATCCAATTTGTGACAGCCTAATGGATTCTCTTACGCAAATCGTTTTAGGTGCTGCAGTTGGAGAAGTTGTGCTGGGGAAAAAAGTTGGAAATAAGGCTATGGTTTATGGTGCTATAGCGGGAACGATTCCGGATTTAGACATTTTTATAGGAAACTTTTACGATACAGTTACGGCCTTAGAAATCCATAGAGGATTTTCTCATTCATTGGTGTTTGCAGTTTTGGCGGCTCCGCTTTTTGGGTATATTATTTCTAGAATTCATAAGCAAGCCAATTGGAAAGAATGGTCACTACTCATGTTTTGGGGACTTTTCACTCATCCTTTACTTGACTGTTTTACAACTTGGGGTACACAGCTCTTTTGGCCTTTAGATCTTAGAATTGCATTCAAGTCAGTTTTTGTCATAGATCCATTGTATACTTTACCATTTTTGGTTTGTCTCATTGCTGCGTCTCGACTCAAAAGGACTTCTATAAAAAGAAGAAAGCTTAATAGATTAGGCATAATTTTAAGTTCAAGTTATCTGGTATTAACTTTAATAATGAAGGAAATTACGTTTTCAAAATTTAAAAATGCACTCGAAGAACAGAATATTAGTTATTCTGATCTTGATACCAGACCAACCCCACTCAATGTGATCTTATGGTCAGCAAATATTAAAGCAGAAGATCACTTTCTTATTGGTGAATATTCTGTTTTTGATACACAGCCTATTGATTTTAGAGCCTATCCGAAACAGCATGAAAAGATTGATGATTTGCGTCAGTATGAAAATTTAGGAAGATTAATAGATGTAACAAAGGGTTGGTATACTATTTCTGAAAATGAAGGAGAATTATTTCTGAATGACCTCCGATTTGGGTTATTAAGCTTGAATCCAAAATCTAAAAGATTTGCGTTTACTTATAGACTAGAAGAGGAGAATGGGAATCAATTAAACATTATGGAAGAGCCCAAAACTAGGGGGGATGCTAAAGTCTTATTATATGAGTTATGGGTTAGGTTAAAAGGTAACTAATCTTCAATAAGTTTAATAACATTTACTTTCTCTTCGTTGATGATTCGTTTTTTTAGAAAATAAGACCTGTCATTATGATTAGTGTAGGCAGTTTCTTTATCAATGGTGTCATTTTTATAAACATAAATATAAGATTGCGCTGAATCAACTTCAAGCATGGACAGGTGAGGAACTGTAGACTCCTTTTTTACAAAAGGTAAATATCCAGGAAGTTTCTCATTTCTTATCCGCTGATCCAAAGTCATAGTTAACGCAACAGACTCTATGAATTTTAATTCATTTTCTCTGTAGAATCTATCTTCTGTCTCTAGGCTATTCCAATACTTGATGAGAGAATTGTATTGGTCTAAAACGTTTTGATCTACTTCAATTCCGTCATAATTAGTTATAATTTTCCGCTGAAGATTAATAAGCTGGATAGGAGTTGACTTGATTTGATATTTGATGTGTTCAATACTGTTTTCAGAAACCGACGGGTTTACTATAAGTGTAACTGAAGGAAAGAAATTGTCGTCAAGATCGAAATTATTTAATAACTGATTAACCCTCTTATGAATTAAATTCAAGGGTACAGTGTCATTATCAATTATGGTTTGATTATCGTTTAATATTTCAATAACAGCTACAGTTTCAATTTTATTGCTATCTTGTGCATTAGATATTATAGCGATGAATGTTAGTATAGTTGAAAATAACAGGCTGAATTTCATAATAATAATAATTTAAACAAAAATAGTCAAAAACAAGTAAAACCAATCTTACATTTGAAACGTAAATACATACAATTAAGTTGGTTAGTGAAATTTATTTCATAAAAATAAGAGTTGGTAGATTTGAAAGCCTTAAATTTGCAGATTAATTGAGCTCCATTTGAGTACATTATAATGAAAAAATCAATTTTATTATTTCTTTTTATAGTCCTAGTTCGGATAAGCGTGTTTGCTCAGCCACCTCCTCCAAATGATGGAGTAGATGATATTCCTGCTCCAATAGACAATCACATTTGGATAGTGATGTTATTAGGATTGATTCTTGGATTGTACTTTATTTTTTCTAAAAAGTCTGTTTTACGAAACTAATTTTCTCTTTACAATTATTTCGTAGCTTATTGTTGTGAATAAAAAAGCATACTGAATTCCCAGTAACGAATAATTCTCCTCAACTCCTTCTAATCTGTAAGCCGAGTAGCTTAAAAAAACAAGCCAGCTCCACAACAGCATATACCTATACTTTGTAAAGATGCTTAAGAAAAGTGGTAGCATAATGTACCAGGGATGAACAGTCGTTGAAAATAGATAATAAGCTGTTGAGGCAAAGAGCATATAACTCAAGAGGGTTTTGAAGTCTATACTTTTCTTCTTAAAACTTAAAAACAGAACAACCAAAGTTGTGATCAACAACAGTAATTTTCCGATAACTCCTATCATATTATAACCGCTTAATTCAAAACCCACCCATCTCAAGGCATAATAAAAACTCGCATTAAATTCAAAAGAAGTAAAGTAAAGAGATAAGGTTTTGAAGTTTTTTGAAAGCATTTCAGAGTCCCAAAAAATACTGTAGGCTAAAACTATTGCTGATAAAAGGACAGTAACAAATTTTGAAAATCGGAGTATTTGATTTCTATTGAATAACTTACCCTTTTTACTCATAAAAGGGAATATTAAAGGAAGAAACATCAACGGAAGCATTTTAGATGCAATTGCAGCTGCAACTCCCAAAGCTGAGATGTAAACTCTCGAACTGTATAAATAATAAAGGCTTAAGGCTAGAAAAAATAACATTACTATTTCGAAATGTAAGCTGAACGTTGATTCTAAAATCACTAATGGATTAAGAATAAAAAGGAGGATGTTTCTTTTGGGTAGATCTATTTTGCCTAACATCTTTAGTCCATAGAAAACCAGTCCAATTTCTGCAAGGAGATTGAAAAGCCGTAAAAAAACTACATTGGAAAGCAAATTACTACCTGCCAAATAATAACTTATACTATATAACAATTGAGCTACTGGTGGATAAGTAGAATAGTTGTTGATACTCAGTTCTCCCATTTCGTCAAAAAGCAAGCCTCGTAGATTTTTCTTATCAATTGTATTGCTTTCAACAAGTTCTTTGGGTAAATGCAAATAAGGATTGACCCCTTGATTGTTCAGTATTCCATCCCAAATAAAACGATAAAAATCTTGAGATAATTCGGGGATAGAAAACAAAAAGATAAGTTTAAACAGAAAACTTAACCCTATCAAATAGTTGAGTTTGATACCGCTTTTATATAGGTAATATGAAAGTCCAAAAGCTGAAGAATACAAAGAAAAGAGCAACCAAAACTGATGCCTTTCTAATTCATAACCTAACCAGTAATAGATAAAGCATAGTAGAATAACGCTTAAAGTCTTTATCCATATATGATATGCTTTAATTTTCATTAAGCATTAGAAAATAAGGTCTTATAGGATATAAATCCAAAACCAAACACGAGCATCAAATGAAAAATGACTAAGCCAAAATCTTGAGTAAAGTAAGCACTATAAAGTCCATAAAGAAAGTATCCAAACAATAGAATCTCAATACCATTGAGAAAGGATAACTTTTTATTGATGTACGTTTTTCCCTTCCATGTATCAGTATTTGATGAGATATCAAATTTTGGCGTACGAATAAATGCTGATTTTTTATTGAAATGGCCCTCCAGAATAGCCAGAGTATTGTGGACAGATAAGCCCATGGCTATGGAAAAGAAAGTGATAAAGAGGCCAATAAATTTCAAAAAAGATAAAAAACTACTTCCTTGGATTTCTTTATAACTTGTCCAGTAACCATAGATGAAAAATACTGTACTAGCTCCCATTGCAGCAAGAATATAAAAAATAACATTCCAGGACTCCTGCTGGAATTTGATATATAATATGGGAATGCTTAAGATTGCTACTATTAAAATCAGAAGGAACATGCTCGAATTCAAAAGGTGAAAAAAGCTATGGAGTTTTGATGTTGGGCTTAAGGCTTTACTTTGAAAAATCGAACCAAAATTTTTCCTGAAATTCTCTGCTGCTCCCTTATTCCATCGAAATTGTTGAGATCTAGCAGCACTCAAAACTACAGGAAGTTCAGCTGGAGTTACTACGTCTTTCAGGTAAGTGAATTTCCAGCCTTTTAGCTGTGCTCTATAGCTCAAGTCCAAGTCTTCAGTTAATGTATCACCTTGCCAATTTCCAGCATCGACTATGCAAGTTTTTCTCCAAACTCCAGCTGTCCCGTTAAAATTGATAAAGTGACCCCCAAAAGACCTCCCTACCTGTTCAACAAGAAAATGAAAATCAAGTGCAAAAGCTTGAATTTTTGAGAGAATACTGTAATTTCTATTGACGTGACCCCAGCGGGTTTGGACAACACCTACATTTGGTTTATTGAAGTGAGGTATCGTCTTCTTTAGCCAATCTTGCTGAGGTAAAAAGTCTGCATCAAAAATGGCAATAAATTCGCCTTCTGCTATTTTCAGGCCTTCTTTGAGAGCGCCAGCTTTAAAGTTTTTTCGATCAGTTCTATGAATGTATTTAGCATTCATTCCTTTTTCTATAAGCTTCTGAGTGAGTTGTTCTGTATAGATTTTAGAGGAATCGGTGGAGTCATCAAGAACTTGGATTTCTAATTTTGAGTAAGGGTAATCCAGTTTTGAAATGTTTTCAAGTAATCGCTTTACGACATATTTCTCATTATAAAGAGGAAGTTGAATTGTTACTTTTGGCCAGTGCACTGGATTTCGAACAGATTCAGTGTTCTGCTTTTTAGCTTTTTTAAAATTAATTACAAGTTGCAGCTGTAATAAGCTATAGATAAGTATCACCAATAGTGCAAAACTGTAAAGTCCAACGATGATGTAATCTAAAATCATTTGAAAGTATATTTAAAAATCCAGCTCAGTATTTTAACTCCTGCCATAACAGCACCTTTAACTGTTCCGGAGACTTTTGATGTTCCAATCCTGTTCCTGTAATTCATTTCAACTTCTGTGTAGCTTAGGTTTTGTTTCAAAGCTTTCAGTTGCATTTCTACGGTCCATCCGTAAGTTTTATCTTCCATTTTCAAATCTAAAAGCTTTTTATACTTTATTGCTCTAAAAGGCCCCAGATCTGTAAATTTCGAATTAAAAAATAAGCGCATTAAGCTTGTAGCCAGCCAATTCCCGAAAATTTGAGGAAATGTCATCGAGCCGGGTTCGCGTTTCGATTTCACTCTAGCGCCAATAACCAGGTCTATATGATCTTCAATAATTGGTTTAATGAGCTTATCCATTTCATTGGGGTAATCACTGTAATCCCCGTCAAGAAAGACCACAATGTCGGTGGCATCTTTTGATTTTTTTAAATAAGAAAGCCCCGTTAAGCAGGCATAGCCATAGCCCATGTTTGGCTCATAAAGCACAGTTGCGCCAGCTTCTTTTGCGTTTTGAGCTGTTTGATCTGTTGATTTGTTATCAACAACAATTACTTCAGAAATATGTGAAGGAATTTCATTTATGACCTTAGCTATAGAGCGCTCTTCATTATATGCTGGTATGATTACTCGTACTTTACTCATAGTCTGCGAAAATACATTTTTAAAGGTTAGACGTTTTACTATAGACTTTATTTTGCAAGTATTTAAACCTTAATTCACTTATTTTCGTAAATAACTGAGGGTTAGTTTTTTAAGAATTTACAGCTAAAACAAGATTTGTGTAATAAATTAAAATAGGTAGATTTAGAAAAAATTTTGAATGCAACCAGATAATCTAATTTTAAAATTAAAGCAGAAAAACGAAGTCGCTTTTTCTCAGATCTATGATATGTATTCTGAAAATATCTTCGGAATTATTAATACAATAGTCAATGATGCTGAGGTGGCAGAAGAGGTGCTACAGGATGTATTTATCAAAGTTTGGAACAAATCAGACTCATATTCCAGCGAAAAAGGACGCTTTTTTACCTGGCTTCTGAATATATCTAGAAATGCAGCTATAGATAAGGTAAGATCTAAAGCCTATAAGAATAAGCGCAAAAATTCAGATTTTGATGATTTTTCGTTTTTCATTAAGGATGATATGGACCTAGATAGCATAAGCGATGGTTACGGAATTAAAAAATTTGTGGATAAATTAAAGCCTGTGTGTGTAAAATTGATCGATTTACTATTTTTTAAAGGTTACACACAAAAAGAAGCAT
The DNA here is from genome assembly GCF_042677225.1 of Psychroflexus salinarum. Classification (NCBI taxonomy): domain Bacteria; kingdom Pseudomonadati; phylum Bacteroidota; class Flavobacteriia; order Flavobacteriales; family Flavobacteriaceae; genus Psychroflexus; species Psychroflexus salinarum. The sequence continues at coordinate 150,002 of NZ_JBHTIV010000007.1, forward strand.
CAGAAACTTTAGAAATTCCTTTGGGAACTGTAAAGTCCAGAAATAGAACATGCTTGAATTCACTAAGAGAAACATTACAATAATATGACTACAAAAGAATATATAGAATCTGGAGTGCTTGAACTTTATGTTTATGGAACGCTTGCAGGAAAAGAACAGGCTCAGGTTGCCAAAGACGTAGCTAAAGATCCGGAATTGCAAGCAGAAGTGAAAGCTATTGAAGATTCGCTTTTAAAGCTTTCTAAGGCAACTTCTACTGGTGTTAGGCCTTTAGTTAAGAAAGAAATTCTTAAAAAAATCAGTGATAAAGCGGCTTTACCCAGACCAAAGGTAAAAATAATAACTTCCAATTATTCTTATTTTGGATGGGCTGCAGCCATATTACTTTTAGGTGGTATCTTATGGATGATGAAATTGAATCAAGATCTTGAAGAACAAATCAATCTCGTTAATGAACAGCTGGAGACCAAAGAAACTCAAGTAGTAAACTCAAGTCAAAAAGTACAGAAACTTGAAGACTTGCTTTTACAGATGGCACAACCTGGAACTCGAAAATTTACTTTGCCAGGAAACGAACTCAACGCACCAAACACTGCTGTTGCTGCTTTTTATGATGATGAAACTAATGAATTGATTTTAGACATTAGTGGATTGCCAGAAGCACCAGAGGGTATGGTTTATCAGGCTTGGTCACTCACTTTCGAGCCATTAACCCCAAACAGTATTGGACTTTTAGCTGATGTCAATTCACCTAATAATAAGATTTTCAAATTGCAAGATATTCCAAGGTCTGAAGGTTTTGGAATCACTCTCGAGCCAGAAGGCGGAAGCCAGAAGCCTAACCTTGAGCAGCTGTATGCTTTAGGAACTATTTCATCTTAATTAAGTCTCCATATTTCAAAATTGAGGGCTGCTGCGAAAATAATCCAAAGGATATATGGGATGAGTAAATAAGCTGCGGTATCACTTACAATCTTAAACCATTTGAAGGTAAGTAGAACCAATACGATAAGGGCTACTATGATGAAAAGGGCGGCAAGAGGTGATTGATACCCGAAAAATGAAATAGACCAAGCGGCATTTAAAAGAAGTTGAAAACCAAAATGATAAAGAGAAGTCTTCACCCAAATGTGATGAAAACCTTTGCTCCAGACAATCCCTGCAGCAACGCCCATTAAGACGTAAAGCAAAGTCCAGACTGGAGCAAAAAGCCAACTTGGCGGATTGAAACTAGGTTTTTCTAAGGTAGTGAACCATGTATCAACACTTGTTTGTGTAGCAATTGAACCTATAAAGCCAATGCCTAGGCAAACGATAACCCCGATCAATATTTTAACTACTGTATTAATTTTCATAAGTTAAATTCAAGATAGCAAAATATTAATATTTTTCAATATCTACAACCTGGATAAGAACATCTCGCTTTACTTATATTTGTCTAAAATCTCAAAAAATGAATACTAAAGATTTTATTTATAAAACTCCACAGCTTCTCCCAGATCTAAGCGCCTATGAGGCAGAAGCGCCAAGTAATATTGCACTGGTTAAATACTGGGGAAAATATGGCGAACAACTCCCCAAAAATACCTCAATAAGTTATACACTGCAAAATTGCAAAACAGAAACCAAAGTAATTTTAAAGAAAAGAATTGAGGCAGACGATCAGTTTCATTTTGAAGTGTATTTAGATGGTGAATTAAAGCCTGCATTCAAATCCAAAATTGAAACATTTCTTAAGCGAATAGAAGCATACACACCTTTCTTGAAATCATTTGAATTTGAAATTCACACAAAAAACACCTTCCCGCATAGTAGCGGTATAGCTTCATCTGCCAGTGGTATGGCAGCCCTTGCTAAGTGTTTTGTAGCAATGGAAGCTTCTGTCAAACCAGAATTAACCGATGAATTTCAGGCTCAAAAAGCTTCATTTTTAGCAAGACTGGGGTCTGGTAGTGCATGCAGAAGCACAGGAGGTAAACTTGTAGTTTGGGGGAAGCATGAAGATATAGAAGGAAGTTCAAGTTTTTATGGAATAGATTATCCTTACGATATCCATTCCAACTTCAGGGATTTTAAAGATTCAATTTTACTTATTGATGAAGGGCAAAAGCAGGTAAGTAGTAGTGTAGGTCATAATTTAATGCACGGACATCCTTTTGCAGAACAACGTTTTCAACAAGCTGATGCTAACATTTCAAAATTGAAATCCATCCTGTCTTCAGGAAATTTTGATGAGTTTTTTGCACTGGTTGAGTCTGAAGCATTATCCCTTCACGCCATGATGATGACAAGTTCCCCTTATTTTATTTTGATGCAACCCAACACCTTGCAAGTAATCCATAAAATTTGGGGATTGAGAAAAGCAGAAAAAGTTCAAATTGGGTTTACACTCGATGCCGGAGCTAATGTTCACCTATTGTATCCCGAAGCTTCATCTGCAAGAGTGAGAAAATTTATCGATGAAGAGTTAATCCAATTTTGCCAGGGAGAAAAAGTGATTCACGATCAAATTCAGTTTTAACTTTGTTTAAAGATATGAGTTGATGATTCAACAAAAAGACTTATTTTTACTTTTTAAAATTATTTGAAAAGATATTTTTTCTTAAATGCTATTACTTATCTCTTAATAATCATTAATATTTGCATAATTGATTGATTTTATCCTAAAGCAAAACCTATGAAAGGACCTCTATTTTATTCCAAGATCTTATTATTTGGAGAATATGGCATCATAAAAGATTCTAAGGGCCTGTCTATCCCTTATAATTTCTATAATGGAGCTTTAAAAGTTGAAGAGAACCCAAGTGAAAAAGCTATCAAATCCAATAAAGAATTGCAGCGATTTTCTGACTACTTGGGAGAACTCAACAAAGAAAAAAGCACTCCAGTGCGTTTTGATTTGGATTCGTTGAATGAGGATCTTGGAGAAGGAATGTACTTCGATAGTAGCATCCCGCAAGGATATGGAGTAGGGAGTAGCGGAGCACTGGTGGCAGCAATTTATGATAAATATGCTTTTGATAAAATCACAGTTTTAGAGAACTTATCCAAGGATAAACTTTTAAAATTAAAGACGATCTTTTCTAAAATGGAATCGTTTTTCCATGGAAAATCTTCTGGTCTTGATCCTCTTAATAGTTACTTAAGTCTACCTATCCTTATCAATTCCAAAGATAATATCGAACCAGCCGGGATTCCTTCTCAGGCACAAAATGGTAATGGTGCCGTCTTTCTTCTGGACAGTGGCATTGTAGGTGAAACAGCTCCAATGGTTCAGATCTTTATGGAAAATATGAAGCAGGAAGGATTCAGAAATATCATAAAAGACAAGTTTGTAAAACACACAGATGCTTGTGTAGAAAACTTTTTGGAAGGTGACTTCAAATCCCTTTTTGGAAACATCAAACATCTTTCGAATGTTGTTCTTGACAACTTCAAACCTATGATTCCTAAGCAATTTCATGAATTGTGGAAAAAAGGTATCGAAACCAACGACTATTACTTAAAGCTATGTGGTTCTGGTGGTGGAGGTTATATTTTAGGTTTTACACAAGATTTTGAAAAAGCTAAAGATGCCTTGAAAGATCACAAACTGGAAGTGGTTTATACGTTTTAAAACAGATTGACTTATGTCTCGAGAGAACAAACGCCTTTGGCTCAAATTTTTGAGTTTGTTCTCCGTCATTCGTGGTTATAACATTCTCATCATTGTTATAGCTCAATATCTGGCTTCTATATTTATAATGGCTCATCACTTGCCTATCCGGGAAGTTGTGCTAGATGTCAATCTTTTTTTAATTGTTGTTTCAACCGCTTTAGCTATTGCATCAGGCTACCTTATCAATAATTTTTACGACTCCGAAAAGGATCTTATCAACCGACCAAAAAAAACCTTGCTTGACAATTATGTAAGCCAAAAAACGAAACTAGGTGTTTATTTTACTCTCAATTTCTTAAGTGTCATCATTGCTAGTTATGTGAGTTTTAAAGCGGTTTTATTCTTTTCTACCTACATTTTTGTCCTATGGTTATATTCCCACAAGCTTAAGCGCTACCCATTTTTAGGAACACTTACTGCCGGGCTGGTTGCTATCTTACCATTTTTTATCATATTTGTCTATTACAGAAATTTTGAGGCCGTCATATTAGTTCATGCGGTATTTCTGTTTTTTATTATCCTCATAAGAGAACTCGTCAAGGATCTTGAAAATTTAAAAGGTGATTTTACATTAGATTACTCTACAATTCCTGTGAAATACAGTGTAAAGTTCACCAAGCGACTCATTTCTGTTTTGGTCATTTCTACGATCATCCCCGCTTTAATTTTAGTGCTATATTTCGATTCGGGTTATATGGATTATTATTTTTTGCTCTGTGTCGTGTTGCTTATTATTTTCCTTTTCCAGGTATGGCAATCCGAGCAAAAAATCCATTATTTAGTTTTACATAACCTGCTCAAATTTGTTATAGTACTTGGTGTTTTTAGTATTATATTGATAGATATAGAAGAGGTTTTAAAAAGGATTTTTTAAGGCTTTTATTCTGAACCTGTAACCTTTAGATTGATCTAAGTTTTAGCAATCAAAATTTTAACTTAGGTTGAAAAATTAAAGATCTTTCATTTTCCTCATTTGTTTTTTACTTAGCTTTTGAAAAGACAAGTAATAAAAGAAAATCTAAACAATACTTATAAGTTTTTTGCCTAAAATGACTTAGTAGTTAAGTAGTTTATTTCAGATCGACTAAATCCAGCACAAAACAAAAATGGCGCATTTAGAATCTCTCTTAAATGCACTATCTTCAATAGACTAACTATAAAAATCAAACTTATCTCTTCATCACACTTTTGACGTTCACAAATTCTTTTAGCCCAAAGCCACCGTGTTCTCTTCCATAACCTGAATCTTTCACGCCACCAAAAGGCATTGCTGGATCGGCTAAACCGAAGGAATTGATAAACACCATTCCCGTATCATAATACTTTTCTGCCATTTCAATAGCAGCATCTTCGTCTTTAGAGAAAATCCCACCGCCAAGTCCAAAGCGGCTGTCGTTTGCAATGCGCATGGCATCTTTATTATCTTTTGCCTTAATAAGTGAAGCTACAGGTCCACAAAACTCATCTTCTTAAGCTGGCTGTCCGGCTTTTACATTTTCCAAAACGGTTGCAGGGTAGAAGAATCCATCTCCGCTAGGAATTTTCCCTCCACAGGCTATCTTGGCTCCTTTTTCAACGCTTTTTACCACTTGCTCGTGCAAATCGTCGCGAAGATCTTTACGCACTATGGGGCCCAGTTGAGTACTTTCGTTATTTGGGTCTCCAGTTTTTATTTCGCTCATCGTTTTCACAAATTTCTCCCGAAATTCGTCATATACTTTTTCGGTGACAATAAACCGTTTTGCTGCAATACAGGTTTCACCATTGTTGTAAATACGCCCTTGGACACAGGCTCTTACTGCTTTATCTATATCAGCATCTTCAAAAACCAAATAAGCATCATTACTGCCTAATTCCAGCACTGTTTTTTTTAATTCGGCAACAGCTTTCTGACCTATGTTTCTTCCTGAATCAGGGCCTCCTGTTAACGTTATTCCACATGCCAGCTTATTTTTAATCACTTTATCAGACTGGTCGTGATTAATGACCAAAGTCGTAAACAAGCCGTCTGGGATATCGGCCTCGGCTTAAATACGTTCCAATAACTTACCTGAGCCAGTCACGTTTGAGGCATGTTTTAGTAAAACTGCATTACCTGCCATGAGGTTTGCTATAGAATATCTTATGACCTGGTAGCTTGGATAATTCCAGGGCTGTATACCATAAATTACCCCTGTAGGAGCTTACGAGACGCGGCCGAACTCTCCATTTACCATTTTTCGTTCCTCGGTTTTCAATTCATCTGGTCCTTTCTCAGCGGTGTATTGACAAATGGCAGCGCACAAATCTACTTCTTGTCTGCTTTGCTCTAATGTTTTTCCCATTTCATCGGTCATCAGTTGTGCCAATTCTTCCCTGGCATTGATGAGTTCTTTTCCGATGACTTTGATTGTTTTAGCCCGATCTTTCGGAGAGATTTCTTTCCATATTGTGAAAGCCTGATGACATTTTGAAATGGCGTCTTTTACCTCTTTGTCGGTCATGTATTAATAATGACTGAGACTCTTTCCAGTTGCAGGGTTGATGGTTTGTATGTTATTTGAACTCATGTCTTTTCTTTTTAATTTTTATGATAGTCTGGATCGAAACGTTTTCAATCGCTATTATTTATTGCATTGGAAAAATTAGTTTTCCAATACTATTGAAGTGAGGGAGTATTCAGTAAAGTATGAGTACCAAATGAATCCACTGCAAAACCAAATTACTGATAGTTTATATTCCCTAATTATATTGTGGCAAAGTCTAAGTTAAGGGCTTTATGTGCTGAATATTAGATAATTGGGAAAGCTTTGTGTTAGTCTTAATAGTATTTAAATTAAAAACAGTGGTTGAACTGAAACTTATTCAGTTTTAAAACCTGATTTTTTATTCTTAAGCTATATTTCTAATTTAAGACCTCACAGATTTTTGAAACCTGTGAGGTCTAGGTGAGATCGTAGTAAAACTTATTTTATTATCAACTCAATGTTTTCTAACCGACTTCAGCTGAACGATGTCTCTTTAGTGAAAACGTCATGCCTGAAGCTTTATCGACAACGGATGCTTACTTCTAAGCCAACCACACCATAAAAGCTTGTTATCGTGAAACATTTAATCTTGCAGTGGTAAATTCCGTAGAAAAATTATTCTTCTTCCGGTAGATATTCAAGCCTTAAGATATCGATATCCTCAATGAGTTTTTCTATTTCTTCAGGATTGGTGCCGTCATAGAACCCGCGGATGCGTTTTTCTTTATCTACCAATACAAAATTTTCGGTATGAACGAGGTCATAGGGACCGCCGTCGCCTTCGGTTTTAGAAGCCAGGTACTCCTTTCTTGCCAGATTGTAAATTTGTTTTTTATCTCCTGTAACCAGGTTCCATTTGCTGTCGATGACCTCCTTTTCTATCGCATACTTCTTGAGCTGGGCTACATCGTCAATCTCAGGCGTAACAGAGTGGGAAAGTAACTTGATGTCGTCATCATTTTTGAACTCTTTCTGCAAAGTTTGCATGCTTTTGGCCATGTCTATACAAATACTCTGGCAGGTCGTAAAGAAGAAATCGGCGACATAGATCTTGTTTTCATAATCCTGTTGGGTTATGGTGTCACCGTTTTGGTTGATAAGTTTGAAATCATCTACTTTATGATACTTGCGAATGTATTGGACTGTAGTGTCTACAAGGTCTGCAGTCACCATGCTTGGCTGATAGACAGGTAGCTTTGGTGTGGGTTTTAATTGATTGTAAATAAATGTAACAACTACGGCTGAAATGATGAGCATCACCACCGCAAAAAACTTGTACTTAGCAAAAAATTTGAGCATAATTATTTAATCTTCTGCAAAAATAACCCGAATGCGGTGGTTGTAATGTCTCATTGGTTACAATTATTTGTTAACTATAAGGAGTAGACTGTCAAAAATTTTTTATGCACCGATAAAAGATTACTTTTGCGACTGAAAAATTTCTGATTAATGGATCCATTTTTTATTAAAGCTGCACAACTCCTTTTGAGTTTATCTATACTTATTGTTCTACACGAGTTGGGCCATTTCATACCTGCAAAATATTTCAAAATTAGGGTTGAGAAATTCTACTTATTTTTTGATGTCAAGTTTTCCCTTTTCAAAAAGAAAATAGGGGATACGGTCTACGGTATTGGCTGGTTACCTCTTGGAGGATATGTCAAGATTTCCGGGATGATCGATGAGAGCATGGATAAGGAACAAATGTCCAAACCCCCAGAGCCATGGGAATTTCGTAGTAAACCTGCATGGCAACGGCTTATCATTATGCTTGGTGGAGTGACGGTAAATATTGTGCTAGGATTTCTCATTTATATGATGGTACTTTTTGTTTATGGTGAAAATTACCTATCTCCAAAAGTATTTGAAAACGGTCTTGAAACCGCTGAGGTAATGAAAGATTACGGGTTTATGGATGGTGACAAAATTCTTAGTGTTGATGGAGAACCTCTGCAAAGCCAGATTGATATCAACAAACATTTGTTGCTTAGAGATGTGAGTACTGTGGAAGTGAAGCATACTAATGGCAATTCAGAAACTATTTCGCTTCCAGAAGACATTGGTCAAAAGCTATTTCAATCAGGAAGTTTACAGCCTTTTTCTCCAATTAAAAAACCGATGATTGACAGCGTGTTGGCAGATTCTCCCGCAGCAAAAGCTGGTCTTAAGAAAGGAGACTTAATTACTTCTGTTAATGGTGAAAAAGTAAACTACTGGCATGAATTCAGACAAAAAATAAAAAACAATACGGGTGTTCCGGTTGAGATAACCTATACCAGTGAACCACAAGAAAACACAGGTCTTGATAAAGAACTCAGCGGCGAAGGTTTCGGTAAAATCAATATAACTACCAATGAGGAGGGAAATATTGGAGTTATTACAGCTGCTATATCGCCTGATGATATTTTGACCAAGTCTTATAGCTTTGGCGAAAGTATTGGGGCTGGTTTTGATTATGCATACTGGACGCTTCATGATTACGTAGCACAATTTAAATATGTGTTTACTAAGAAAGGAGCGACACAAGTTGGTGGTTTTGGAGCTATAGGAAGTTTGTTCCCGGATGCCTGGGACTGGAAAGCCTTCTGGACAACAACGGCTTTTATTTCTATTATTTTAGCTTTTATGAATATACTGCCTATTCCAGCACTGGATGGTGGTCATGTGATGTTCTTGCTTTATGAAATAGTATCTGGACGTAAGCCTAACGAAAAGGTAATGGAATATGCTCAAATAATTGGTTTCTTTATACTTATAGCTTTGGTCTTGTTTGCCAACGGAAACGACGTCTACCGCTGGCTAACGGGAGAATAAAATTTTAAATATTTTTTAAAAAAACGTTTTGTGAAACTAAATAATGGTTTATATTTGCAACCGCAAAAGATGATAGTTTATTATATACGATAAATTCCTCCTTAGCTCAGTTGGTTAGAGCATCTGACTGTTAATCAGAGGGTCCAAGGTTCGAGTCCTTGAGGGGGAGCAAAGAAAGCCTGATACGAAAGTATTAGGCTTTTTTGTTTTTAAAAACTCTTAGGATGCAGTACCTAGTTTACATCTTATTTTCTGAAAAGCTGAACAGATTTTATATTGGTTATACTTCAAATATCGACCAGCGTTTAGAGTTTCATCAACAAGCGGAATCACATAAATTCACTTCAAATGCGAATGATTGGGAATTGTTTTTAAAAGTGGAATGTGAATCTAAAACGCAAGCTTTAGCTGTTGAAAATCATATTAAAAGAATGAAAAGCAAAGTCTATATTCAGAATTTAAAAATCTATCCTGAGATGAGAATAAAATTACTAGATAAATATAACCAAGGTTCGCCCCGATAACTATCGGGGTTGAGGGGGAGCAAAGAAAGCCTGATACGAAAGTATTAGGCTTTTTTGTTTTTAAAAACTCTTAGGATGCAGTACCTAGTTTACATCTTATTTTCTGAAAAGCTGAACAGATTTTATATTGGTTATACTTCAAATATCGACCAGCGTTTAGAGTTTCATCAACAAGCAGAATCACATAAATTTACCTCAAATGCGAATGATTGGGAATTGTTTTTAAAAGTGGAATGTGAATCTAAGACGCAAGCTTTAGCTGTTGAAAATCATATTAAAAGAATGAAAAGCAAAGTCTATATTCAGAATTTAAAAATCTATCCTGAGATGAGAATAAAATTACTAGATAAATATAACCAAGGTTCGCCCCGATAGCTATCCGGCTTTTTTGTTTTAAAATATTTTCATTATAACTTCCTATAAAGACTGCTACTTCAAAGTTTTTGAACTTAAAGTTAACTTTCTGCTTAATTTCAGTGAAGGTGTCTTTTTTACTAAAAAAGGTATACAAAAAGGTAACAAGTATTACGTCCTGAAATAGTTGTTATAAAACAGTGTTTTTAATAAGGTTAACACGAATACATCAATGAGTTATGATCACTCTTTTAAACTCAAGACTTTCAAAAGTTGTTGTAAAATAGAATTTGCGGCAAGATACTTTTATAATAATACCTGTGATATCACTTTTGTATAAATCGATCATACATTTCTTTTTTCTATCAGAACTAGATTGTTATAAGATGATAGGCGAGACCATTTCCGTGAAGTTGGATCAATAATGAGTATATATATCTTTAAATTTAAACAGCTTTACAAGCTCATTGATCATAAGCGGGTTTGAGATTAAATAATGGGATAGGGTAAACTCTCCAGAAATAAAGTGTGTCTAAAATAATGTAAACTAAAAGAGACAAAGAGCAAATACGCTTCGGTTTAGAAGAAGGCCATTGTTCTTGTGAGTTTTTTCATTACCAATTTTTTAAGGTTTATAGATTTGTTGACAAAATTGGTAGTTTTAACTCCTTGGCGCAATACCTTATTTTAGGTATTTTTTTGATACTCGACTAAATAAATTGACAAAAAACAACTTTTCCTTTATAAAATCATAAACTTTATTAGCGTATATAAAATGCTGATATATAGATATATAATGACTTTAATTTGTTCCCGAATATTTCTTTATTGCTAATGTTATATAAAACCTTTTTTTTGTTAATTTTTTTTTCAGTTATTACTAAGCAACCAATCAAAAATTATAAAATCCTGAATCCATGGACTCAAAAGTTGATAGAATATTAGACCTTTGGAAAAAGCCATTTCTAAAGGTAAAAAGTGAACATAAACCTTATGCTTACCCCGAGCAGCTGAAAAGAACAGCAGGGCTATTTTCGCCTGGGTTACAGTACCATTTTATTATAGATATGCCCACCTTGAAAATAGAATACATTAGTGAGGGTGCAAAAAATATTTTGGGAATTGATCCGATGGAAGTAGATGTTGAATTGATAATCGATAGGCTTATACCAGAACAAAAAGAAATATTGGCAAAAAAAGAATCGGTAGTAGTTGATTTTTTTTATAATTACCTTCCAGCTAAAGAAATGATGTCCTATAAAAGTGTATACATGTATACAATACGGGATGTAGACGGTAATCTCCGCACTATACTTCATCAGGCAACGCCATTAACTTTAACTAAGGGGTATAAGCCTAAACAGGTACTGGTCGTGCATACAGATGTTTCTCATCTTTTTGTACAGCACAAAGATAGCCTCAGTTTTATCAATCTCAATAATGGAAAATCTTTCTTTAATGTAACTTATAATGATGGAGTTTTTAATGCAAATAAAAGCGGAAATAAGCAGGGAGATCCTTTTAGCGATTTTACTCCAAAGGAAAAGGAATTAATAAAGAAAATTTCAGAAGGACTAAGTACCGATGTTATTGCTGAACAAATGAATATTTCAATCCATACGCTGCGTACTCACCGTAAGAACATTTTAAAAAAGTCAAGCTTCAAGAATATTCACGAAGTGGTAGCCCAATTTCTTATGGCAGGAGTGATTTGATGTTCTGGAGAAAGGAAAAGAATGTTTTTTTGCCAGTATCAAAATAATCCATCTGTTTATAAAATATCATATAACAGAGAGTTAGGTTTAGTTCTGATCTCTAATGGCAATTAGACTTTGTCCAATTGAGCCTAATAGCATTCCTGTTTTAAATATCAACTTCTTTTTCCACTGCCTTCGAGAAATCTGTTCATATAAATTTTATTTTATATCGGATGTTCTATATGCTGGTGAGTTAGAAACTTGTGAATTTACTGCCAATGCTCTATTAAGCCTCCAATAAAAAAAGCAACAGCCGCAGCAGAGCCGCCAATGAGTAACATCTCACCTCCCGCCAGATAAGGATTGCCTCCGGTGAGTTTGGTTCTCAAAGCTCCAACTCCGAATAATGCCAGACTGGTTGCTATACCCGAGAAGACAAATGAGTCTGAGGTGATAGCTATAAAAAAGTAGGGGACAAGCGGTATAATCCCAACAATTACAAAAGCCAAAAAAGTAAATAAGGCTGCAATTTTAGGATCATGTTTTTCCTGCTCCTCAAGGTCTTTATTCTTTTTCCTGGCCACTTCAGCTTTGTTAGCCAGAAAATCTGAAGAAGCCATTGAAAATCCATCTGCAAATAAGGATGCAAAACCTACAACCAAAATGGCCGTATTCCCCAAATTTGCGCCTTCTACACTGGCAACTATGGCAAACGTTGTTATAATTCCATCATTTGCTCCATAAACAGCATCTCTTATATATCTGGTCAATAATTTTATATAAACCATAGCATACAACTCTTTAAATTTAAAACTTATCCCTTTATGAATCGAAACATATAAAAATAGTGTTTTTCAAATCCGTATCAAATGATGAAGAGAATAAACTTCCTTCAGGAAAATATCTAGAAATACTTCATAACGGATTTTCATTTTTTATAAAATCAGGTCATTTCACTTCTGTTGAAAGTGTAAGCAATTTATATTTAACACATTACAGGCGTTGATTTTATTAAAATAGCTTTAAATTATGGGTTCTTTAAGTCAACGGATACTTATTACAACCATGATTAACATTTAAACATTTTAAGAAATGAGTAATTATATTCGATTTTTTAGCGATTTGAGTAAAGAGGATATCGCTGACGTGGGTGGGAAAAATGCTTCTCTGGGGGAAATGATAAGTCAACTTGGGCCTAAAGGAATTCGAATTCCTGCAGGATTTGCAACTACAGCTCAGGCATATTGGGATTACCTGGAACACAACGGGCTTAAAGAAAAACTTACCAATTTGCTCCAAAAACTCGATACAAAAGAGTTTGGAAACCTAAGAGAGACAGGCAAAAAAGCGCGGGAATTAATCTTAAATGGCGAATTTCCCGATGACTTTGCTCAAGAAATCAAGGATGCTTACTCACAGCTAAAGGAAAAAGAAGACGTTTTATCTAGTGTGGCTGTGCGAAGCAGTGCTACTGCTGAAGATCTTCCCGAAGCTTCTTTTGCAGGTCAGCATGATTCTTTTCTTAATATTCAGGGGCCCGAAAACACACTGAAATCCTGTAAGAAATGTTTTGCCTCCCTTTTTACAGACAGGGCAATACGATACAGGGAACACAACGGATTTGAACACATGAAAGTTGCCCTTTCTGCCGGGGTCCAAAAAATGGTACGTTCAGATAAAGCCTCAGCTGGTGTAGGGTTTACTATTTTACCCGATAGCGGCTATGAAAAAGTACTTTTTCTCACTGGCTCCTGGGGACTTGGAGACAATGTAGTTCAGGGCGCAGTAAACGCTGATGAATTCTATGTGTTTAAGCCATCATTAAAAAAAGGGATGCGTTCTATTATTTCTAAAAAACTGGGCAGCAAGGAAAAAACAATGGTTTATACGTCCAGCAGTGGAGAAAATGACAGCACTACAACAAATAAGAAAACAAAGGCCGCAAAACAAAAACAATTTGTACTTACAGATGATGAAATCATACAATTAGCGGTTTGGTCTTTAGACATCGAAGATTATTATAAACGGGCGATGGATATCGAATGGGCTAAAGATGGTGAAAGCGGAGAGATATATATTGTTCAGGCCAGGCCGGAAACAGTACATTCTGGAAAAGACAAATCCAAGATTGTAGAATACCGTTTAAAAAAGGGAGGTAAGGTAATCACCAAAGGTACCGGGATTGGGGAAAAGATTGCCAAAGGAAAAAGTCGCATACTGAACTCTCCTGCCGAATCTGACAAACTGCAAAAGGGCGATGTTCTGGTAACTGGAATTACGAATCCAGATTGGGACAATGTGATGAAGAAAGCATCTGCTATTGTCACAAATAGTGGGGGTCGCACAAGCCATGCTGCTATTGTAGCCCGAGAAATGGGTGCTGTGGCGGTAGTAGGTACTGAAAACGCAACCGAAGTGATAAAGGACGGACAGGAAATTACCGTGTCTTGTGCCGAGGGCAATATTGGAAAAATCTATGAAGGCTTTCTGGAATGGGAGGAGAAAGAAATAGATTTAGATAAACAGGAAGAGCCACAGACTGAAGTGATGTTAATATTAGCCGACCCGGATCTGGCATACAGTTACAGCAACTATCCCGTAAAAGGTGTGGGATTAATGCGCCTGGAGTTCGTTATCAACAATGTTATCCAAATCCATCCGCTTGCACTACGCTATTATGATGAACTAAAAGACAAAGAAGCAAAAAAGAAAATTTCAGAATTAACGGCTTCTTACAAAGAAAAGCATCTTTTTTTTGTTGAAAAATTAGCAGAAGGGGTTGCGACTATCGCAGCTGCTTTTCATCCCCGTGAGGTCATTGTAAGAATGAGCGATTTTAAATCCAATGAGTATGCAAATTTAATAGGCGGAAAAGAATTTGAACCAGATGAGGAAAACCCCATGCTGGGTTTTAGGGGAGCTTCCAGATACTATAGTGAAAAGTATAAAGATGGTTTTGAAATGGAATGTGAGGCTATGAAAATCGTAAGGGATGAAATGGGATTTACCAATGTAAAGCTTATGATTCCCTTTTGCCGAACTGTAGAGGAAGGAGAAAAAGTACTTAATCTCATGGGTGATTTTGGCTTGAAACAGGGATGGAATGGTTTAGAGATCTATGTCATGAGTGAAATTCCTTCCAATGTACTTCAGGCCGAAGAATTCGCTGAAATATTCGATGGGTTTTCTATAGGTTCCAACGACCTCACCCAGCTTACTTTAGGACTGGATCGCGATTCAGCATTGGTAAGTGATTTGTTTGATGAAACAAATCCTTCATCCAAACAAATGATAAGTATGGCAATTGAAAAAGCCAAAAAGAAGGGTAAAAAAATTGGCTTGTGCGGACAGGCACCAAGTGATATTCCTGAATTCACCCAATTCCTCGTAGAGCAGGGAATAAACAGTATCTCCTTTAATCCGGATGCTATAGCCAAAGGAATTCAGAACATTTTAGCAGCTGAAAAAAAGAAGCGAAAATGAGATGTGTATAAGATAATTGATTTAAAAACAGTCCTTACGTAATTTAAGCATTGAAGACACGTTAAGGAAAGGTAGTAATGATACCGTTTTAATGTGTCTATGACCTGACTACTTATCTATAGTCAGCAATTTGATTCCTAATTGTAAACACCTCGTTTAAATTCATGAGTTTGTATACTTCAATTTAGCTTTGGGGTCAATTCTGAAATTTGTCGTATGCTTGAGTTCTCGCTTCAAATCTTTGTTGGGCTGGTAATTGATTTTTACGCGTTTGATGTCGCTTACTTTACAGTCGATTGGAGAAGAATGGGCTTTGGCTTCAAGGCCTATTTTCAATGACCCCAGCCAGCCTAAGTCAACTTTATTTCCATCTTTCAACTGAAAGAGGATTTCCTCATTAAGCGCATTTAAGCATCCTATCACATCAGAGGTATTTAGGGTGCATTTATTACTGATGCGACTTGCCAGTTCATCCATTCCTATCGATCTGTTGTAAACTGCCTTTAAATGGTAGTTTGCAGAAGGATCAGCTTTCACTCCATTCCCTCGTTTGGAGATGGTACAGGTTATAAAATCATTCATAAGCACTTAGTTATTAATTCACCTGAGAAACTCCTCATTTAGTGTTGAGGTAAATATAAAAAGCTCTTGAGGTTTAATGCAAGTAATGTACATTAATTAAATAAATAAAGTACATTATTTTAATATTTAATGTACTTTATTTTACTAAATGGTGAAGATGACTTCTAGTGAGTCTTTGATGAATCCTTATTAATTACTGTACCTAGTCACTGTAACTTCAATTATAAGCATTGTTTTATTGTAAAACTAAGGTTCAATCAATACCCAATAAATAGGCAATATTTATAATAATTGTTGACTCTCAGTGAATTATGTATTTATATTTTGTTATTTTTGCAATTAAGTTGCTTATAGCGCGATTAAAAAGTTTACCTAAATAATAGTCTATGAAAAAACATTTACTCCAAATTATGCAAATACACGTGAAGGCCTTCACATTAATTTCACTTATCTTTTTAATGGGTTTTAATGGTTATGCCCAGCAAGCAGGTGATTATAGGTCAGTAACAGGAAGTAATCAAAATTTTGCTTCTGCTTCCACCTGGGAAACATATAACGGATCCAGCTGGGTTGCTGCTGTGTCACCTCCTTCACAGGGTCAGGAGGGCGACATTACGATTGTAAGCGGCAGTGATGTTACTTATACTACAACTGGAGATGGATTTTTTCAGCTAAATGCTGACATAACTATTAACGGAGACTTCACTGTTAATGTAAACACAAATTCTAATTCAAACTTTGTAGCAAGAACTAACGGATTTATCCTGAATACAGGAGGGCGGTTTTTGGCTGATTTTGGAAATAATCCGACGCTAACTGTCGATATTATGGAAAAATTTGTTATCAACGGAGGTCGGCTGATATATTCCAGTGGAGGAAATAAATCCGCCATATTTTTTGATATTTATGGAGATGCCTTTATTAATGGCGGCCTTACTTTAAATGAAAGTAACAATCAAGGCTTAAATAACTCAGGTTTATATATGAGGGGAACAGGTCCTCAGCATTTGAGCATTTCTTCACAGGTGTCTGAATTAGCCAGGAAACGATTTTTTGTTCAAAGCGGATCGACCAATGAAATTACAGTTTCTTATAATGGTAGCATGGCTCAAAATACAGTTTTTGGTTCAGCTAGTCTTAGTGGAGAAAGCTTTACTGGCATCCAAAACAGAACAAGTAATATAAACTTTACCGTAAATAATTCTTCTGCGACGGGTGTGAAATTAAGTAGAAATCAAACTGTTGATGGTACACTGCGACTGCTTGAAGGTGAATTAAAAGATGATATTTACAGCCTTTCTGTTACTGATGGTTCCTTGATTGAACGCAGTGGTGGGGAACTTCAGAATCCGCCTAGTTTTGGAAACAGCAGTGTAAATTTACTTTATAGTAATCATACCAGTGCAGTGACTATGGCCAAAGAAGTGCCAACTACAGACATCATTCAAGATTTTACCATCTCAAATCCAAATGGTGTTGTTGCAGACCGTGATTTTA
The DNA here is from genome assembly GCF_042677225.1 of Psychroflexus salinarum. NCBI lineage: Bacteria > Pseudomonadati > Bacteroidota > Flavobacteriia > Flavobacteriales > Flavobacteriaceae > Psychroflexus > Psychroflexus salinarum. Next base: position 167,118 of record NZ_JBHTIV010000007.1, read on the forward strand.
CAATTAATGGAATACTCGATTTAGCAGTAGACAATCCAAATGCGACTAATGGGTTGCTGGAACTGGTGAGAGATTATACAGGCTATGCTCAAACTCCATACGACAGTGCTAATTACAAAGACAGCACTCAGCCGTTCAATGATTTTAATTCCTATATTTTGACCATGGGTGCTTCAGCTTCAACAGTAGGTATTGGGGATGTGACTGGTAAAATAAGGCGTACAAGTCTTGTACAAAACACAACTTACGATTTTGGACATAATAACACCAGACTCTCCTTCAGTTCTGTAGGGGGCAGTGCTATTCCAACGGCTGTAACCATGCTTGTGTCCAGAGGTGATTATGGTGAGCATATCGATAATAGTGGGACTGTAGAGATCAACGGGACTACAGCCAATCGTAATACAGTAAAGCGACTATATCAAATACGACGAGAAGGTGGTTCACCTCAGTCTAGATTTACCGTGCGTTTCGCTTACCAGGATGGGGAGTTAAATGCAAATCCAGAAGCAGATCTCATCACCTGGGATCACCATTTACCGTATAATGGGGTTACCCCTCACGAGCATGGGAGAACGAGTTTCAACAGTACTGATAACTATGTGGAATTGAGTAATCATTCTGTCTTCTATCTTGCTGAAAATGGTGATACTACTTTCACTAAGTACTGGATGCTTTCAGAAAAAGAAAGCGAAGGAGATTATGTATGGCTTGGTGCTGTTGATAATACATCTTCTGGCACCAACTGGAATGTTTTGTCCAACTGGAACGGAGGTCGTGTGCCGGATGAAACAGCAAACGTTACAATTCCTGGTAGTAATGTTTATGACGTTGCACCAACCATAAATACGGCAAGTGGATATTCTCAGCCATCATCCACAGAAGTTACCATTGGTCAAGTAAGAATGCGAACTGTCGAGATCGCCAATACAGGTGTATTAAATATAAATGGAGCTCCAAATATTTATCTTTATGGTGGACCTAATGAAGGTGGTGGTGGAATCAATTTTAGTACTATTTCCGCAAACGGATCGATAAATCCAGGTGAAAGTACAGTGCATTTGCTGGATGATGCAACTGCATCCACAGCAACAATTTCTGGTACGGCTGCTTTTTATAATTTAGTCGTTTCAGACAACGCCAACCTTGATGTTTTATCTGATGCTGAAATAGAAATTCTTAATAGTTTCTCACTTAATACAGGAGCAAGTGTAGATGCGATCACCCAGCCAAATACGATTCGGTATGCTGGAACTGACCAGACTATAACGGAAATTGGTGGTTATCATACTTTAGATTTATCCTCAACTGGAACTACGGGCTTGCCAGCTACTCTAGACATCTATGGTGATTTACTGGTCAATCAATCTACAGGACTGAATTTGGAACCTGTTGGCCTCAATTTTTTAGGCAGTACTCAGAATATTGAGTCAGGGTTGCTATCAAGTCTGTCTCTAGGAACTGTAACCGTTGACAATACAGATGCGGTAACATCAACTATTGCCAGTCTGGAGGTGAGTGATTTGAATCTAACTAATGGTGGTTTTGAAGTGGCTTCCGGAGCAGATTTAATCTTAAGCAGCTTATTAAATAGAACCAACGGACGTCTGGGAGGAAGCGGCACAATTGAGCTGGCTGGCGGTCCTACTACAACTACAATAGGATCTGGACTTTTTCTGAATGATGTTCACCAGGGTAACTTAACACTCAATGTAGCAAATGCAGACTTTACTATTGTTGACGGATTTGAAGTTAAAGGAAACCTCAATCTAACTGAAGGTAATGTACCACTTGGCACACAAACTTTAAAGATTGGTGGTAACCTTACCAAAACAAACGGAATCATCGATGCAAGTGCAGCAGTTATAGAATTTACCGGAGCAGGAAGTCAGTCTGTAGCTTCTGATGCTTTTATTGATCATACAGTTAGTTACGTTAAGAATTCAGGAGCAGGTGGACCAAACCTAAGTAGTGAACTCAATGTTACAGACTTGGTAGAAGTGAGTTCTGGTACTATTCAATCTAATGGAAATTTAAAGCTGCTTTGTGATTTTGGAACACCTCCAAAAACTGCTCAGGTTGCTGAACTTGTTAACGGAAGCATTACTGGAGATGTCGTAGTAGAGCAGTGCTATCCGGCAAGAAGAGCCTTTAGATTGATTTCCTCTTCAGTGAATACTTCATCATCCATTCGGGCAAACTGGCAGGAAGGTGCTAGCAATTATTTAGCCGACCCAAATCCTGGATACGGGACTCATATAACTGGTAGCAAGGCAAGTGAAACCGATAATTCCCTTAATAATGGTTTTGACTACACGCCCTCAGGCAACCCTTCTTTGTTTCAATTTGAAAATATAAACAGGCAATGGAATCCTGTAGCCGAAACAGAACCACAAACTTTAGGGGCGGGAGTTCCTTACCGTTTGATGATAAGAGGTGACAGAAGCATAGATGTAACTAATAATGAATCACCTCCTACTGATACTCGTTTAAGAACAACTGGTGAGTTGTTAATAGGAAGTAATTTACAATCAAATTTATCAGAAGTTGCAGATAAACTTAGCATTATAGGTAATCCTTACCAGGCTCAAGTCGATATGCATCTCGTATTAACGAATTCTACAAACCTTTCAGCTACAGAATATTATATCTGGGATCCCACTTTAGGCGGTTCAACGGGTAGAGGGGCTTATGTGACCATCGATTTACCAAGTGGTAATAGTTCTATCGATCCAAATGAACCTGATGAGCCAACTTCTGCAAATCAATACTTACAGCCTATGCAGGCAGCTTTTGTCAGAACTGTAGCTGAAGGAGGAGCATCAATTAATTTTCAAGAATCTTTTAAAAATGTAAGTCCAGCTCAGACAGAAACAAAATCGCTATCTCAAATAGAATATATAAACATTCAGTTGTTTGATGCCGATTCTTATGCTGAAGGGAATACACCGTCAGATGGGCTTCGTATCAATTTTAATGATTCTTATAGTGTTACTGCTAAAGATGACTCTCCAAAACTTGGCAACCTTGACGAGAATTTAGTGAGAGTAGAAGGTAATGAGTATTCAGCTATTGAAAGACGACCTTTTCCTGTGGGTGAGGAGAAGTTGCAACTATTCATCAATCAATATACAAAGGAATCTTATGTGTTGAAGTTTGATTTGACAAGCAACTTAAACACTAAATTGTTTATAGAAGACAAGTACTTGAATGAGATATTTGAGATCACAAAGGCTAACGATACCTATAAATTTATGATTGATCAATCCGTTCCAAAATCTTTAGCTTCAAATCGGTTTAGTTTAGTGCTTGATCCTATTAGCCTATCTGCTGTAGATGAAGAATTAATACGCTTAAATGTTTATCCTAACCCAACTAAAGGCAGCTTTAAAATAAGCGGTCAGGACCTGGCTCAGGGAGCAGGTGTAGAAATTTATAATATACTTGGTCAGCAAGTTTATAAAAGGGATTTTAAAGGTCAGTCTACGATAGAGATTAATGACTTTAATTCTAATACAGGAATTTATCTAATCAAAATAGAAACAAATAAAGGGAAAACAACTCTCAAATTGGTTAAAGAATAAATATATGAAATTCAATTTTTCACGCTCTATAGCTTTAGTGTCAGTCATAATACTTTTATTAACACCCAGACTTAATTATGCCCAATTCGAGGATGTTGGTTTCGAACCTGAGGTCAATGATGAACCAACAGCTCCAATCAATGGATTTATTGCCTTAGGTTTTTTGATTGGAGGATATTTGGGGATAAGGAACTTAAAAGAATAATTAGTTCAGTAGTTTATACTCATCTTGAACCTCTTAAGTACTGTTAATCCAGTGGTTAAATAATGTTAAGTGTTAAAATGTTTTTGAGGGATGTCTTATATTAAGGTTAATAACAAAAAAATAAATACGATGAAGTATACAGAAAAAGTATCAAATCTACTTAATGATTTGTTAGAGAAAAATTATGATGCAGAAGCTGGATATGTAGCAGCAAAGGATAATGTCAAAAATAGAAATCTTAAGAATTTCTTCAAAGAGAGAGCAACAGATAGATATGACTTTGGTCATGAGATCAAAGAAGAGATAAAATCTTTTGGTGAAAAACCTGATAAGGGAACAAGTTTAAAAGGTGACGCTCACCGTGTGTGGATGAATTTAAAATCCACTTTTTCAAGCAATAGCGATCAGGCTATTCTGGAAGAAGCTATACGTGGTGAAAAAAAGGCTCTTGAAGATTATAACGAAATACTTAAAGAAACAGATCTACCTGCTTCCACAAAATCAGTATTAGAAAAGCACAGAAAAAGTGTTCAGGCAGCACTTGATCACGTGAAGACTATGGAAGATTTTTCATAATCATTTTCAAATCTACTTTAAAAGGCTACTTAGAAGTAGCCTTTTTTTATGTCTAAACGATTTAACCAGGACCACATATTTAAAATTATTTTTAGCCTGAATTACCACCCTTCAATAATCCTCAGAACTCTGAAATATTAAAACCAATCGAAATAAAAACTATCTTTTATTGGCCTTAGGAGTTGAATTAGGTGTATGGTTTTAAGGATACAAAGGCAGTTTAAATCGTTGCTTTTATTATATCATAGCCTTACCAAAATAAGGGATGGCTTTATTTTGAAATATAAAGCTATCGTTTCCTTTTCTATTTTCTTCAATCAAAAAATTCATATTCGTGTACGGCACGTCATGTTGTGTCGTTTTGAAATATTTTCTTAACCATTATTTTAAATTCATATTTATCTATTATCAGGTATTTATAGTAAGAAATATAATCTCTATTTTATAAGTTTAATCGATTTTAAATAGTTGTTCTTTAATGTTTTATGTAAAAAAATATAGTTCAATATTATATTGTTATAGAAACATGAAAAGTTATCAAATCCACCTTAATATTCAATTTTGAGGCCTGTCAACTTAAAATTCCGTATTTATTTTTTCATTATGTTCGTTAACTTTTTTAAAAATCTATTATGAAGAAAAACTACTTTAAAGCTTTATTGCTAATTTTCATTTGCACTGTACAATTAAATGTTTTGGCTCAGAGCAATCCTAATTTTTATTTAGCGCCTAATGGAAAGACCTGTATGTGTCCAGATGCAGATTTTGATGAAACAGGAACTTTAATTATCGATGGTGTTGAAAAAACGTTCACTAAGCGAACTATAAATTTGCTTTCGGCCTATCTAGACTATAATCCGCAAAATCCCGAAATAGCATTAACCTGTACTAGTGGTATTACCGATATGAGTAATTTATTTTCTCAAAAAAGTAATTTCAACCAGGATATCTCGACCTGGGATGTATCAAGCGTTACTTCTATGAGTGGTATGTTTTCCATTGCTTCCTCATTTAATCAAGATATCTCAGCATGGGATGTATCCAAGGTTACAGATATGAAATCGATGTTTGGGGACGCTTCGTCATTTAATCAAGATATTTCGTCTTGGGATGTGTCAGGGGTAATTGATATGAACTCTATGTTTTACAGAGCCTCTTCATTCAATCAGCCACTTAATGACTGGGACATTTCAAGTGTGTCTGACATGAGCTTTATATTTTATGGTGCTTCATCATTCAATCAGCCGCTTCATAACTGGAATACTTCTGGTGTGACTAAAATGAATTATATGTTTTCCGCCACTTCATCATTTAACCAGGACATTTCTACTTGGAATGTGTCTAACGTAACAAGTATGGATAGAATGTTCAATAATGCTACTAACTTCAATCAGGATTTATCTGGCTGGTGTGTGGAGCAAATTCCTGATTTTCCAACAAATTTCGCGTTCGGATCCTCTCTTCCTCCAGAAAACTATCCGGACTGGGGTGCTCCCTGTGAAACTCTGTCTAATGAACAAATACAAGATATCAAACTTTCTATTTTTCCTAATCCTGTGAGTGACAAGTTATTTGTGGATTATCATTCTTCTTTTACTTTCCAAAGTATCACTATTTATAATATGCTTGGTCGTAAAGTAAAGACTGTCAATCCAAAACTTATCAAAGATGGTGTCAGGGTTTCAGCTATGAAAACTGGCAGTTACTTAATTCAGTTCAAAACTCAGGGTAACCAAGAGCATACTAAGCGTTTTATCGTGAAGTAATTTTTACTTTTTTAATACTGGAAACCGCTTTCATTACCACTGAAAGCGGTTTTTATTTTTCAGTAATGTATTGGCTATATCTGCAGTTGATTATATTTTAAAATACACCAGTTAGAGTCTTAGTGACCAATATGTAAAACGGTTGAGGATTATGAAAAAGTTCTTAAAGAGACCGAACTTATTATATCTGCAAAAAAATTAACTGTAAACACATAAAAAAGTTAAAGCAGATTTAGGCAAAGTAAAATCTTTGCAGGATTTAGCACAAACCTAAGTTTAGTTTAGGTCTAAACGATTTGAATTGTGGATAGTATTTAAACTTGTTCACGGCAATGATTTTAAACTGAATATTTTTTTTATTTTTATTCAAAATCAAATCACATGAAATCGATACTCACATTTAGTCTTCTATTCGTTAGTTTTTTACTGTCAGCTCAACAAACTTTTATCTACTGCGGGAATTTAGTAGATGTTGAAAAAGGAAAAGTATTGTCAGAAAAAACCATAATTGTTGAAGATGATCTTATAAAAGATATTAAAAATGGTTTTACTGAAATTCCAGAGGGTTCAGAATTAATAGACTTAAGAAATTCAACAGTTCTTCCTGGTTTATTTGATATGCATGTTCATTTAGAGTCAGAAACATCAAAAGATAATTACATAAAACCGTTTAAGCTCAATGAAGCAGATGTGGCTTATGAAGCACAGGTTCATGCCAAAACAACTCTGATGGCTGGTTTTACCTCTGTAAGAGATCTTGGAGGAACTGGTGTGAACACGAGCTTAAGAAATGCAATAAATAAAGGCCTGGTTGTTGGGCCAACAGTCTATTCCGCAGGGAAATCAATCGCTACGACTGGTGGTCATGCAGATCCTACCAATGGATATAAGGCAACACTGATGGGAAGTCCGGGGCCTTCTGAAGGAGTTATTAATGGTGCTTCAGAAGCTCGGGAGGCTGTAAGGCAACGCTATAAAAACGGATCTGATGTTATCAAAATTACTGCAACTGGTGGAGTGTTGAGTGTTGCCAAAAGTGGTTCTAACCCTCAGTTTTTTGAAGACGAGATAAAAGCTATTGTTAAAACAGCAAATGATTACGGGATGTTAACTGCAGCTCATGCTCATGGTGATGAAGGTATGCAGAGAGCTATAAAAGCTGGTATTAAAACCATAGAACACGGGACTTTAATGTCTGAAGAAACTATGGAACTGATGAAAGAATACGATACCTATTTAGTTCCAACCATTACGGCTGGTAAAAGCGTTGCTGAGATGGCAAAAATCGAAGGATATTATCCAGATCTTGTGGTGCCTAAGGCTAAGGCAATAGGGCCAAAACTTCAAAGTACTTTTGAAAAAGCGTATAAAAAAGGAGTAAACATTGCCTTTGGAACCGATGCTGGCGTGTTTAAGCACGGAGAAAACGCTAAAGAATTTGGTTACATGGTTGAGGTGGGTATGCCTGCTATGGAAGCTATCCAGTCTGCTACAGTGGTTTCCGCTAAATTGCTGGGAGTGGAGAATTTATACGGTTCCATAGAAAAGGGCAAAAAGTCAGATATCATTGCCGTTGAAAACAATCCTTTAAATGAGATCTCAACTCTGGAGAACGTAATTTTTGTGATGAAGCATGGTGAGGTTGTAAAACAATGAGTCCCAATACTTAATTCTTTTCTAACCGAATAAATTTCGAACTAATTCTACAAGAAATTTTGTTCTTCAATACTAGATTTGCCTAAAATCTAGTATTATGAACAAAATTACATTATTAGTAACTTTCTTTCTATTCTCATTAAGTCTTTTTTCTCAAAACGGTCCTGGTGGAGTTGGAGATTCTAATTCTAACCGATTCTGGTTTATCGCAGACCAAATTGATCAAGCCGATGGTACAGCTGTAAGTGTCTGGGAAAATCTCGGAGGCAATGCTAATAATGCTTCTCCTGAAAACACTCCACCTACTTATAATTCTAATTTTTCAAACGGTTTCGGTGGAGTTGAATTTGATGCTGCAAATACGGGATTCTCTATTGCAGATAATTTAGACCTAAACAATGGTGGACCTTATTCCCAAAGAACTTTTACGGCTGTCTTAAAAACTGGAGCGGATATTTCTACAAGACAAATAATATTTGAAGAAGGAGGTGGTACAAGAGGTCTCAATATGTACATCTTCCAAGGAGACTTATATTATGGTGCTTGGAATTTAAATGATGATGATGGGCCTGGTTCTCCATGGGGCTTTTCATCACTATCTACACCAATTGCCGTAAATACAAAATATATAATTACTTATATATTCAAGGGGAATGACTCATCTACTGGAACTATTGAATGTTACTTAAATGGAGATTTGGCAGGTACAATTACAGATGTTGGGCTTTTGTATAATCATAAAAAAGCTGGAATAGGTAGTGCTGATAGTAACGATACTTTTGGGGAAGCTGGTTCGTTAAATGGAAGCTTTCCTTTCATTGGTTCTATTGCTGAATTCATCATGTATGATTTTAGTTTAAATAATAGTGAACGCATTTCTGTTGAAAACTATTTATCTTCAAAATATGATATTGCATTATCCTCCAACGATATATACGATCAGGATTTGTCTGCAAATGGAGATTATGATTTCAACTTGGTAAGTGTTAACCAACAAACTGCTAGTGACCAGCATCAATCGACAAATCGAGGGACTGGGTTAGTTTCTTTAAATACTTCTTCAACGCTCTCTGATGGAGATTACTTCAGTTTAGGATCTGATTTGGAAGATCAAACCGCTTTGGGTTCGTCGAATTGTAATTTAAATGGAAAAGATGTTTCCCGTTTCCAAACTACATGGAGAGTTAGTAAAAATGGTACAGTCACTCCAAATATAACTATTAATTTTTCGACTATTGATGCAGATGTTTTAAACACGACTGATATACAGATTTTAATTGATGATGACCAGACTTTCTCTACACCAGTTATTCTAGATGCATCATCGATTACAGCTTCAGATGCCAGCTTTACTGGCTTAAGCATAAATGATGGTGATTATATTACTTTTGAAATTAGTATAAATCGAGTTATTGCAAATACAGTAGCCGGCCTAAATCTAGAAGAACAAGAAAGATTTAGGTTTGAAGCTAATCTAATAGACCAAGTTGATGGTGCTAATGTTTCTGCCTGGGAAAACATAGGGGTAAATATAAATAATGCCACACTACAGAATAATCCTCCAAGTTTGGTTAAGGATTTTGTTAATGGTCAGAACATGTTGCAATTTGAAAGATCAAATAATGAAAGTTTTGAAATTGCTAATAATTCTGATCTCAATGAAGGCGGAGAGCCTTATTCTAACAGAACTTATTCACTTGTTTTTCAAACAGGCAGCAATGTAACTGCAAGACAGGTCATATATGAGGAAGGAGAAACAACAAGAGGAGTCGTTATCTATGTATTTAATGAAGAAGTTTATTTTGGAGCTTACAATGAGAGTGATGACGGTGCTGGATCTCCTTGGGCATTCAAATCTGTGAAAGCATCAGTAAGTCCAAACTCCACTTATGTAATGACAAATGTTTTCTCTGGTAATTCTACTTCAACTGGTACTATCGAAACATTCTTAAATGGGAGTTCAGTTGGCATAACGACTGGAGTTGGATTTTTATATGATCACGCTGGAAATATCAGTATAGGCAAAAATGGTGATGGTAATATTTTTGAAAATGGAAACGTTAATGCAGGAAATTATTTTGGAGGTAACATAGGAGAATTGATTATATATAACAATTCACTTAATACAAATCAAATTGATATACTTAATAACCACTTATTAGCTAAGTATGGTGTAAATCCTGCCTCAAATGACATTTACGCATACGATACTAATAGTGGAGGTGACTTTGACTTTAATTTAATTGGAGTAAGAGAAACTTCAGCAACAAGAATAGATGCCACAACTTATAGTTCTGGTGTTGTCAAGTTAAGAAATCCAAGTTCATTAGCGTCTGGAGATGCTTTGTTTATTGCCAGTAATGTCCAGGATCAAACTGCTTTGGATTTATCATCAATTGACTGTTCAACTGCTACAGAAGACAATTTAAAGTTAGCTGCAAGCTGGAGAGTTAGTTTAACAGGAACTCCGGGTACTATCGATTTAGAACTATCTTATAAAGATATTGATAGAAATGTGAATGGAAGTTCAGAAATCGAATTGATAATTGCAGATAATCCTGATTTTACTAATCCAACTAGAATAACTTCTACTGAATTTTGTTCTAGTGCGATTTTTGAAAATATAAGTTTTAATGAAGGCGATTATTTCACTTTCGAGCGCAGAAATATTCAACCTGTAATTTGGGATGGAACAAATTACACGAACGGTTCTGGTCCATCAAATGAACCAACATTGGCTGACGAGTTCAAAAAACTCATAATTAATGCCACTGGTGCAAGTTTAGTTGAAGATGCGGCATGTACGTGTTTGGTAATAGACCCAAGTTCAGACTTAGACACGAATAATTTCAATTTAAACGTAAGTAAAGACTTATCAAATGATGGTCAAATTACAGGAACCGGTGAAGTTATTCTTAACGGATCCTCAGCTCAAAGCCTTTCTGGAACTGGAGCTTACGAAAACTTAAGAATAGACAATCCAACGTCTGTTGATTTTACGGGAGCCTCAGATTTGTTTGGCGTGTTATATGTCGATCAAGGGACTTTAAATACTGCCGGTAACTTATACTTGCGCTGTAATTTTGATTCGCCTCCAAAAACCGCTCAGGTAGCAGCTGTAAATGGAGTTATAACGGGAAATGTCACAGTAGAGCAGTGTTATCCAGCGAGAAGGGCCTTTAGATTTATTTCTTCTTCAGTGTCAGGTGGTACAATCAATAGTAACTGGCAAGAAGGTGTAAATAATAAGGGGCTCAATTTTCCAACAGATAATAAAAACCCCAACCCTGGTTATGGTACTCATATAACGGGTTCAACAACAGGAGGCAGTGGTTTTGATGCGACTCCAAGTGGTAATCCATCATTGTATACTTTTGATAATATTGGCAGAGATTGGATTCCTGTGTCCTCGACAACCCAATCTTTGGAGGCAGGAACACCCTATCGATTATTTATAAGAGGAGATAGAGGTATTGATGTAACTCTTAATTCTTCTACTCCTACAGACACTCGCTTAAGGGCTACTGGAGTTCTAACAACCGGGCCTAACTCACAAACTAATTTATCCGACGTTGCAGGAAGCTTTAACTTTATAGCTAATCCGTACCATGCACAGGTGGATATGAATTTGTTAACCACTAATTCATCAAACATAAGAAACACTTTTTACTATGTATGGGACCCTACGCTTGCTGGATCTGGCGGTAGAGGAGCTTATGTCACAGTTGATTTATCAGATGGAAGCACCTCATTTACAGACACTGGAATTTCAGGTTCTCCTTTAAACACCGCTAATGAATTTTTACAGCCAATGCAAGCAGCATTTGTTTTAGTTGATACTAATACTGGCCCAACTTCAGTAGATTTTAAAGAGTCGCATAAAAATGTTAATCCAGACCAAACAGAGACTAAATCTTTGTCTCAATCTGAATATATCAATATTCAATTATTTGATGCTGATTCCTATACTCAAGGCAATACTGCATCTGATGGTTTGAAAATAAAATTTGACAAATCTTATAGTACTACATCAAAAGATGATGCTCCTAAGCTTGGTAATTTAGACGAGAACTTAGCTAGAAAAGTGGGAAGTGATTTTTCTTCGATTGAACTTAGACCTTTCCCGGAAGAAGAAGAGCGACTAGAATTATTTATGAATCAATATCGAAGAGAAGCTTACGTGATGAAATTTGACCTGACCGATAACTTAAATACTCAAGTTTTTATCGAAGACAAGTATTTAAATCAAGTAACAGAGGTCACTCAAACTGAAGACACTTATTCTTTCACTGTAGATGAGTCAATTCCAGAATCTAAAGCTTCAGATAGATTTAGATTAGTTTTTGAGCCAGTCAGTTTATCAACAATGGAAGAGACTTTGGTGAATGCCAGCTTATATCCAAACCCAACAAAAGGAAGCTTTAGCATAAGTGGAGAGAATTTAGGAGAAGAAACAGAAGTTGAGATTTATAACATGATAGGTCAGCAGGTTTATAAAACAAACCTTGAAAACCAGCTTACAACTGAGATCACAGATTTCAACGGAAGTGCTGGCGTGTATCTAGTTAAATTAAAAACCAATCAAGGCGAGAGAACTTTCAAATTGATAAAACAATAAGCTTATGAAACTTCAAAATTCACATTATATAACACTAGTTATTATTATCACTTTAGTACTAGTAACCACAACAAGTTATGGTCAAGGGCTTGGTGATATAGGTTTTCCAGAGGATGTTGATGACGAAATAGCAGCACCAATCAATGGTCTTATCGCTTTAGGCTTAGCTGTTGGAGGTTATTTAGGGATAAGAACTACCAAAAAAAGATAACTTGCCTAATGGTTATATTATCTATTATGAAAGTAAAAGGCCGCTATAAATCTATAGCGGCCTTTTCAAGTTTAAAGGGTAAATAGTTATTCCTCCTCCTTATTCTTCTTTCTATCTTTTAATATTTTGGCATACATGACAACAATATAAATAATAACGATTAGGATTGCCAGATAAATCCAATTTTCCTGAAAGAACTCAGAGAATTCTGAGGGTTTATAAGATTCACTGTTGCTTCCTGATGGCTTCGGCAATTCACTCTGTTGCATATTTTAATGTTTTTAGCAATTATTCCTTTAAGACTAAATTAAAAATATAAATGACATAAATGAATATGGATCTAAAATACCAACAACTTTTATAGTTTACTTATTCTTCTTTTTTGCTTTTTTTGGATCTTTTCGAAAACTTTACAACCAAAATTATTGCGATTATGAATAAGGCAATGTATAGCCAGTTTTCCTGAAGAAACTCGGTTAACTCAAATGGACTGTATGATTCACTATTACTACTTTCTGGTTTTGTTACGGTTGTTTGCATAAGTTATAATTTAGAAAAAACAATTTAAAGCCCTTTGATGAAATTTCCAAGAGAATCTCCAAAATTGAGTTGTGTATCTACCTGATTTCTATCTAATTTTTTATGCACTGATAAGCCCCAAAGGATAAATTCCATCCAAAAGAATTTTTCGTCGGGCTCATAGTTTGATACATATTTATCGAGCATTTTTTCCAAAGGTTCAATTTTGGAAAGTGCCGATTCATATTCAGCATTAGAGTCATCTTCAAAAAATTGAATATCATCATTATCTAAAAACCATTTAAGGATTTCATCATAAGACTGAACCTCATCTTGCTTTTCTAATTTTTTTATTTCCGGGAAAAATTTAGGATATAACTCTAAGATTGCAGCTTCAATAAGTTGCTGTGCAACAAATTCAGCTCCTTCTTCCTCACCTTCATAAACTAACTCAACCTTGCCGGTAATAGCAGGTACAATACCATTGAAATCACTAAGCCTTAGACAGGTTTTTTCATCACCATTTACAAGGGCTCGTCGTTCTGCTGTACTCATAAGATTTTCGAATGCTGTGATGCTTAATCTGGCACTTACTCCACTTTTTGCATCTACATAATGACTTTTTCTAGCTTCAATAGAAATTTGCTCTAATAAAGTTCTGGCTAAATCTGGCACAACAATATGGTCTTCTTTAAATTCAGAAAGTTTAGCTTCCTGCTTAGTAATCTGTTTAGCGATTTCAATATCCTTAGGATAATGCGTTAAGATTTGTGAGCCAATTCTGTCTTTTAATGGAGTGACGATACTTCCTCTATTGGTATAGTCTTCAGGGTTTGCTGTAAAAACAAATTGTAAATCTAAAGCCAGTCTTAAATTGAACCCTCTTATCTGGACATCACCTTCTTGTAAAATATTAAACAAAGCCACTTGAATTCTTGCCTGTAAATCGGGTAATTCATTAATGACAAAAATGCAACGGTTTGCTCTGGGTATCATACCATAATGAATCACTCTTTGGTCTGCATAACTCAGTTTTAAATTAGCTGCCTTAATAGGATCGATATCACCAATTAAATCTGCTACAGTAACATCTGGTGTGGCTAGTTTTTCTGCGAAACGCTCACTTCTATGTAACCAGGTAACAGGCGTATCATCACCTTTTTCTTCAATAAGCTCTTTGGCATAAAGAGAAATAGGGTGAAAGGGGTCATCATTAATTTCGGAGCCTTTTACCACTGGAATATATTCATCTAATAAATTCAGGAGTTGTCTTGCTATTCTGGTTTTAGCCTGCCCCCTGAGTCCTAGAAGATTTATATTGTGTTTAGATAAAATTGCTTGTTCCAGTTGAGGTATGACGGTATGTTCGTAACCATAAATTCCTTCAAAGGAATCTTTATCATTTTTTAGATTGAAAATGAGATTATTTCTCAATTCATCCTTGATAGAACGAGATGTATAGCTGTTATTTTTTAATTCCCCAAGTGTCTTGAGAGCAGTTAATTGCATGTTATAATTTTTTTCGTTTATTGTTTTCGTAATCTTCAAATATCATTTCACCAAGACCTTTCAGTCCGGAGAAGTAAGCTCTTCCCTGGTTTGACTTTGTAAATTCTCTTACAAATTTTTGTAAGTAAGGATCAGAAGCAATCATGAAAGTTGTAATGGGAATATTCAATTTTCTAGCCTGAGCAGCCATGTTGTAACATTTCTTAGTAATTGTTTCGTCAAGCCCAGCACTGTTTTTGTAATAACTTCCGTCTGAAAGTTTTAAACAACTAGGTTTTCCGTCCGTAATCATAAAGATTTGCTTGTTCGCGTTCCTTTTTCTACTTAAAATCTTCATGGCTAGTTGTAAACCAGCGACCGTATTGGTATGATAAGGGCCAACTTGTAAATAAGGCAAATCGCCAATTTTTACAGGCCAAGAGTCATTCCCGAACACTATGATGTCCAATGTGTCTTTGGCATATTTTGTAGTGATCATTTCTGCAAGCGCCATGGCTACTTTTTTAGCAGGAGTAATTCTGTCTTCTCCATACAAAATCATACTATGACTGATGTCAATCATCAACACAGTACTCATCTGTGTTTGGTGATGAGTATCATTAACCACCAAATCATTTTCTGACATCTGGAATTCATCGATTCCATGGTTGATTTGTGCATTCTTGAAGCTTTCGGTCATGGAGACTTGATCAAATCCATCACCGAACTGAAAATCTCTCAAATCACCTGTTTTATCTTCACCAAGTCCTGTATGCTTGGTTTTGTGTTTCCCGGCCCCACTTCTTTTAAGTTTCCCAAAGATTTGTTCTAAAGCATGCTTTCTAATAGCTTGTTCAGTTTTGTTGGTAATCTTTACTCCAGAATTTCCATTGGGTTTTATTTCCTCACGGATATATCCTTTGTTTTTAAGATCTTCAATGAAGTCATCGATAGTGTAATCTTCATTGGTGATTTCATATGCTTTATCCAGTTCTCTTAACCAATCAATTGCTTCATCAAAATCTCCGGAAGTATGTGTGATCAATTCCATGAAGATATCTAAAAGTCTATCAAATAAACTCGTGTTTTCTTCGTAGGTTTTAAAGATGATTCCTTTTCTATAATTTGCCATACCTTAAATGTAGGAGAAATATGAGGAGCTAAGGAATAAGTTTGTGTTAAACTGTTTTTAAAATAAAAGCACCAAATCCCTATGTTGCAGCTAAATATTTGCTTCTAAATTTGACTACAAGTGCGATACTTCTTATGAGCATCCAAACGAAGAAGGCAATCCAAATGGCGTAAAGTTTTAATCCTATATAATCTAGTATGAGGAGAGTGGGCCAGAAGCCCAGGAATGTTGCGATCAATAACACGTTCCTTAAGTATTTTGCTTCTCCAAGACCTTTAAAAATTCCGTCAAACATAAATGCAATAGAGTTGACAGGTTGCATGAGCAATACAATCCAGAATACAGAAGAAAATAGCATTAATACTTGTTCATCTTTATTAAATATAAGGCCGATTTCATTATAGAATATAGCACAAATTCCCATTAAGATAAGTGCTATAATCACTGCATATTTACTAATGTCTTTACTTAAGTTCCAGAGTTTTGTATAGGCTTTTGCGCCAAGAAGTTTACCGCCAATAGCATTACCTGCGTTGGCATATCCATCTATAAAGAATGAGAAAAACAGCCATATATTCATCAATATACTCTGTGCAGCAATATAATTTTTACCATAGTCTGTGGCATAAGAGTTAGCCAGGTAAATAGCAATATTAAGTGCGAGAGTTCTCAAAAATAAATTGGAAGCCATTGAGATAAGAGGCTTTAGGTTTGGATTGAGATTAAAGCTGAGTTTAAGATAAAAAGGGGTTTTTTTGATAAAATAGTAAAGAGCCATCGCTAGCATAACCCCTTGCGCAATAATGCTTGCAATCGCAGCACCTTCCAGGTGCATGGCAGGTATAAACCCATCAATCCCATAAACCAGTAGAAAATCTAAACCTATATTCACAGCTCCGCCAGCGAGACTGCATTTCATAGCCCATAATGTGTTTTGAAGACCCCTGAACACGCCAAATATAGCAAAGGTGACTAGCGTTAAAGGATATCCTAAAGCTCTTATTCTATAATAACTTTTAGTATAATCTAGAATTAAACCTTCAGCATTATATGCACTGAAAATCAATTCAGCAAAAAATGCTGTGATAAAATAAATAAGTAAACTCAATAGGAAATTGAGCAAAATCGTCTGTGGCACAAGAGTTTTGACAGCATGTAACCTGTTTGAGCCTAAATGCTGGGAGACTAAAGCTGAAATGGCGGTCTTCGTTTGAGCTAATATCCAGATAATAGCTGAGAGGAAGGAGCCAACGATTCCTGCAGCAGCAAGAGCTTCAACGGCATTCTCTTCGACATTGCCTATAATAGCAATATCGCTTAAAGATATGAGTGGTTCTGCAATACCTGCTATAATTGCGGGTATTGCAATGGTATTAATCTCCTTAAAAGATACTTTGGGAGTTTTTATATTAGTTTTAGAGGACATCCAAAATACTTTCCAGCTGCATTCCTCTTGAACCTTTGATTAATATGTGAGAAGTAAGTTTAGAGTTATTTTCCTTGATATAATCTTTTAGCTCACCAGTTGTTTTGAAACCGATCACATTTTCAAATTCTGAAGACACTTTTTGAAACTGCTCTCCACAAACCAAAACGTTCTCAAACTTCAATTCTTGACAAATGTCTAAAATGTGAAGATGTTCTTTGATAGAATCTTCACCTACTTCAAACATATCTCCCAAAATCACGGTTTGTTTGTTAGAGCTCATCTGCTTGAAGCTTTCTAAAGCAGCTTTCATACTCGTAGGGTTTGCATTATAAGCATCAAGCAAGATTTCTTTCTCGTTTTTTTCGACGATCTGAGATCTCATTTCTTCGGGCTCAAAAGCTTCTATAGCTTCTTTTATTTTGTCCTTTTCAACACTAAAATAGCGGCCAATACCAATTGCTGCAGAGATATTTTTGAAATTATAACTGCCAATCAGTTTACTTTGTATGATTATATTGGAGTATTCAACTTTTACAAATGGTTGTGCTTCCAATAAAACAACTTGGCAGTCTGAAAGTGCTTTTTCACCTATACTGTAGTTTTTATGCTGTATTGCTTTTTCAACTTGAATTTCATCATCTCTGTTGAAGAAAATAAGACCGTCGTTTTCAATAAGGTAGTCATATAATTCAGATTTACCTTTTATAACACCTTCTATTCCACCAAAGCCTTCTAGATGGGCTTTGCCAAAATTTGTGATGTAGCCATAGTTAGGTTCTGCTATGTTGCATAAAGATTCAATTTCTTTCTGGTGATTTGCACCCATTTCTATAATACCAAGATCCAATTCAGCGGTGAAAGACAATAATGTGAGAGGAACACCGATATGATTGTTTAGGTTGCCTTGTGTAGCGTTTACCTTAAATTCTTTTGAAAGGATTTCGAAGACTAACTTCTTTGTTGTGGTCTTTCCATTACTTCCAGTTATAGCTATAATTGGTATGTCGATTTGTTTTCTGTGGAAATTAGCTAACTCCTGGAGTGTTCTCAGAACATCTTCAACGATGATTTTAGAATCTCCTTTTTGATTTTCATCATCAACAACTGCAAGTAATGCTCCTTCTTCAAGGGCTTTATCAGCGTAATCATTTCCATCGAAGTTTTCACCTTTTAAGGCAAAATAAATTGAGTTTTTTTTCAGTTTTCTAGTGTCAGTACAAACTCCACTGCTTTCTAAAAATTTTGAATACAAATCTGATATATCTTTCATAATTGGGTATAAAAAAAGCTCTAATACAAAATTAGAGCTTTTTAATCAGTTAATATGATATAATTTAATTTCTTGTTCTTCTCCCTTTATTAGATTTAGAACCAACTTTTGACATTGCATTTCTAAAGCCAATATCATTTGTTGACATATCCTGAGGGAAATATCTTCTTTGAGCAGGGTCTAACCAATACGCTCTATCTCTCCAGGATCCACCTTTATAGACTCTCACGTTATCATCAATAAGTGTTGTTCTTTCAGATGTCTTATCGAACTCTCTATCAAGTTCACCATCTTTAAGAGTTACCGCATGATCAGGAGAATTATACATCTTTTTATCTTTATCATTTGTGGAGCGTTCATCATAATATCTTGAAGAAGATTTATCACCGTCTCTGAAATTTTTATTGTCGCTTTTTGAGAACTGCGTTCTCAAGTAAGTTTCTTCCTCACCTATTTTCACTTGAGCAATTTCGCCAGGAGTATTCCTGGCTATAATTTTTCCGTTACTTAACGTATCATAAACAACTTCATCAGCAGAAAGTACTTTTACCTTGCCTTCTTCTGTAATAGCATTTTTAGTGTATACATTTCCTCTGAAATAGTTGAAGTCATTATATTCGTTATCAACTCTGGGTCTATAAACGTCTGCAACCCATTCAGATACATTCCCTGCCATGTCGTATAAACCGTAATCGTTTGGTTCGTAAGACTTTACTTCTGCGGTAATATCTGCACCATCATCACTCCAGCCAGCTATACCGCCATAGTCACCTTGACCCTGCTTAAAGTTAGCACGCTGATCACCAATAGTTTTTCTGTCTCCAGATCTTGTATATTGTCCATCCCAAGGGTATTTTTTTCTACCTCTGTAAGAATTATAATCTCTTAGAGAGCTTTGTCCTAAAGCAGCATACTCCCATTCAGCTTCAGTTGGAAGTCTGTAAGCAGGAAGCAACTCTCCATCTTTTCTTTGTACATATACATTAGTACTGTCAGGATTATTTCTTAATTTTCTATCAGTTTCTCTGCCACCCTTTGTGATCGAATCATTACCACCGTATACTTGATTAGGAGCATTGAGATAAGTTTCCGTACTGAAAACGTTTTCAGCACTTGAAGTTTTATAAGCATCTCTTGCGGTATATCCTTTATCTGCAAGTCTTTTCTCATTGACACGGTCAGTTCTCCATTGACTAAACTCAGTGGCTTGGATCCAGTTCACACCAACAACTGGGTAACTATGAAATGCAGGGTGTCTTAAATAGTTATTTACCATGTTTTCATTAAATCCCAGAGGATTTCTCCATACTAAAGTATCAGGTAAAGCACCAGTATATATATTTTTATAGCGTTCTTCTGAAGGAGGGAATACTTGTTTCAGCCAATCTAGGTATTCTAAATACATCACATTGGTAACCTCAGTTTCGTCAATATAAAAAGATTGAACGTGTTGCTGAGTTGGAGTGTTGTTCCAATCACGCATAACATCATCTTGTACTCTACCCATTGTAAACGTACCACCTTCTACAAACAGAAGACCAGGACCTGGTTCTTGCTCTTCATAGTCTGTTTTGTAGCTTACACCTCCATCTCTTCCGCTTAAGTCCCAGCCAGTAGCCCTAGAGTTGCTTTTGTAATCTCTAGAATTATTACAGCCTGTCGCAAAAATTGCTAAGGAGACAAGCATGAATGATTTAACGAAGTTTTTCATAATCATAATTTCGATTTTAATCCAAATTTTTGTTCGCAATATAATGATTAACGCTGTATTATCAAGTATATTTTCAGGTCATGGAAAATTATTTTCATGACTTGAATCAATTTTATATATAATGTACTATCATTGTTTTGGCAACGTTATAATTTATATTCAATTGTATTTCCAATGAGGATTGTATTTTTTCTGACATTTATATTCATTTACGCAAATATTTCTGCTCAGGGCGGTAAAGTTAATATAAATTGGGGTGATAACAATATAATTGCTAAAAAAAACAAAGCCGATATAGATTTTAATCAACTAGACATTGTTCATTTTAATTACTATCCAAATGATGCTTATTTAGAATATACTCACTTTGTCGATATATACTCCAATTCTCTGAGTCTTACTAATATAAATTCAGAAGTTGTTTCTGATGATATTAAAAAGAACATAAAGAATATACCTGAACAAATTGAATTTACTTCTTCCAGAGTAGCAGGTAGCCAGGGTAAAAAGACTCTACTCAAATTAAATCCCTTTTTTTATAAAAATAATGAAGTTCATAAAGTGATCTCTTTTGATTTTGTCACTAGTCAAAATTCTTCAAGTGATTCTTTTGAAATGAAATCTAACTCAAATGGATCTAGTAAATCAATAATCAATTCAATTTTTAGCTCTGGAGAAGTTCGTAAATTCTATGTTGAAGAAACTGGAGTTTATCGCCTTGATTTTTCTTTTCTAAGAACTTTGGGTATTAATGACTCTTCAATTCCAACAGGTAACTTAAAAATATTTGGACACGGAGGCGGAATGCTTCCGTTAGTAAATCAGGATAATGAATATTTTGATCCCCCAGAGTTATCAATACAGGTTTTTGACGGCGGTGATGGTACTTTTGATCAAGGTGATTATGCTTTATTTTATGCAACCGGCACCGAAGGCTGGAGTGAGGAGAATGAAACTAATCTAAATCTATATGCGGACAGATCCTATTATTATTTGTCTGTTGATTCGGGTGGTGGTAAAAGAATGACAGCATTAAACCAGCCTATAGGTAGTGCTTCAACTGTTATTACTGAGTTTGATGAATATCAGTTTTATGAGGTCGATGAAACTAGTTTATCTTTGGTTGGCAGACGCTGGTTTGGAGACCGATTTGATATTGAAACCGAAAGAACATACGAGTTTAATTTCCCTAATTTAGTGCAAACTCAACCCGTTCAACTGGATGTAAGAGTTGGAGCTATTTCTCCAGTAAGAAGCTCCTTTGATGTTTCTGTTAATAGCAATGTGATAGACAATATTCTTATTCTTCAAACTGGTTCAAATCTCCCGTCCAGGGGAAATAGTTTACAGACACAGGTTAACTCAAATTCTGATGATATTTCGGTGACGCTATCTTATAATAAAAATGGGAATCCCGGAGCAAATGGTTTTCTTGATTTTGTTTCAATTCAAGCTAGACGGGAATTAATAGCAGATGAAGGCCAGTTTAAATTTAAAAACAATGATGTATCGACTCTGCCAGGAATTGGAGAATATGTTATTCAAAATGCATCAGAAGTCACTCAGGTATGGGAAATTACAGACCCAATAAATCCAACTTTCACCTCAAATCAAGATCAAGCTCCTGTTTTTTCCTTCAAAAGCCCATTAGGTTCTGTAAGAGAATTTCAAGCAGTAACGTCTTCATTTTTACAACCCAGGGTTGAACCTGGCAACATTTCCGTGACCAATCAAAATATAAAGGGAACTATATTAAGAAATGGACAAGGTCAGTTTCAGGATTTAGACTATTTGATTATTACTCAATCCAATTTTTTGTCTGCAGCCAACCGATTGGCTCAATACAGAAGGGATAATGATGGACTAGTGGTTAAGACTTTAGCTGTTGAAGATATTTATGAAGAGTTTAATTCTGGTAAACAAGATATTGGTGCCATTAGAAATTTAATTAATTATATATATGACAATGCGTCCTCAACAGAAAACAGAATTAAGTTTTTAGGAATAATAGGAGATGCATCTGTTGATTATAAAAACAGATTACAGGGCAACACTAGTATTGTCCCAGCCTATCAAAATTTAGGAAGTTTCTCTACAACAGTGTCGTCTTTTATGTCGGATGATTATTTTGTGATGATGGATCCGAGCGAAGGAAATGTTGATGATGGAGGTCTTATGGATCTTGCGGTTGGAAGAATTTTGGCTGATACTCCACAACGAGCCAATGCGATGGTCGATAAGATTATATCGTCAGAGCAAAAAGAAGCTTATGCCCAATGGAGAAATAATTTTGTTTTGATTTCAGATGATGCTAACACGGAAAGTGATTTTAGAAATCAAAGAAGACTAGATGAGTTAGGAGACGTAATTTCTGATAATAAGCCTACAGTGAATGTTAAGAAAATACATTCTGATGCTTTCCAGCAAGTTACTAGTGCTGGAGGTGATCGTTATCCTGATGTTAACGATGCCATTTCGGATGCCATAGAATTGGGAGCATCTGTTGTGAATTATTTTGGGCATGGAGGTGAAGATGGACTTGCTCAGGAGCGAATTGTGACTCAAACTAATGTTCAAAACTGGAGAAACCCAGATAGATATACCTGTTTTGTAACTGTGACCTGTGAATTTACAAAGTTTGATAACCCTTTAAGAATGACTGGAGGAGAGCTTACCTTTTGGAATGAAAATGGAGGAGCCTCTTCATTGGTAACTACCACACGAGCTATTAGTGTAACAGCTGGTGTTAACTTTAACCAGGCATTTGCGCCTTTTCTTTTTGATTTTGTAAATAATGAAGAGACTATAGCTCAATCTGTTGCACGTGCTAAGCAAGAACTTTCTGGAAATGGAAAAAGAATTGTTTTTTTTATAGGAGACCCTGTGATGAGGTTACCACTTCCTAGG
The DNA here is from genome assembly GCF_042677225.1 of Psychroflexus salinarum. Classification (NCBI taxonomy): domain Bacteria; kingdom Pseudomonadati; phylum Bacteroidota; class Flavobacteriia; order Flavobacteriales; family Flavobacteriaceae; genus Psychroflexus; species Psychroflexus salinarum. The sequence continues at coordinate 190,190 of NZ_JBHTIV010000007.1, forward strand.
TCTAGAATTGAATTGACACGTATAAATAACATACCTATTGCTCAATTTTCAGATACGTTACAAGCTCTTGGAAAATATAAGTTTGAAGGACAAATTGTTGATGAAAATAATCAAAGACTCCAGGATTTCTCAGGAGATTTATCAGCTACAATTTTTGATAAAAGAATAGAAAGGCAAACTCTTGGAAATGATGGCACTAGGATAAATGGCCAGTTAGCAATTTTAGACTTTACTACCTTAGGAGAAAACTTATTTATAGGGCAAGCAAGTGTAGAAAATGGAGAATTTGAATTTGAATTTGTTTTGCCTAAAGACACTCGTCTCCCTGTAGATTTTGGAAAAGTAAGTCTTTATTCTTCTAGTCTTACTGGTTTTGAGGAATATAGCGGTTACAATACATCACTACTCGTTGGTGGTCTTAATGAAGATGCACCAGAAGATAATGATGGACCGCTCATAAAATTATATATGAATGATGAAAACTTTGTGAACGGTGGAATAACAGATGATGAGCCTTATATTTTGGCTCTACTTGAAGATGAAAATGGAATTAATACGGCGGGAGGAATAGGTCATGATATCGTAGGTATTTTAGATGGTGATGAGGCGAATCCCATTATTTTAAATGAATATTATGAAGCAGACCGGGATGATTTTACAAAAGGAAAGGTTTATTACAGATTGAGAGATCTCGAAGAAGGAGAACATACCTTAAGTATTAAAGCATGGGATGTTTATAACAATTCGCAAACTCAGGACATTAATTTTATAGTGACAGGAAACGATGAGCTTAAAATTACGAGGGTTTTAAATTATCCCAATCCATTTATTGATTATACAGAGTTTTGGTTCAATCATAATCGTCCATTTGAGCCATTGGAAGTAATGATACAGGTTTTTACAGTTTCAGGGAAATTGGTCTGGACCAAAAATCAAATAGCTAACACAAGTGGTTTTCTTTTTAGGGATTTATCCTGGGATGGCCGAGATGATTTTGGCGCTAAAATCGGAAAAGGTGTCTATGTATATAAGCTTACAGTCAAATCAACGTTAACAAATCATAAAGTAGAAAAATATGAAAAACTTGTCATCTTATAATTATTATATATTTACAAACTTAAATTTAAATATGAAACCATACTTTTTATTAATTCTAGTCAGTTTTTTATTTTCTAAAAATTCATTTTCTCAAGGTGATCGTCGAGTCATTACAACTGGAGTTCCTTTTCTTCTTATTGCTGCAGATGCAAGGTCTTCTGGTATGGGTGATCAGGGAGTTGCTACTAGAGTAGATGCTTTCTCCCAACAATGGAACCCAGCTAAATATGCTTTTTCTGAAACTAAATCCGGTATAGGTCTTTCTTATACACCTTACTTAAGAGAGCTAGTGAATGATATCAACATAGGAAATCTTACTTATTTCAATAGGATTGATGAACGTAGCGCATTTGCTGCCAGCATTCGCTATTTTGCGCTTGGAGAAGTAGAATTAAGACAAACAGCAGATCAGGTGCCTAGAATTGCTTCTCCAAATGAATTTGCAGTTGATTTGAGTTATTCTTTGCGTTTGAGTGAAGAATTTTCAATGGCAGTAACGGGACGATATGTCAACTCCAACCTGAGAATTCCTACTGGTATCGCAGATGCTTCTGCAGCAAGCAGTTTTGGAGCAGATATTTCTATGTTCTATAGGAGTGAAGAAAAATTTTATAAGGATTTTAATGGTCGCTGGAGAGGAGGCTTGTCTATAAGTAATATTGGACCAAAAATAAAATATGATGATGTAGGGCAAGAAAACTTTCTGCCAACCAACTTCAAAGCAGGTGCTGGCTTTGATTTTATCTTAGATGCTTCGAATACAATAGGTGTGCATTTTGAAATGAACAAGTTGCTAGTTCCAACACCTCCAGCTTTTGATGTGGATGAAAGTGGAAATTTAACTCCAGAAGGACAACAGGCTTTTTTAGACTACACGAGAGAAAATGAGTTTAGTGCTATTTTCTCATCTTGGGGAGATGCTCCTGATGGTATTTCTGAAGAGTTAAAAGAAATTACCTGGGCACTTGGTGCGGAATATTGGTTTGAGGATAGCTTTGCATTAAGATTAGGTTACTTCAATGAGTCTAAAGAAAAAGGGTTTAGAAAATTTGTAACCATGGGGGCAGGATTCAAATATTCAACGATAAATATTGATGCTTCATACCTGTTTTCAACATCAACAGTTCAAAATCCTTTAGAAGGAACCCTGAGATTTGGCTTAACCTTTAATATTGGTGATAAAGCCTATATTGAATATTAACTTTACATTTGTGATCAAACATTTAAAAGTATCAATTCATTTGATACTTTTTTTATCTATAAGAAGATCAATATATGATACAAAAGCAGATAAATACAACAATAGAAATTTATGACTCTGTCACAGAGCTCCCAGGTGAAATTCAAAAATTAATGCAAAGTGCAGTTGAAGCTAGGGAATCTGCTTATGCACCTTACTCTAAATTTATGGTTGGCGCCGCACTTATTTTAGATAACGGAGAAATTGTGAAAGGAAGCAATCAAGAGAATGCGTCTTACCCGTCTGGTTTGTGTGCAGAACGGACAGCTATTTATGCAGCTGGTGCTAATTATCCAAACCAAAAAATAAAAGTAATGGCCATTACGGCAACTTCTGCAAAACATGATGTCTTAGAGCCGATAGCGCCTTGTGGTGCGTGTCGACAAGCCATTGCAGAATATGAGCAAAAACAAGAAGAACCTGTTGAGATTTATTTTACAGGCTCAAAAGGTAAGGTCATTCGCGTCAAAGCCTTATTAGATATCTTACCACTAGCATTTGATAATAAATTTCTTTAGAGTTAATACTCACTAAAGTATTTTCAATTCTTACATAAAGTATTACTTTTGTAATTCTATTTTTATAACAAGGGCAATAAAATAAGCTGTACATGAAAAAAATAACGAAAAAAACTTATTTGAAGTGGTATGAAGATATGCTGTTTTGGAGAAAGTTTGAGGATAAGTTGGCTCAAGTATATATTCAACAAAAAGTAAGGGGTTTCCTTCATTTGTATAATGGACAAGAGGCAATTTTGGCAGGAGCTTTACATGTGATGGATTTGAAAAAAGATAAGATGATCACAGCTTATAGAAATCACGTACAGCCTATTGGAATGGGAGTAGATCCTAAACGTGTAATGGCAGAACTTTACGGGAAAAAAACTGGAACATCTCAAGGGTTAGGAGGATCAATGCATATCTTTTCAAAAGAGCATAGATTTTTTGGAGGACATGGTATTGTAGGAGGTCAGATCCCTCTCGGTGCAGGTTTAGCTTTTGCAGATAAATATTTCAATAATAATGCAGTAACACTATGTTTTCTTGGTGATGGTGCAGCTAGACAAGGCTCACTTCATGAAACTCTAAATATGGCTACAAACTGGAATTTGCCAGTTGTATTCTGTGTGGAAAACAATGGTTATGCTATGGGAACTTCTGTGAAAAGAACATCTAGCCATGAGGACATTTGGAGGCTTGGTTTAGGTTATGAAATGCCTTGCGGCCCTGTAGACGCCATGGATCCAACTAAGGTAGCTGAAGCACTGGATGAAGCAATAACAAGAGCAAGAGCTGGTAAAGGTCCTACTTTCTTAGATCTTAAAACATACAGATACAGAGGTCATTCTATGAGTGATGCTCAGAAATATAGAACCAAAGATGAGGTAGAGGAATATCAAAAGATTGATCCTATATCTAAAGTTAAAAAGATATTACTAGATAAGAAATACGCTACGGAAGACGATATCAAGAAAATTGATAAAAGCGTAAAAGATAAGGTAAGCGAGTGTGAAAAATTCGCAGATGAGTCAGATTTCCCAGACAAAAACGTTATGTATGACGTTGTGTATGAGCAAGAAGATTATCCTTTCATTTCTCACAAATTATAAATAGATGGCTGAAGTAGTAAACATGCCGAGATTAAGTGACACCATGGAAGAAGGTGTTGTGGCAAAATGGTTAAAGCAAAAAGGAGATAAAGTAGAAGAAGGAGACATTTTAGCTGAAATCGAAACTGATAAAGCTACGATGGAATTTGAATCTTTTCACGACGGTGTTCTTTTATACATCGGAGTTGAGGAAGGTGAAGGAGCTCCGGTAGATTCACTGCTAGCCATCATAGGTGAAGAAGGTGAAAATATCGATGAATTAATCAAAAAAGCTAAAAGTGACGACTCTTCTGAAAGTGATGATTCTAAGGATGATGATGAAAAATCTGAATCTAAAGAGGGTGACGAATCAGAAAAAAAATCATCTGATGATAACTCTTCTGAGGATGATAAAAGTGAGTCTGACGAAGGAGATGATGAAATGCCAGAAGGTGTAGAGGTGGTAACTATGCCACGTTTAAGCGATACCATGGAAGAAGGAACTGTCGCTGCCTGGTTAAAATCTGTTGGTGACGATGTAGAGGAAGGCGAAATTCTAGCTGAAATCGAAACTGACAAAGCTACTATGGAATTTGAATCTTTCTATTCAGGAAAATTACTCCACATAGGTATAGACGAAGGAGAATCTGCTCCAGTCGACGATGTATTGGCTATAATTGGCCCAGAGGGGACAGATGTAGATCAGATTTTAAACTCTTTAAAATCTGGTGGTAAATCATCCTCAAAAGATTCGAAGAAAGGATATGAAGATAAATCTTCAAAAGAAAATAAGTCTGAGGATAATAAATCTGAAGAATCTACGAGCGAATCTTCTCAAGATCTTTCTGGAGATGAAGATGCAGATAATACCGATGAAGAGGGAAGAATTTTAGCTTCTCCATTGGCTAAAAAAATTGCTGAGGATAAAGGCATAGATTTAAGAAAAGTAAGTGGTTCTGGTGATAATGGTCGAATCGTCAAAAAAGACGTGGAAGACTTTAAACCATCTGCAGAATCTGCTAAAAAAGAAGATTCAAAAACTAAACCTGAAGCTTCTGAAAAAGAAGCAACAGCTCCTAAGACCACTACTGAAATTTATACTCCAGCAGGAGAAGAATCATTTGAAGAAGTCAAGAACTCTCAAATGAGGAAAACGATTGCTAAACGTCTATTAGAGTCTAAAAATTCAGCGCCACATTACTACCTCAATATCGAAGTCGATATGGAGAACGCTATGTCATCAAGATCTCATATTAATGAGATGCCAGATGTCAAGGTTTCTTTCAACGATCTAGTGATCAAAGCTTCTGCAATGGCTTTAAGAAAGCATCCACAAGTTAATTCATCTTGGGATGGAGAATCTACAAAAATCGCAAAACATATTCATGTAGGAGTGGCTGTTGCTGTAGAGGAAGGATTATTAGTTCCTGTTTTGGAATTTGCAGATCAGCAAAGTTTAACTCAAATAGGTAGTAACGTAAAGAATTTAGCAGGTAAAGCTAAAAACAAAAAGTTACAACCCAATGAAATGGAAGGAAGTACATTCACAGTTTCAAATCTTGGAATGTTTGGAATTACAGAATTCACAAGTATCATAAATCAACCAAACTCGGCTATTCTATCTGTAGGAACTATCGTTGAAAAGCCTGTTGTTAAAAACGGCGAAATAGTTGTAGGTAATACAATGACACTTACTTTAGCATGTGATCATAGAACTGTTGATGGAGCAACTGGTGCAAAATTCCTTCAAACATTGAAAACATATTTAGAAAATCCAGTAACTATGCTTGCATAGTCATATTATACTTAAGTTATCAACTGCCTTTTTAGACTTTTTCAATGTCTTAAAAGGCAGTTTTTTATATATTCACATCATGAAAAAAATTATTATCACACTTTGCATAGGTTTGCTTTTAACCTTCTCTTGTAAAAATTCAGTTCAAGACGAAAAAAAGGAAATTTCAGAAACATCTCAAAAGGTAGAGTTTCAATATTCAGCTGAGTCAGCATTGGAATATCTCACATCAGACGAGCTCAAAGGAAGAGATACTGGGTCTGAAGGCATAGATAAAGCAGCAATCTATATTGAGAATGCTTTTAAAAAATTTGATGTAAAACCATATTTTGAAACCTATAGAGATTCATTCAAACTGAAAGAAGTAGACGGATATAATGTCGTAGGTGTTTTGAAATCTAAAGAGTCAAATGATTTAAAGCCTTTAATAATAGGAGCCCATTACGATCATGTTGGAATCCTTGAAGCTATTGAGAATGATAGTATTGCTAATGGTGCCAATGACAATGCTTCAGGTACAGTTGCAGTTTTAGAATTAGCAAAATCTCTAGTAAGCCAAGACTTGAAAAGAGATGTGATTTTTGCTTTATTCTCTGGTGAAGAGAAAGGGTTGGCTGGTTCAAGACACTTGGCTAATAAGATGAATGAAATGGAGGTTGAGCCTTATCTGGTGTTTAATATTGAAATGTTAGGTGTTCAGATGAAAGATAAAGACTATCGTGCTTATGTTACTGGATACGAAATGTCTAATATTGCTGAGGTTTTTAATGGTTTTTATGATGATGAAGATCAATTTTTAGGATTTTTACCTCAAGCCGCCCAATATGGCCTTTTTAAAAGAAGTGATAATTATCCTTTCTACGAGACGTTTTCTGTCCCATCTCATACTATATGTACATTCGATTTTACAAATTATGACTATTACCATCATGTAAACGATGAATTCGAGGAATTAGATGTAGACGCCTTTATAAAATTAGTCGATGATTTAAAACCAGGTGTTTTAAAGCTTATCAATTCAACTGAAACTACAGTAAATCTAAAATAATGACAAAAACTATCGTTATAACTGGAACGAGTAGAGGTATTGGCTTTGAGTTAGTAAAGCTTTTTGCAGCTGAAGGTCATACAGTTTTCGCCTTGTCAAGAAATGATAAACCTGTTAAAGGCTTAAATTTAGACAATGTCTTTACATTTTCCTGTGACCTAAACAAAGCATCTGAAGTCTCTGAAGTTGCTGCAAGCATTAAATCCCAAGTTGAATCTGTTGATGTTTTAATAAATAACGCAGGACAATTTCTGAAGCAAGAGTTCAAAGATACTAAGATGGAAGATGTTAAAAGTGTCTATGAGACAAATGTGTTTTCAGTTTTCGATTTGACGCATAAATTATTGCCATTAATGAAAGAATCAACTCATGTTGTAACTATCAGCAGTATGGGAGGAGTTCAAGGAAGCATGAAGTTCCCAGGGCTAGCAGCATATAGTTCTAGTAAAGCTGCTGTTATTACTCTAACTGAATTACTTGCTGAAGAATATAAAGAAAATGGACCATCTTTTAACGTACTAGCACTTGGAGCAGTACAAACCGAGATGCTGGAGGAAGCTTTTCCAGGTTTGGAAGCACCAATTTCTGCTTTAGATATGGCAGAATATATCAAGGATTTTTCAGAAAATGGTCAACGATTTTATAATGGTAAGCTATTGCAAGTTTCTAGTTCAACCCCTTAATCGCTTATGAAAGAAACTCTTCATAAATATTTGCCTGAGCGTGCTGTTATTCCTGTAATGGGAATGGTCAAAGCTTATCAAATACAATTGAAGATTGTTAGCCAAAGACAAAGTAAACATGGTGATTATAGATTAAAACCAGATGGATATCATCAGATTACAGTTAATTCGAATTTGAATAAGTACAGGTTTTTGGTAACGACAATACATGAGGTAGCGCATTTACTTGCTTTTAAGACTTATGGATTCTCAATTCTTCCTCATGGGGTAGAATGGAAGCAAACGTTTCAAAAATTGATGTTGCCATTTTTGAATCCAGAAATTTTTCCAAACGACTTGTTACCACAGTTAGCAAGACATTTCAAAAATCCAACTGCTAGCAGTGATACAGATGCGCATTTATCTGTAGCTTTAAAGCAGTATGACATCCCTAATGAGAAAAATTTTATATTTGAAATCCCTTTTGGAAGCGTATTTCAAATCCCAAATGGGAAGAAATTCAAGAAAGGAAGAAGAATCCGGAAAAGGTACGAATGCCAGGAAATTAATTCCGGTAAAATCTACGTGTTTCAACCCAATGCAGAAGTTGATCTTTTAAAATAAATTATATGAATAGGAAGGATAATTATGCTGTGATTATGGCAGGAGGAGTTGGCTCAAGATTTTGGCCCGTAAGCAAAACTTCCTATCCAAAACAGTTTCATGATATGCTTGGAACTGGAAAATCTCTCCTTCAGCAAACTTTTTTAAGACTTAGTAAAATAGTTCCTTCAGATCAAATTTTGATTTTGACGAATTCAGAATACGTTGATTTAGTAAATCAGCAATTACCAGAAATTGAGAAAGGTCAAGTTATTGCTGAACCTGCGATGAGAAATACGGCTCCTTGTATACTCCTTTCAGCATTAAAAATTTACAAGGAAAACCAAAAAGCTAGAATGATTGTAGCTCCAAGTGATCATTGGATTGAAGATGAAGATGCCTTTGCAAGCGATGTAAATAAAGCCTTTGAGGCTTGTTCAAATGATAATCTATTAATGACACTAGGTGTTAAGCCAACATTCCCGAATACAGGTTATGGCTATATCAAATTCAAATATAACGACACTGAAGAGGTGAAAACAGTTGAGACCTTCACAGAAAAACCAGATTATCCTGCAGCCAAAACCTTTTTAAAATCTGGAAATTATCTATGGAATGCTGGAATATTTATATGGAAAACCTCTTATATAATTGATGAATACAGAGCGTATCTACCAGAAATGTATTCAGTTTTTGAAAAACATTTATCCAAATTGAATACTCAGGAAGAACAATTATTTCTTAAGCAATATTACCCTGGCTTTGAGAACATATCTATTGATTATGGTATTTTAGAAAAGGCTAATAATGTAGGCGTTATAGAAGCTAGTTTCGACTGGAGCGACCTGGGAACATGGGGTTCTTTGCATACCCAACTTCCCAAAGACGAAAATGAAAATGTAAGTATCAACGCTCAGTCTGTTTTCATCGAAACTTCAAACACAATCTTGAGAACGTCAAAAGATAAAATTGCTATTATTAAAGGATTGGATGATTACATAATTGTAGAAAACGAGGATTCGCTCGTTATCCTTCCAAAAAAAGACGAGCAGGAAATTAAAACAATACGTAACTTGGTTATGGAGAAATATGGTAAACATTACGGCTAACTGATGACTGAAAACACCTCAAATACTTCTGGTAATAGTTCAAATTCTGAGTCTTCAAAACAAGTAAGAAGCAGTTTAAGTCATACTTATGGAAGCGTCAAAAGTTTTTTATATGAGCTTTTGGATATTACACATGATACCGATAGAGAAGCAACTGCGGAAGCTATCTTAAAGGATATCCCTTTCAAAGGTCACAATGCCTGGATTTTGATTTTTTCCATCTTTGTTGCATCCGTTGGTTTAAATGTAAGTAGTACAGCTGTAGTTATTGGGGCTATGCTTATTTCTCCACTTATGGGTCCAATTGTAGGCCTCGGATTTTCTGTAGCCATAAACGATGTAGATACGCTTAAGAGATCGCTAATTAACCTAGGTGTAATGGTTGGACTTAGCTTGATTACGGCATTCATATATTTTCAATTATCACCACTTACCAAGCTCACTCCAGAACTGGAAGCAAGAACCTACCCAACGATACTTGATGTTTTAGTCGCTATTTTTGGCGGTCTGGCTCTGATAATTGCCAAAGCCAAAAAAGGAACAATTATCACTGTTATTTCTGGCGTTGCTATTGCTACAGCCTTGATGCCTCCGCTCTGTACCGCTGGTTATGGTTTAGCAGTTTGGGACATGAGTATTTTTGGTGGTGCTATGTATTTATTTACCATCAATACTATATTCATCGCTTTATCTACTTTTGTGGTGTCTAAGTTTTTAAGGTTTCCTCTAGTAAAATATGCAAATTCTCTAAGGCGTAAACGAATTGCCCAAATCGCTTCATCAATTGCTATCATTGTTATGATTCCTAGTATTTATTTATTTTATAATCTATTAAAAGAGTCTTATTTTGTTCATGATGCTGAAGAGTTTGTGCAAGAAGAGTTATCGAATTATAAACAATCTTTTTTACAGAAAAACGCGACAACTATTTCTTATCATTCTGGGGTTACACCTACCATTGAAGTATCTTTTTTAGGTAAAGAAATTCCTCAAGAAGTCATTACATTATGGAAGGATAAAATGAAAACTTACGAATATTTAGATAATACAGAGCTGAGAGTTCTTCAGAATGAAAATTCTGAAAATTTCAATCAGCTGCAATACATGGTGGAACTCAAAAAAAGAGATTCGTTAGAGTTGGCAGAGTCCAAATCTGAAATTGAAAATTTAAAATACGAACTGCGAAGCATGCAAAAAAGCAATAGAATCGTAAAGTTTGATCGTCTTGCTCAGGAAATTCAATTGAATTACGATAAAGTTGCTGAAGTAAGTTTTGCAGATGTCATTAAATCGAATTTCGAAAATTTAGATACCATTCCAACTTTTAGCATAAAGTGGAAACCAGAAGCAAATTCAGCAGAAAAAGAGGCAAAACTTAAAAAACTTGAAGGTTGGTTGTCGTACAAGCTGAATCTTGATGATATAAGCGTAATATCTTTGAATTAAAGACCTTCTTTCTGAGCTATTCTAACTTTCTGAAATAAATTGGAAGCATATACAAAGTCTGTTACTTTTTTATTATCTGTTTTGTAGATGTTATCCTTATTTCCTTGCCAGGCATTAACTCCATCCTCTAGATAAAGAATATTTTCTCCAATTTCAAAAACCGAGTTCATATCGTGAGTATTGATGACTGTAGTAATATCATATTCATAGGTGATTTCCTGAATGAGATTATCTATCACTGATGCTGTTCTTGGATCCAATCCTGAGTTAGGTTCATCACAAAATAAAAAAGTAGGTTTATTTACAATTGCTCTTGCGATAGAAACTCTTTTTTGCATTCCTCCACTTATTTCTGATGGGAATTTATCATTTGTATCTATAAGGTTTACACGATTTAAAACTTCTTCAACACGGCTTTTCATATCTTGTTTTGACATTTTAGTGAGCATCTTCAAAGGAAACATTACGTTTTCTTCAACCGTCATAGAGTCAAATAGAGCTCCTCCTTGAAAAACCATCCCCATTTGTTTGCTTAATTCTCTTTTTTCATCTTTAGATAAATCGTGATAAGCTCTATCATTATATTCTATAGTTCCAGAGTCTGGGGTGAAAAGTCCAAGTAAGCATTTCAAAAGAACAGTCTTGCCAGAGCCCGACTGTCCAATGATTAAGTTGGTTTTTCCTTTTATAAATTCGGTATTTACGCCTTTTAATACTTCTAGATCATCAAAGGATTTACGTAAGTCTTTTACTTTAATCATATTAGCTAAGTAATAATTGGGTGATGAAATAATTCATGAAAATGATGATAACGCTGGTCCACACAAAAGAAGTAGTAGATGCCTGTCCAACTTCCAGAGAGCCGCCTTTCATGTAATATCCATGAAACGAAGGGACAGTTGCCAGAATAAAAGCAAATATAAAGCTCTTAAGAAATGCATAGAAAACCTGAAATGGAATAAAATCTTCTTGTATACCAGATAAAAATTGTTCCGCGCTCAAAAATCCTCCATAGACTCCTGCGAAGTAAGCACCAATTATTCCAACAAACATAGAAATAGCGATAACGAAAGGAAACATGCACATGGCAATAATCTTAGGAAAGACAAGATAGTTTAGTGAATTAATACCCATCACTTCCAAAGCATCTATTTGTTCTGAAACTCTCATTGTTCCAATACTTGAAGTAATGTAAGATCCTACTTTACCCGCCATAATGATGGCAACAAAAGTGGGGGCAAACTCCAAAATGATAGACTGTCTAGCCGCAAAGCCAATAAGCGACTTTGGGACAAACGGATTTGAAAAGTTTAAAGCAGTCTGTATAGCAATTACTGCCCCAATAAAGAATGAAATAAAAACTACAATTCCCAATGAGCTAACTATAAGATCATCAAGTTCTTGAAGAATAAGTCTTCTCAATTCAGAAGTTTTGGTCATCCTCTTGAACGTCTCATAGATCATGATGAAATATTGACCAATACTCTTTATATAATTTAATAGCATTTGCTTTAAGCCTTTTTGAAATTTTGATAAAAATAGAATAAAAACTTGAAGATATGATTTAACCGAAGCATAAACTTGAAACTAAGATAACTCCTTATCTTTGTATAAAAAATAATAAATCATATGAAATTAAAAATCGCACTTTTGTTTCTCTTGTTAACACAAATCCAAATGTTTGGACAAGAAAACAAAAATTCTACAAAACTTGTAGTAGGTGTAGTTGTAGACCAAATGAGATACGATTACTTAACTAAATTTGAAAAGCATTTTTCAGAAGACGGTTTTAAGCGTCTTCAAAGAGAAGGTTTCGAGATGAAAAATTTTCATTTTGATTACGTTCCTACATATACTGGACCTGGTCACGCTTCTATTTTTACTGGAACAAGTCCAATGAATCATGGTATAGTTGCCAACAATTGGTATGATAAAGTAATCAAGGAAGGTGTTTATTGTGCCTCAGATCCAAGTGTTTCTGGTTTAGGCATAGACTCAGAGAATAGAGCTGGAAAAATGTCTCCGCAAAGAATGTTAACTACTAGTTTTGCAGACCAAAACCGTCTTCATACTCAGTTTAAAGGGAAAACAATTGGGGTTTCGATAAAAGATCGAGGTGCCATTTTACCTGCCGGACATACTGCAAATGCAGCATATTGGTTTGTCGGTGGAGAGAAAGGGCATTTTATAAGCTCAGATTTTTATATGGAAAAGCTACCTAATTGGGTGAATGAATTCAATTCTTCTGATGTTGCTAAAAGTTATCTTAAGGAATGGGATACATTTAAAAACATCTCTACATATATAGAAAGCGGTTCTGATCTTAATAACTACGAAAATGGATTCAAAGGAAAAAAAGAAGCCACTTTCCCTTATGATTTAAAGAAACTTGCTAAAGAAAATGATACTTACAGCATTTTAAGACCAACACCTTTTGGAAACGATTTGCTCTTGGATTTTGCTAAAAAAGCTATCCTAAATGAGAATTTAGGACAAGATGAATTTACAGACGTGTTTACGTTAAGCTTTTCCAGTACGGATTATACAGGACATAACTTTGGAGTTAATTCCAAAGAAATTCAGGATACTTATATTCGCTTAGATCAAAATGTTGCTGATTTATTGAAATTTCTGGACGAAAAAGTAGGTAAAGGAAATTATACCCTATTTTTAACTGCAGATCACGGAGCAGTTCATGTGCCTCAATTTTTGAAAGATGAAGGAATTCCTGCCGGCTACTTTGAAATTGGTGAAATGCGTGATGCACTAGAGGAACACCTAAGCTCTAATTACGGTTTGAGTGATGTTATTGAAAGTGTTTACAATAATCAAATATTTTTAAACTATTCTAAGTTTAAAACTTATTCTGAATTTGTTTCTGCTCAAAATGAAGTGAAACACTTTTTGATTCAGTATAAAAATATAGATAAAGTCTATACTAGAGAGACACTGGAAAATAGTGATTTTAGTGGAAATTCTGCAGAGCTTATCTCGAAAGGATTTCATCAGAAAAGGAGCGGCGATGTAATTTTCGCTTTAAACCCTTCTTATATTTCTTATTCTAGAAAAGGATCAACTCATGGTAGCGGTAACAGTTACGATACACAAGCGCCTCTTTTGATGTTTGGAAACGGAATAAAATCAGGAAAAACGTATAATAGATACTATATTCCGGATATTGCCCCAACAATTTCGGCTTTACTTGGTATAGAGTTGCCTAATGGAGCTTCAGGAAATGTGATTACTGAAGTCCTGGATTAAGCGTTCCTTTATCTTTTTCCATCTATATTTTCTTATAAAAACACCTTCTTTGTCACTAACTAAGAAGGTGTTTTTTTTGGAATTACTTCTCAGAAAAGATGTAATTGATTTTTGAAAAAAGGAAAAGCTGGATTTGTTTTTTGCCATTTTAAGACAAGTAATTAAAGCTAATGACCAGCTATATCTCATTCTATACAAGGAAACACCAAATATTTCAGGTAATTCTTTCTTATAGTGCTGTCCAGTAGGTTTGAGATGCTTTACGAGTAATTTTGGATTTGTTTCTACTTCCCACCCATAAAATCTGGCTTTCATTTCATCAATTGTGTCCCAGCCCATAGCAGGAATTAAACCATTTATTTGTTCAAAACATTCTCTTCGGTAAGATTTCAGCGCTCCACGCAAATGGTCTGAGTTGGTGAGTTGCTCAATTTTCCAATTACCATTTTTTTCTACAGTGCAAAATCCACCGTACATTCCTAGTTTTAAGTTTTCTTGGAATGCTCTTGACAATACATCAAGGTAATTTGTTGGAAAAATTAAGTCAGCATCAAACTTACAAATCACATCATAATCAACATTCAGGTGGTTTAGACCAAAATTAAATGCTTCTATAATTTTGCTTCCGGGACTATGTTTCAAGCTTTTCTTTCTTTTGACGTAGCTGAAATTACTGTGATTCTCAGAAATATCTTCAAGTATTTCTGATGTTTTATCGTTTGAGCCATCGTCAACTACCAGAATCTTCTTTGCTGGATGTGTTTGGTTCAGAAGAGAGTCAAGACATTTTCTTAAGAACTTCTCTTCATTATAAGCAGGTATGATTATGGCGATATCCAAATTTTATGGTTTTCTTTTACAGAATACAAGATAATATCTTGGTGTAAAATATCTTAAAACAGGTCTCAACCCAATTTTTTTTACTGGATGTGTGAAGCTTTCAGAATCTATAATTTCCCAGCCTGCTTTATCAAGCAACCAGTCAAATTGCCACTGCTCAAACTCGTGGTAATGTCTATCCCATGGATCTGTCCTGCTTTGGTAAGCTTTCGCAAACCAAAGCTTGAGTGGAACACTTGCAAATAGATAATCGCTTTGGAGACTTTTTAATACTTCCAAAGGAGATAATAAATGTTCAAAAATCTCAAATGCTGTCGTAATTTCCGCTGAAGAGGTTTTAAGCTGCTTTTGATCTTCATCTAAATCCTGACCTTTAGTATTTTCAACGGTGTACCCTTCCGAGGAAAGTAATCTGGAAAACGGATTTTCAACTCCAAGATCCAGAATTTTAGCTGGAGGCGGAGCATGTTTTTTTAAAAACTCTAAAGTAATTTTAAATCGCTTTTCAGGATAAGTGTTTTCGTACATCTATAGCCTAGATTTCGTAGACTATCGCATTGATGTTCATTCCAGCACCAACACTTGCAAACATGATTGTATCCCCTGGTTTTAAGCTTTCATGCTCAAATTTTCCTTTCAAAAACATATCATAAAGTGTTGGGATAGTGGCGACACTACTATTACCAAGTTTGTCTATACTCATTGGCATAATGTCTTTAGGGACATCTTTACCATGCAGTTTGTAAAAGCGTTGTATTATAGCTTCATCCATTTTTTCGTTGGCTTGATGAATGAAGATTTTTTTCAAATCGTTTATGGTTTTTCCACTTTCGTCAAGACAGGCTTTCATAGCTTCGGGAACCTTGGATAAGGCAAAATTGTATATTTTTCTGCCATACATTTTTATGTAAGCCCTGTCATCGTCTCTATCTGGAGAAAAGGATTTATCAAAATAAATGTAATTAGCTTCAGTCTTGGCGTAGGTTGCAGTTTTATGAGCCAAAATTCCACCATTGCTGTCATTTTGCTCAAAAACAGTGGCACCAGCACCATCAGCATAAATCATACTATCCCTGTCATTAGGATCTACAACTCTAGAAAGTGTTTCAGCACCAATTATTAAACAGCGCTTAGCCATTCCTGCTTTCATGAATGCAAAAGAATGGATACAGCCTTCTATCCAACCTGGGCAACCAAATAAAAGGTCGTAAGCAACACAGTCTGGATTGTCGATTTGTAATTTTTCTTTTACTCTTGAAGCCAGACTAGGAACAGTATCTGCTTGTTGTTTATTATGTCCTACATCACCAAAGTTGTGTGCTACAATGATATAATCTAAAGTTTCAGGGTCAATATCTGCATCTTTGATTGCTTTTTCTGCTGCAAACGTTGCTATATCAGAAGTTTTCAAGTTTTCATCTACATACCTCCTTTCCTCGATACCAGTGATGGCTTTAAATTTTTTGATGATCACTTCAGGTTGAGAGTCAAAAGCAGTTTCATCCTGATTGAAGAATTTATTCTTTAAAAAATCCTCATTTTTCTTAATCAATTCCGGGATATAACTCCCTACACCAACGATTTTTATAGCATTCATGTTCAATATAAATTTGTTGCAAGGTACATTTAATGTAACTAAATTGTAAAGTAAGATTCAAAATTAATAGATTTTAAATCTTTTTAGAAGGTATTCTGAATTAGATTTTAAATAACTTCAAATTTATAATCTAATTTATTGTTTAAAAAGTTCTCTTTATATGCTTTTAGAATTTCTGATCTGTCTTTATAAAGTCTGAAGTAAATTAAGTAGAAGGCGATAAATGAAATCATTGTAAAAAAGGCTAAAATAGCCATAGACCAATTTTCATTTTCTGCCAATCTTCCAATATGAGGAGCCATAATTAAAGGTAAATAAGTGAATGGAAAAAGTATCGAATTATTTGAGACTAAAAGCTGATCCAAGTAATAGTAGTTATCATTTTTCTTTAATTCTTTAATTTCATTATGAAGCTTTCGAAAATAGAAAATTAATCCAAGAATAATTAACACAATAAAACCACCAGCAAGAACAAAAGGCATAGTAATAAGTGAAGTTATTATGGAATAAATAATTAAAAAACTCAATATTGCTAGAAGCCAAAATCGAAGTGTCGATGCCTCATTTTTTACTACCTTTAAAATCACTTTTTTATAAAAGTATGTATTGATTTTCTTCATGTAGTCTTCAGATACAGTCGAAAACCCAATAACACCATACTTCTTATAAGCTTGCTTAAGTGCATCTTCAAATGATAGTTCTTTATCTTCTTCCATTTGTGTTGTGATATCTTCTTCTAGATCTCTTGCAATAAGAAGTCTCACATCATGATAATCGACATAATGTGATTTAATAAAACCTAAAAGTTGTTCTTTCTCATTTTTAGATAAAGTCATATTCCTTCTATTGAGTTTACTTAATATAAAAATAGCCTCAAATTATAAACTTGAGGCTATTAGAATAACTAATTTTGGAAATATCTATATGTACGCTTCAATCGGAGCGCAAGTACAGGTTAAATTTCTATCTCCAAAGGCTTCATCAACTCTTCGTGTTGAAGGCCAAAATTTATTTTCAGCAACATATGGTAGTGGAAATGCTGCTGTTTGTCTGCTATAATCAAACTCCCAGTTCTCAGCGGTCAACATCGCCACAGTGTGAGGCGCATTTTTGAGAACATTATTTGGATTGTCCTTATCGCATTTTTCAATTTCTTGTTTTATTGAAATCATAGCCTCACAAAACCTGTCAAGCTCTGCTTTACTTTCACTTTCTGTTGGTTCAATCATCATTGTACCTGCAACAGGGAAAGAAACTGTAGGTGAGTGGAAACCGTAATCGATAAGTCTCTTAGCAATATCTTTTACTTCTATGCCGTACTCTTTAAAATCTCTACAATCAATAATCATTTCATGAGCAGCTCTTCCTTTTTCGCCAGAATATAATGTTTTATACTGGCCCTTTAATTTTGCCTGAACATAATTTGCATTCAGAATAGCATATTCTGTAGATTCCCTCAAGCCCTCTTCTCCCAGCATTCTGATATATGCATACGAGATTAAGCAAACGAATGCAGACCCAAAAGGAGCTGCTGAAATTGAAGAAATCGCATCCGACCCTCCAGTCTCAATCAAAGGATTGTTTGGTAAGAACGGCGCTAATTGCTTAGCTACGCAAATAGGACCAACACCTGGTCCGCCACCTCCATGAGGAATAGCAAAAGTTTTATGTAAGTTCAAGTGACAAACATCGGCTCCAATTCTACCTGGACTGGTTAACCCAACTTGAGCATTCATATTGGCTCCGTCCATATAAACTTGACCACCGTGCTCGTGGATAAGAGCAGTAATTTTTCTTATATCTGATTCAAAAACACCATGTGTAGATGGATAAGTTACCATTAAAGCTGCTAAATTATCGCTGTGTTTTTCAGCTTTTGCTGTTAGATCATTTATGTCAATATTTCCTTTTTCAGTAGCCTTAACAACAACGACTTTCATGCCAGCCATTACTGCACTTGCAGGGTTTGTACCATGAGCAGAGGAAGGGACTAAGCAAATATTTCTATGGGACTCACCTCTGGATTTGTGATATGCTCTTATTACCATTAAGCCAGCATATTCTCCTTGTGCACCAGAATTTGGTTGTAAAGAAGTGGCAGCAAATCCAGTGATTTCAGTCAAATAATCTTCCAAGCTTTTTAAAATCTCCTGGTATCCTAAAGCTTGATCTTTTGGTGCGAATGGGTGGATATTTCCCCATTGTGGATTGGAAAGCGGTAACATTTCTGAAGCTGCGTTCAGCTTCATGGTACAAGATCCCAAAGAAATCATAGAATGGTTAAGAGCAAGATCCTTTCTTTCCAATCTTTTAATGTAACGCATCAATTCAGTTTCAGAATGATAACTATTAAAGACATCGTGAGTTAAAAATGTACTTTCTCTTTTTAATTCACTTAGATCTATAATACTATCAGACAAATCCTTGATCTCTTCTTTGTCTTTTTCTGAAGCTTCTTCAAAAATGCCTAAAATTTCATTTAAATCTTGAACAGAAGTAGTTTCATTTATAGAGATGGATACGCTTTCAGAATCAGGATAAAAGAAATTCACTTCTTTTTGTTCAGCAATACTTTTTATCTTCTTCGCATCAGCTTTAATTAAAAGGGTATCGAAGTATAATTCATTGACTTGATAAAATCCTAGTTTTTCTAAACCTTCACTTAGGCTTACTGTGTTCCTATGGATTTTATTAGCTATAAATTTTAAGCCTTTAGGCCCATGATAAACAGCGTACATTCCAGCCATAACAGCCAGCAAAACTTGAGCTGTACAAATGTTTGAAGTCGCTTTATCTCTTTTTATATGTTGTTCTCTAGTCTGGAGGGCCATTCTAAGCGAGGTATTGTCATCCATATCTTTGGTGACACCTATTATCCTACCAGGAATATTCCTTTTATATTCTTCTTTAGTTGCGAAATAAGCAGCATGCGGACCACCATAACCCAGCGGAATCCCAAAACGTTGAGTAGTTCCTACCACAACGTCTACTCCCCAGTCTCCAGGTGCTTCTAAGAGGGCTAGACTCATCAAATCAGCAGCAACGGCTACTTTTATGTTATTAGCTTTAGCTTTCTTTGTAAACTCTCCGTAATCATTGACTTCACCATATTTTCCAGAATATTGAATCAATGCTCCAAAATAATTTTCATCAAAATCAAAATCTTTTGGATTGCCAATGACTAATTCGATGTCTAGAGGCTCAGATCTCGTTTCAAGCAATGCTAAAGTTTGTGGTAACACATTTTCTCCAACAAAAAATTTGACGATGTTATTTTTCTTTTGCTCTCTAGAACGCACTGCAAATAATAATGTCATAGCTTCTGCTGCAGAAGTTGATTCATCAAGCAATGAGGCGTTAGCCAATTCCATTCCTGTCAAATCAGAAACCATGGTTTGGAAGTTTAATAAAGCTTCAAGTCTGCCTTGAGCAATTTCAGCCTGGTAAGGAGTGTAAGCTGTATACCATCCTGGATTTTCAAAGACATTTCTTTGAATAACTGCAGGAAGAATTGCTTGATGATAGCCAAGCCCTATGTAAGATTTGTAAACCTTATTTTTATTGGCTAAAGCCTGGACGTGGTTTGAGAATTCAAATTCAGTTAAAGGCTCTGGTAAATTTAGCTTGCTCTCTAACTTAATATCATCTGGTATTGTCTCATAGATAAGTTGACCTAAAGACTCTACGCCAACGTCGTTAAGCATCTCTTTTATACTCTCACCACGAGGACCAATATGTCTTGATGCAAATGATTCTGTATTCATTGAAGATTTTTTAAAAATTTGCTCACAAAAATACATTATTTATAATGAAAGATTAGATAAAGAGACATTCACTATCGTTAACTTTTCAATAAAAGTATCTTTGATAAAAACTCTACTTTTGCTTTTGTGAATTTATTATCAAAACTCTTAAGGCTCTATATCAATTCAAGCATTCATGTAGCGTTTGCAGTCTTAGCTTTTACTTGCATTACTTATCTAGATTTTAATTTAGAATTTCAAAATCATGTTCTCTTATTTATATTTTTCTCAACTATTGTTGCTTACACGTTTGTGAAGTATGTTCCTTTACTTACATATAGTGATTATAGTATAAATAATAGCCTGAAACTGATTTATAGCATATCTCTTCTTTCTATCATTCCTATTATTTATTCGCTCTTTTATTTTGACATTGTAGTGATCTCATTTATTGCTGGATTAGTTTTGCTTACATTATTATATGTGCTTCCCTTTTTACCTAGAGCAAGAAACTTGAGAGATGTTGGTGGTCTTAAGGTCTTCATTATTGCATTGGTCTGGACTGGTACAACTTCAATTCTTCCATTTCTTTCTTCTGAAATTGAATTGAATTCATTTTCTACAGAAGAGTTGTTATATATATGTAGTAGGTTTTTGATAGTTGTAGCTCTCATTATACCTTTTGAAATTAGAGACATGAAGCTAGATCAAATATACTTAAAGACACTGCCACAAGTTTTTGGGGTGCTTCAGTCTAAAATTCTAGCGGTATGCTTTACAATTATTTCGATGTATTTACTAAGCTTAGTTGTTTTCGATACATATATATATGAATTAATACATTTTCTAATAATCATACTTGTTTTAAAGTCAAATCGGCAAAACACATATCTCTATACATCCCTCTTGGTTGAAGCAGTGCCAATACTCTGGTTTCTTCTAAAATATTTTACCGGTTAAGAACAACATTACCAGTCTATTATATGTCTTGAATAAAATTATTTATAAAAAACCTGACAAAAGGTTTGGTTTGAATAGGAAAAGAGTTGTAGTTTTGCGCCCCGCTAATTGAGGTATTGAGGAAGTTAACAAAAGGGTAAGATAGGGG
>NZ_JBHTIV010000008.1:0-24834 GCF_042677225.1 Psychroflexus salinarum
TAAATGCTGTCAGAAACAAAATAATACATATTGTTTTTGCACTTATAAAAAATCAAACTTTGTATCAAAATCGTTTGGTTACGTCATAGAAATCGAAGTGACATTGAGTAAAATTAAAAGTTTTGAATGCAAGCAAACGTCAATTCCTCATCACTCTTTACTAGTCACTGGTTACATAACTATTAGAAAACTAGGCAATAGAAAATAAAAAATTTGAAATTTGAAATAAGTCAGGGTGACAACGCTGTCAGGTCGAGTGGATTTTGCTTTAAAAAAAGCAAAATTTGTATCGAGACCTCATTCTTGTTCAAAACATCAAACTACCTCTCGATACAATTTCGTTGCGTTTCACTCCACAAAATCACTCGAGGTAACAATTATGGAAGGCCTGCCTGAATGACTATGTCTGGAAGACTACTCGAAAAAGTTCAATTCACTAATCACTATTAACGATTCACTAAAAAAAACTACTTCAACGACTTAATAAACGGCTCAATCCCCTCCATGCCTTCGTTGGTTAATCTGCGAATAAATTCCGAGCCGATAATGCAACCACTGGTG
Organism: Psychroflexus salinarum; assembly: GCF_042677225.1. Lineage (NCBI taxonomy): Bacteria > Pseudomonadati > Bacteroidota > Flavobacteriia > Flavobacteriales > Flavobacteriaceae > Psychroflexus > Psychroflexus salinarum. The sequence goes on from NZ_JBHTIV010000008.1 coordinate 562, forward strand.
TAGCGACTCGCCTGCTCAAAGCTAAACGCATCTTTGATCCCAAAACCAACCATCAGTTTATTGTTAAGGTGCATGTCAGATATGCGTTTGAAATACGACATGGCTTCTTCGCCAAATCCTTTTTCACCTCCCGTGGTGCTGGACGAACTCACCATATACACAAAGCTGTCACCTAAATCATCGATGGTTTTAATACGTTCTACTGACGTTTCCGGAGTGATGAGCGGTATGAATTTGAGTCCGTGAGTTTCAAACAAGGCTTTGTAATCTCTTTCAAAAATATCGATGGGTAAATCGGGCATAATGATGCCATCTATACCAATAGCTTCACATTCCTTGCAAAAGTCCTCCACTCCAAACTGTAGCATCGCATTGAAATACCCCATGACGATCAAAGGAATATCCACCTCCTTGCGGATACCTTGCAACTGATGAAATAGTTTCTGAGTACTCATGCCATTTCGGAGTGCCTGCTCTGAGCTTTTCTGAATGACGGGTCCATCCGCCAAAGGGTCGCTGTAGGGCAAACCAATTTCAATGACATCGGTGCCGGCATCGGCCAGGCGTTTTATGACTTCTGTAGTGTCTTCCAGCTGCGGATAACCCGCCGTGAAGTAGATGGAAATCAATTTTTCGTCTTGTGCTAAAGCTTTATTTATTCTGTTCATAGGTTGTTTGTTTTGTAGTGCTAAATCCGTATTTGTTAAAGCCTATTGTAGATAAGTGTCTCTATTTCGTTCGATCTAGCTTAGTAGGATTTTGTCTTGTGTCGAAAACATCAGAAATTTTAAAAATCCTTTTTTATAGTCAATTGAATAAATAAGTTTGTAGTTTCTGAAAACCAAATATCGATATTCAATTCCTCTATGTTTTAAAGAGAGTTCTATTTGTCCGATTTCTGGAGTTTTAATCAGTTTATTCGGTTCGTTAATAATAGCATTTACGAACTTTTTAGCAACTTTTAAACTTGCAGTCTTTTCGTAATACTGATAAATGTCGTCAAGTTCAGATTCAGCCAATTCCGACCATATTATTTTCAATGACATTATTCGTATTTAGCTGCTAGTTCAGAACTACTTTTAAATCGATTGTTTTGGAAATCAGATTCAGATTGATCAATTCTTTTATCCAACTCTTCTTGAGTCATAGATTCAAATGTTCTTAAGTCAGAAACATTCTTTTTTTTTCTCAGTATGTTTTCAAGAAGTGAAACAACTTCTTCGTTTTGTAGGTTTAAAAATTCTTTTACAAATTCTATTTTCCGAGCTTCTAAATTCATTTTATTAAGCTTTTTTCAAATATAGTAAATATCAATTTAGCTAACTTTTTTATTTGATGATAGATTTTATGATGTGTTTGATTATTGATCCATTTAATTTAGTCAATGCTTCTTTATTTGAAGGTTGAACTTTCATGATTTGGGTTCTCGACTCCGCTCGAACTTGAAACAAATACTTATAGATTCGCAATTCTGTTTGAACATCGAGCTGCCTGTGCTGAGCGAAGACGAAGTGGAGTCGAGATGCTTTTCCAGCCCTCAGACTTTATCCTAAGTATAATCGAAGGGCTAAACAAACATCTCTAATACTTAATACCCAAAATACTTCCTATACGTCTCCAAATCCTTATCCCCTCTCCCCGAGCAATTGAATACCAGCACATCATCTTCCTTAAAGTCCAGGTATTTGAAAATTGCAAAAGCATGTGCCGTTTCAATCGCGGGGATAATGCCTTCCATACGGCTCATTTCTAAGCCAGCTTCCATAGCCTCAGCATCGGTAATCGATACAAATTTGCCTCGACCAGTCTTAAACAAATGTGCGTGCAGTGGACCGATTCCAGGATAATCCAATCCTGCAGAAATCGAATACGGTTCTGTGATCTGTCCATCGGTATTTTGCATCAACAGGGTTTTACTCCCGTGAATAATCCCTTCTCGACCCAGAATCGTCGTCGCAGCAGATTCAGTGGTTTCCACCCCCTTACCAGAAGCTTCCACACCGATGATGCCGACTTCTTCATGATCCATAAAATCAGCAAACAAACCAGCGGCATTACTCCCACCGCCTACACAGGCGATGACATAATCTGGTAATTCACGACCTTCCTTCTCCAGCATTTGTTTTTTCACCTCCTTGGATATCACACTCTGCAACTCGGTGACCATGGCTGGATATGGATGAGGTCCGACTACAGAACCAATGATGTAATGCGTGTCTTTAGGATGATTGATCCAGTCACGGATCGCCTCGTTGGTCGCATCTTTCAGGGTTTTACTTCCTGAAGTCGCTGGCACCACTTTCGCACCAAGCATTTTCATTCGCGCTACGTTGGGGGCCTGTCTTTCGATGTCGACTGCTCCCATATACACGATACATTCCAAACCCATCAATGCACAAACAGTTGCCGTGGCCACACCATGCTGACCTGCACCAGTTTCGGCAATGATACGGTGTTTACCAAGTGCTTTGGCCAAAAGAATCTGGCCTACCGTATTGTTGATTTTATGTGCGCCCGTGTGACATAAGTCTTCTCGTTTCAGATATATTTTTGTCTTATACTTCTCGCTAAGGTTTTCTGCGAGATACAAAGGTGTTGGTCGACCTACATAGTCTTTTAAGAGGCTTTTGAATTGCTTCTGAAAGTCATCCGACCTTACGATCTGCTTATAGTTTTGTCTTAATTCTTCTACATTGGGATACAGCAATTCTGGAATATACGCGCCTCCAAAATCTCCGTAAAATCCCTTGTCATCTACACTATACTTGCTCATACGTTCTAAGGTTTTGTAAAAATTTGTGTACTAAAGTTATGTTTTTAAGGCCGGGCTCATCTTCAAACCCACTATTGATATCGACGCCGGCAATCAGACCGTCTCTGTATAACTGACTCACCTGTTCGGCATCTTCTGGCCCTATGCCCCCACTCAGCATTACAGGTTTTGAAAAGTTTTGTTTCTGAAGCAACTGCCAGTCAAACTTCTCCCCGTTGCCTCCCCGGTACTGACCTTTGGTGTCCAGCAAATAGCCGTGCACATAAAAACTGTAGGCTTCGATGCCTTCAAAGTCTGAAGGGGATTTTATAGAAAATACCTTCCATAATTTCACCTCAGCATAACCTGCCTCAGCTAATGTCTGATTCAGCTGTTCGCAAAATTCAGGCGTTTCATGACCGTGCAACTGAATTATGTTCAGTCCAAAGCTTTTGACTTTCGCTAAAATAATTTCAAGGGTTTCGTTCACAAACACACCTACTTTCTGAATTGTATTGGGAAGCTCCACTTCCGTTTCCGCAAAACGTGGCGACTTCTTATAGAAAATAAACCCCATATAATCGATGTCCAGTTTGGACAGCGCTTTTATATTTTCGGGATGCTTCATCCCGCAAACTTTCACTTTCATCACTTACTGGTATTAGATTCTGAGAGTTGTTGTTTCATAAAAAATTCACCAACTAACACGCCGTTGAATCCCTGCTGAATTAATTTCTCAATGGTTTCCATATCCTGAATTCCACTTTCTGAAATCTTCAGCAAGTCCGATGGCAAATGCGGCAACATGTCCAGTCCCTGCTGAATACCAACATCAAAAGTTCTTAAGTTTCGGTTATTAACGCCAATAAGATCGATATGTTTCGGAGCTAATTTTTCAATTTCATCAGCTTCGTGAATTTCAAATAAAACCTCTAAACCTAAGTCATGAGCCAAAATAGCCAGTTCCTCCAACTTTTCTGAAGGCAAAGCATTAGCAATCAACAAAATCGCATCGGCACCATAAGCTTTGGCTTCATACATCTGATAGGTATCTACCATAAAATCCTTACGAAGAAGAGGCAACTTACACACTGACTTAGCCAGTTGTAAATCTTCCAGACTCCCTCCAAAATACCGCTGATTGGTCAATACCGACATCCCGGCAGCGCCCATTTGCTCATAGCGCTGGGCAATTTCCATCACATCTGCTTTTAGATTTATCGTCTCTTTACTAGGTGAACGTCTTTTAAATTCAGCTATAATTCCTTTTTCTGAATTTGCCACTGCCTGCTTCAAGCTTCGCGTGGGGCTTGAAAACTCAGGGAAAGACTTCAGGACATCGACGGGCATGTTCTGTTTCTTAAGGTTAACAACCAGCTGCTGATAACCGATGATTTCTTCTAAAATCTGCTTCATGACTGACTTATAGTTTTTAGTTGGTTCAATACTTCCAGGGCTTTGCCCCCTTTCAAAATTGATTTAGCTTCGCTGAAAGCCTCTTTTATTCCGATAGATTTTGCTATGGAAATTGCCGTTGCGGCATTGGCACACACTACATTATTCTGGGCTTCAGTTCCTTTTCCACTCAAAATCTGGTAAAAAATGTCTGCTGCGCCTTCAACCGTATCCCCTCCGTAAATTTCTTCTTTGGTTACAGGCAGTACACCAAAATCTTCAGCAGATAGGAAAGTTTCTTTAGAGTTGGTCACACATTTGGTTTTGGAGGTGAGTGAAATCTCATCATACTGATTCAAATCATGTAAAATGCAATAGGTCTTATCGGTTTTCTGATATAAATAATGGTACTTTCTCAACAGTTCTAAATCGTAAACCCCTACCAGTTGCAGATCTGGTTTAGCCGGATTCACCATAGGCCCAAGCATATTAAAAAAGGTTTTCAAGGCCAAAGATTTTCTGATGGGCGCTACATTTTTCATCGCAGGATGAAAGAGCGGGGCGTGAAGAATGGCGATGTTGGCCTTATCCAAACACTTGTCTAAAAAGCCCTGTTCATTGGAAAATTTGATACCCATCGCTTCCAGAACATTGGAACTTCCACTGACAGAAGACACGCCATAGTTTCCATGCTTAGCCACTTTTACATCCATGGCCGCCACTACAAATGATGCAGCCGTCGATACGTTAAAAGTATTCTGTCCATCACCTCCCGTTCCGCACAAATCCATCACCGTTTCGCCCTGAAAATCCACAGGAATACAGAGTTCCAATAGCGCATCCCGAAAACCTTCCAGTTCTTCTACGCTGATGCTTCGCATCATAAACACGGTGAGGAAAGAGGCAATTTGAAGGTCACTAAATTCTCCATTGGAGATTTGCAGCAACACCTCTTTTGCTTCAGCTTTGGAGAGCTGTTCCTGTTGTATGAGACGATTGAGTATATATTTCATAGTAAAATTCGTTTATAGAGTCAGTTAGCTTTCTATCCAGTTCTTAATCATTTGTTTGCCTTCCGGCGTCAACACCGATTCCGGGTGAAACTGAACTCCTCTTACATCGTATGCTTTATGACGCAAAGACATGATTTGCCCCTGCTCATCCACTGAAGTGGCTACCAGGCAATCTGGTAATTCCTGTTTGACGACCCAGGAATGGTAGCGCCCTACCATCATAGTTTCTGGCAGACCCTTGTACAAAACTTCATCTTCTACGAGAGTTTTGATCTCTGTCGCCACGCCATGGTGAACTTTATCCAAATTCAGCAGTTCACCTCCAAAAACTTCCATGATCGCCTGCTGACCCAAACACACACCAAGCATTGGCTTTTCATGAGCAAAAGCTTTGATAATGGCTTTCAACTGACCGGCTTCCTCTGGAATCCCAGGACCAGGCGAAAGTAATATTTTATCGTATTGCGCCACCTCCTCGAGATCGACCTCATCATTTCGTTTGACGGTGACTTTGGCATCAAATTCTTCCAGATAATGCACCAGATTGTACACAAAAGAATCGTAATTATCTATGACTAATATTTTCTTCATAACTTAATTTTATTGATCTAAAGCTTTACGCAAAGCTCCAAGTTTATTGATGACTTCCTGCAGTTCGTTTTCTTCGGTGCTATCGCTCACCACGCCAGCACCCGCCTGATAATGTAATTTCATATCTTTACTGACGAAACTTCTGATGATGATGGCCTGATTCATATTTCCTTTGAAATCGATCACGCCTATCGCTCCGCCGTAGGCCTCACGACTGATGTTTTCGTATTTCTCAATTAACGACATCGCCATGTGTTTTGGGGCGCCGCTTAAAGTTCCTGCCGGAAAGGTGTCTCCCAGTAATTTTAAACTGTCTTCCGGATTCACTTCAGCCGTCACTTTACTCACTAAATGAATTACATGAGAAAAATACTGAACTTCTTTGTAAGTCTCCACCTTAACTTTTTTACCGTTACGGCTTAGATCATTTCGAGCTAAATCCACCAGCATCACGTGCTCTGAATTTTCCTTTTCGTCCTCAGATAATTTTAATGCCATTTCAGCATCTTCCTGGTCATTCCCTGTTCGTTTGAAAGTTCCTGCAATGGGGTGGATCTCGGCTTTCCCATCCTGAACAACAAGATGTGCTTCTGGAGAACTTCCGAAAATTTTATAGTTTCCAAAGTCGAAGTAAAATAAATACGGACTTGGATTGATACTTCTTAGCTTTCGATATACGTTGAATTCGTCGCCTTTAAAACCCTGTGAAAATCGTCTGGACATCACCATTTGAAACACATCTCCACGCTGGCAATGTTTTTTAGCTTTGGTGACGTATTCCATGAATTCTTCATCGGTGATTGGTGATTCTTCCTTCCCATCCAGTTCAAAATCATATTCGGTATAATTTTGATTTTTCAATAAAGATTTCAGTTCTGAAATGCGATCTGTTCCATCATACGAATGGTTAAACACATAAGCTTCATCGTTGAAATGGTTGATGACGATCACATTTTGAAAGACATTGTAAAGCATGTCTGGCAAACCCAGCTTCGACTTGCTCTTATCGATGGTCAGGTTTTCAAAATACCGAACTGCATCGTAGGTGGTAAACCCAAAAAGACCCTGGGTTAAAAACTTAAAATTGTGATCTTCCACTTCAAATTCGGCCAAGTATTTTTTCAATTCATTAGCCACATTGACACTTTTATCAATATCGATTTGCTTGAAAGTACCATCGGGGTATTTGAGTTCGATTTGCTCATTTTCCACTTTGAAGTGAGCGATGGGATTACAACAGATATAACTAAAGCTGTTGTCATTGGTATGGTAGTCGCTGCTTTCCAAAAGCAGCGAGTGCGGATATTTATCCCTGATTTTGAGGTAGGCACTCACCGGCGTAAAGGTGTCGGCAAGCAGCTTCTGATAGGTGGTTTTTAAAGAATAACTCATAGTTTTAGACTCAAAGTTTTAAAAATTAAAAAAGGCTTGTCGTGATAGACAAGCCTTTATGAAATATATACATAGCAGGATCTAGATCACGACGTTTGACGTAATAAAGACCACCACCAAGAATTGTTTTTGTTATTTAACATATTACAAACATAGGAATAATAATCATTTATTTCTGAATCTACAGATGTTAAAATTTTGTTTGATCTCGACTCTACTTCGTCTTCGCTCAGCACAGGTAGCTCGAACCTAAACAAATTGTCAATATTTAAATTTAAACTTTTTCTATGTTTCTCTTCTAGCCGTCACTATTTCAAGTTCGAGCCTTTCGCCATTGCTCAAGATAAACTCTGTAGAGAACCTTTCGCCATCGCTCAAGATAAACCCTGAAAAGAACCCAGTTTGTTTCAAGTTCGAGCACTTCATTTCTTCTGTATAAACTCCGTTTAGAACAGGCTGCGTCTCGACTCTACTTCGTCCTCGCTCAAGATAAACTCTGACGAGAACAATGCAAAAAAAATAAAAAACACCATCTCGACTCCGCTCGATGTTCAAACATCAAATCTGCTTTATGCTTAATTGTTTCAAAATAAACTTTGCAGAAAACCTTTCAACTTTGCTAAAAATAAAATCAGCCGGAATCTTTAATGTTTCAAGTTCGAGCCTTTCGTCATTGCTCAAGATAAACTCTTTCGAAAACCCAATTTGTTTCAAGTTCGAGCACTTCATTTCTTCTGTATAAACTCCGTTTAAAACAAGCTGCATCTCGACTCTACTTCGTCCTCAATCAAGATAAACTCTAACGAGAACAATGCAAAAAAAATAAAAAACACCATCTCGACTCCGCTCGATGTTCAAACATCAAATCTGCTTTATGCTTAATTGTTTCAAAATAAACTTTGCAGAAAACCTTTCAACTTTGCTAAAAATAAAATCAGCCGGAATCTTTAATGTTTCAAGTTCGAGCCTTTCGTCATAGCTCAAGATAAACTCTGTAGAGAACCTTTTATGATTGGTCTTTAAATTTAGAATGTGAATCATTTTTACATTCAGCTAAGTTTTTCAGTCTATCCCAGTTTCTATTTATCAAAGCTTCTTTTTTAAGTCTACTCCACTTCTTTAATTTCCGTTCAAATTCAAAAGCTTGCTTTACATCAGAAAAGGTTTCGTAAAATACCAGTTCCAGTGGTTTACGCTTATAAGTGTAAGCCTCTTTATTTTCTTCACTATAACAATGCTCCTGCCATCTTCTACCTATATTATTGGTCATTCCTGTGTAATAAGTTTGATCAGAGCACTTGATGATGTAAACAAAATAGGATTTCATGATTTATGTGATGATTTAGTTTTTGTTTGTTCTCGACTCCGCTCGAACCTAAACAAAAATATAGTCTAAAATCTAAATTACGAACCGCCTCTACTTCGTCTTCGCTCAGCACAAGCAGCTCGAATCTAAACAAAATAGTGTTTAAATCTGTTCAGCTAATTAGATTTAAGAGCGATGCCCTTTTTACTGTTTATTCTATTTACAAAATTTAAAATTCAAAAAACACCCCTATCATCCCTTCAAGGGGATAATCTCACCTGAAACCTCCTCTCCTGAAGGAGCCTGCCTGTCGTACAGATAGAGATTAAGGAGGATGTCATAGTCATCTGAATTTTGATGTGTCAAGCTGCTCCATAACTCTTCTTTTATCAACGTACACTTATAAAAATCTAATTTCAAATCCGAACATTTTACTATATTTGTATCTAAATGAATACACTTTTCAATGCTAATCCTCGAAAAAACTTCTGAATTTGACAAGTGATTTAGAAAACTAAAAGATTTAAGAGCAAAAGCCAAAATACTTTTCAGACTCCAAAAACTTGAAATGGATGAACATTTCGGTGACTTTAAATCTGTTGGAAATGGAATTAGTGAAATAAGAATTAATTACGCAAAAGGCTACCGATTATATTTTAAGGAAAAAGGGAACAAAATTATTATTCTACTAATTGGTGGAGATAAATCGACTCAACAGAAAGATATTGAGAAAGCAAATAAAATTTGGAACAAAATTAAAAATGATTGATATGGAAACCTCAAGATTTGAAATAGCTGACTATTTAGAAAGCGAAGAAATGATTTCTGAATATTTGAACACAGTTCTGGAAGATGGAGACGATTCAGATTTAATAGTAGCCATCGGCCATATTGCAAAATCGATTGGCATGTCTAAAATTGCCGAGAAGACAGGAATGAGCAGACCAAGTCTCTACAAAGCATTATCTAAAGGAGCAAAGCCACAATTCGGAACAATCATGAAAGTATTGAAAGCCATTGGCGGACAAATTCATGTAAAACCATTGTCAGCATAAAAAACAATCTTTTAAATTCGCACAAAACACACCCTATCATTCCTTCAAGAGGATAATCTCATTTCATGCCTCCTCCCTCGAGGAAGTCCCGATAAGTATCGGGAAAGGCAGGTGTAATGATTTATCAAAAATATTTATGCATACTGATGACCATGTGTTTTTTTCAAAATGGACTTTGTTTTGAAAAAAAGATGTCAGGGCGCTGCCCCTTTTATGACAGGATGCTATTTTTTCTATTAAGACTGGAGGGCGCTGCCCCTATCTTAGCTCTCTACGATCAATTTCAAAAAATGAGACGCGCAACCCTGAAATCTGAGTAAAATCTGGAATCCTATTAAAGGTAGGGGCGTTAGCCCTGATATCTTCTTAACATCAATACCCGAGAAAAAGAAAAGGGGCGTAGCCCTGTGATCTAAAATAATGGGGAATTATAAAAAACACCATCTCGACTCCGCTCGATGTTCAAACATCAAATCTGCTTTATGCTTAATTGTTTCAAGATAAACTTTGCAGAAAACCTTTCAACTTTGCTAAAAATAAAATCAGCCGGAAATCCTTCATGTATCAAGTTCGAGCCTTTCGCCATTGCTCAAGATAAACTCTTTAGAAAACCCAATTTGTTTCAAGTTCGAGCACTTCTGTTATTCTGTATAAACTCCATCGAGAACCCTTCCTTTTCTTCCAAAAACTCTTCAAAATAGTATATTTGAATTTCAACAAAATAAAAAACACAATGAAAGCTTACATATTTCCAGGACAAGGCGCTCAATATACAGGAATGGGCCAGGACTTATACCAATCTTCTGAAGAAGCCAGAGACTTATTTCACAAAGCCAACGACATCTTAGGGTTTGACATTGCCAAGGTGATGTTTGAGGGATCAGAAAATGAACTGAAACAAACCAAAGTAACTCAGCCTGCGATCTTCCTTCACTCTACCATTTTGAGTAAAGTTTTAGGCGACTCCTTCCAGCCTGATATGGTGGCAGGACACTCCCTTGGTGAGTTTTCAGCTCTGGTGGCCAATGGGACTTTAGAATTTGAAGATGCTTTAAAGCTAGTTCACAAAAGAGCTTTGAGTATGCAGGCGGCTTGCGAAAAAAACCCATCATCTATGGCTGCTATTTTAGGCCTTGAAGATTCTGTGGTAGAAGAAGTTTGTGAATCTGTAGACGGTGTGGTCGTCCCTGCTAATTACAATTCACCTGGACAACTCGTGATCTCAGGAGCTCACGAAGCTGTAGAAAGAGCTTGCGAATTGCTGAAAAAAAGAGGAGCCAAACGTGCGCTTATGTTGCCCGTTGGAGGAGCATTTCACTCTCCATTGATGCTTCCGGCTCGCGAAGAGCTGGCTAAAGCAATAGAATCAACCACTTTCCATCAACCAATTTGCCCGGTCTATCAAAATGTAACTGCTTCTGCGGTTTCTGACCCTGAAGAAATCAAAACCAATTTGATAGAACAATTGACAGCACCCGTCAAATGGACACAAACCATGAAACAAATGCTTGCTGATGGCGCTACTGACTTTACAGAAGTTGGTCCCGGAAAAGTACTCCAGGGCTTATTGAGAAAAGTGGACAGACAAGTAACCGCAGACAGTATTTCTGGATTGTAATTATATATTTCAATAAACTAAAAAACCTCTCTTCATTAAATTGAAGAGAGGTTTTTGCTTTTCAATACAGATCATTCTGAATTTATTTCAGAATCTTTTTGTTATTTTTTAAAGTGATCAACTAGGGAGATACTTAGGGGATACTTAGGGGTAACTAGGGAGATGCTTAAGTCTAAATTGACCTGTCTAAAAAGAGGAATTAAGCCATAAGCTAACTTTAGAGTTATCTTTATTTAAACAAAAAACGACCTCAAATGAGGTCGTTTTTAAATTGAGTATTGATTGTAAGATTAATCTTTATAGATATTTACCGGCCATGAATCATTTGAAAAATTCACATCCGTCAGGATTTTATCGGGATCGATTTCAATAGATTTAATGTCTTTTTCAGTTTCAAATTTATGGGTCCAGGTATCTCCCCTCTGCCAGATTTCCACAGGAAGACTTTTCATAGCTGTTGTGCCATCTTCAAAAGTAATTTGCATTTTTACAGGCATTGGAATATCTCCCTTGTTTGAAACTGTAAGGAAATAAGCACCATCTCGCTTTCTCAAAGAATCAATAGCTAAATCGATATTACCTGTTCCATAGAACCAGGGTTCAAAAAACCAGGATAAGTTTTCACCTGCTGCACTTTCCATATGGTTGAAAAAGTCTTTTGGTTGCGGATGCTTAAAAGCCCAAGTCTTGATGTAAGATTTAAATGCATAATCAAAACGTTCTTCTCCAAGAATATATTCTCTCAACATAACTAGGCCAATTGCTGGCTTATAATAAGCAATCATTCCAAGATTTCTTAAGTTGGCAACATCTGGATATGTAGCAATGCTTTCTCTAGTATCACCAATAAACCAACTGGTCAAATTTCTTGGCTGGTTGAGTCTTGCCGGATATTCTCCATCATTGAAAGCTAGCGTAGAGTAATAGTTAATAAACGTGTTGAAGCCTTCATCCATCCAAGCATAACGTCTTTCATTACTTCCTACAATCATAGGAAACCAGTTATGACCAAATTCATGATCGGTGACACCCCAAAGACTAGCTCCTTTGCTTTTCCAGCTACAAAAATTAAGTCCTGGATATTCCATTCCGCCTATTTCTGCTGCAACGTTGACTGCCGCAGGATAAGGATACTCGTACCATTTTTCTGAATAATACTCTATTGAAGCTTTACTATATTCAGTTGATCTTGACCACGCATCCTGACCATCACTTTCGATTGGATAAGCTGAATGTGCCAGACCTGTTTTTCCGCTAGGTAAATTAAATTGAGCTCCATCCCAGATAAAAGCTTTGGAAGCTGCGAAAGCAAAATCTCTAGAGTTTTCAATTTCATAATGCCAGGTTTGAGTACCACTTTGATTGGCAAACATGCTAGAATCACCTATTTCTTCTGAAGAGATAATACTGACCGTTTCTTGACTTTTCAGTGCTTTTTCATATCGATCATAAGCTGAAGAGGACAACACTTTTTTAGGATTCTGAAGTTCTCCTGAGGCAACAACTACATAATTATGAGGAACTGTGATTTCCACATCAAAGTTTCCGTAATCATAATAAAATTCGCCAGCACCAAGATATGGCATAACATTCCAGCCTTCGATATCATCAAATACTGCCACTTGAGGGAACCATTGAGCCAAGGCATAAATTTCTCCATTCTGAGTACTGAGACGTCCCATTCTATCCATTCCATTCACAGGAATTTCAAATTCGAAATTCATGGACACCTCGGCTTTACCACCTTTGGCTTTTATAGGCTGATCGAAAAACACTTGCATACGCGTATCTGTAATCAGGTGTTTAGTCGATGTTGAACGTTTTACTTTTGCTTGAAGATTGGAAATCTTTACTCCGTCCAAAGGATCTCCGTTGTAGCGATTACCCTCTACAGGAGTCGTTAAAGTTCCTCTAGAATCTTCAGTAAATCTATTTTGTTCCAGATACATCCAGATGTAATCCAGGTCTTCAGGACTATTGTTGATGTACTCCATCGTAATTTGTCCAGTAATCGTATGTGTTTCAGGATTCAAATTTGCTTTGATCGTATAATCTGCTTCATTCTGAAAATACTCTGGCCCTGGTTTTCCTGTAGCAGACCTATAGGAATTTCCTGACCTATCCATAAATTCGTCGAATTGAGACTGATTACTTTCTAACTGTGCAGAAGCTGAAGGTAGGGTAAGTACACTTAAGCCAAGAGCTAGAAATAGATAATTTATTTTATTCATATTTATAAAAGTTTTGATTTGGGCTCTAAAATAGAAAAAACAAGAATATAAGCCAGTTTCCAAGTCTAATATTATTCAATCTCTAAGTAATTACGCTTGACGAAATCCAAAGCCGTCTTGAGAATATGCCCCATAGTTTTACAGCGCTTGAAGCGTATATCTCTGGTGAAATCTACAAGTTGCCTCCTCAGCATTTTTACATTTTCGTCTGTTGATACTCTGTCTTTAATCATACAGCGTATCAACATTCTAAACCGTTTTTCTGAAGTAATAAGCCGCTTGGCCACTTGTGAACGCTCTTCCTTTCGGTATTGTTCCACTGAAGTGTCTTGTAACAATTCTGAAACCATTTTTACCAGAGGCCTATTTTCTTTGAAAAAATGAGGCTGATATACTTTCAGGTTACCTTCATAATTTTGCTGATCAAAATCAATCGCCCTAATTTTATAATCTACATGGTCAAAGTCGTGAGTAGGAATCACCACATAATTATAAGATCTCATATCACCGAGAAGTCTAAGTGTACAGCGTTCATCAAACTTAACAAATTGTTTGGCGATTTCATTCCTGGCTCTATCAGTGCATTCCGGCAAATGCTCTTTAATAAATACATCGCCGGGAATTCCTGCAATATGCTCTTCAATCAATGTGTCTTTGTAAACTAAAAAGTTGATACGGTTTGGAGAAAGGATATGTTCAAAGTCAAGCCCATATATTCTTGACGCGTCCGCTTTTTTGACATAGAAATAAGTGAAGTTATCATTAAGAACATTCCTGATTTTGATTCTGAAGGGTTTAGAGTTTCCAAAAGTGCAGTAATCGATAGCATCCACATTGAGGAAATCCATATGTTCACTGCGCCCATCGGAGTGAAGAATGAGGTAAACACGCTTTAAGCTGTTATCAATTTCTTCCCTTTCAAAATCTGAATAGTAGCATCTCACCCATAACGTATCCTCGTCATGTCTATCATAAACAACGATAGAACCCGAGAACCTTAACAAGTCATCATAAGAAACCGGAATTCTTGTATTCCTGTTGTAAGTCTGGAGATACTTATTGAGTTGCTCGTTAATAGGAAAAGTTGGTTTCTTCCTAGACATGAGTTTCTTTTCCATGGGCTAGTTTTTATTCAAAGGTAGCAAATTTGCTTGCTTAAAATGTAACATAATTCTTAGCTTTCCGTCCTATAAAAAACTCGACCACTTTGAAAACTATTTTAAAACTAAAAGATCTCACCAAAAAGTTTGGAAGTTTAACCGCAGTAAATGCTCTAACATTTAATATTCAAAAAGGTAATGTTTACGGCATACTAGGACCAAATGGAAGTGGAAAATCGACTACTCTGGGGATGGTGCTTAATGTTGTGAATCCAACTTCTGGTTCCTTTGAATGGTTTGAAGGAAACATGACCACACACAATGCTTTAAAGAAAGTAGGAGCTATTATAGAAAGCCCTAATTTCTACCCCAGTATGAGTGCAGAAGACAACCTGAAGTTGGTTTGTAAAATCAAAGAAGTCGACTACTCTAGAATTGATGCTGTTCTGGAAATCGTAAATCTACAGGATAGAAAAAAAGATCATTTCAGAAGTTATTCCTTGGGCATGAAACAAAGACTGGCTATCGCTTCAGCTTTGCTTAATGATCCTGAGATTCTCATTCTTGATGAGCCTACCAACGGATTGGACCCTCAGGGAATTCATCAGATTCGGGAAATTATTAAAAAAATTGCCGCAAACGGCATGACTATTTTGCTTGCTTCCCACCTGCTCGATGAAGTAGAAAAAGTGTGTTCTCACGTCATCGTGATCAGAAAAGGAGTGAAACTTTACGCGGGTCCTGTAGACCAGTTGAATGCCACACATGGTTTTTTTGAATTAAAAAGTGAAGACAAGGAAGCTCTAAAATCATTTCTCGATTCTCATGAAGCTATTGAAAGTTATGATGTAGAAGAAAACGATTTGATCAAAGCGATTTTATCTCACCCATATGAAGCAAAAGCTTTGAATAAAGAATGTTTCGAAAAAGATATTTTACTTACACACCTGGTGAAACGTAAAGAAACGCTGGAAGAACAATTTTTAAAACTCACCAAAAATCAATAAGCTCAACTTATGAAAAGACTTTTTCTCATCGAATTTCACAAGCTTAAAAATAACAGAGCTGCCAAAATACTCAGCCTTATTTATTTCATCCTGTTTAGTGCTATTGCCTTATTTGCCTCAATCCGGTTTAATTTCGGATCGATTGACTTCAGATTGGCAGACCAGGGCATTTTCAATTTTCCTTACATCTGGCATTTTAACGCTTATTTTGTAGCTTTCTTAAAATTATTTCTTGCAGTGGTCATCGTTTCCATGGTTTCTAGCGAATACACCAATCGTACTTTAAAGCAGAACTTAATCGATGGATTAAGCAAAAAGGAATTCATTTTATCTAAATTTTACGGTGTCCTGGGGTTTGCTTTAGCCTCAACAGTATTACTTTTTATAGTAAGTTTAGTTCTAGGTTTACTTTTTTCTGATTATGATGAATTCAGTATTATTTTTTCTGATCTTGAATATATTTTCGCCTACTTTTTAAAATTAGTTGGATTCTTCTCCATGTGTCTATTTTTTGGAATTTTATTAAAACGTTCTGCGTTTGCCTTAGGATTTCTTTTCCTGCTCTGGATTTTTGAGGGGATTGTTCAGTTGTTTGTAAAATTTCAAGCTGAATCCCTAGACTTTATCGTTAATTTTCTGCCACTTCAGTCCATGAGCAATCTGATTATTGAGCCCCTTTCAAGATTGGGAGTAATAAAATCTGCAGCAACTCAGTTAAATTCTGAATTTGAAAAATCATATGATGTAGAATGGTCGGCTGTATTGGTAGTTTTAGGCTGGAGTTTCATATTCATTTATTCCTCATGGAAACTTTTACAGAAAAGAGATCTTTAGGTTATATTTGAGAAATCTCGATTCTTGAATAAATTCGTTGTTTTTCTGGTTTGTATTACGAGTCTCTCCGTTTTTGGGCAGGGAGAAGCAAATAACTGGTATTTTGGAGATAAGGCTGGTATAACTTTTAACACCAATCCCCCATCAGCAGTTACTAACGGACAATTAAGCACCAACGAAGGCTGCTCCTCAATTTCCGACATTAATGGTAATTTATTAATGTATACTGATGGAAGAACAATTTGGGACAGGAACCACAATATCATGCCTAATGCTGACTACTTTAATGGAACAGGTCTTAACGGTGACCCCTCCAGTACATCAAGTGGGTTAATAGTGCCACATCCTACAGACCCAAACCTTTATTTTGTTTTTACAGTAGATGAACCCCATCACGAAAATGCTAATGCATATCCCGGCCAAGGGCCTGCAGATAGATTTGGAAATTCTATTCCTGCATATACAGATACTGAAAGAGGTGTCCCGGAAGAAGATGACGGATTCAATAATGGGCTGAATTATTCTATTGTTGACATTTCTTTAAATGGCGGCCTTGGTGATGTTATTTCTGGTGAAAGAAATAATGAACTTATAACTTATGATGAAAATGACACTGAAGAAATTAAATACAAAGCTTCAGAAAAAATTACAGCTGTAAGAGGTAGTGATTGTAATTCTGTCTGGGTTATTTCTGAAAAAACGATTGGAGTTTTAGGAATTATGAAGTTTTTTACTCCCAACGGCGATGGCATTAATGATGTTTGGGAAATAAGCGGATTGTTAGAAAGCAACAGTGAAGAAATCTTACTTCAAATCTATAACAGGTACGGAAAACTTTTAAAAACATTTACAAACAACGAAAATGGCTGGGATGGTACTTATAACGGCAGAGACTTGCCTTCAGATGACTATTGGTACCGCATCCGTCTCACCGATGGAACCATTGAAACTGGAAATTTCACCCTAAAACGATAACTTATAACAATTAAAACATAATCATATGAAACTAATTTTTAGCATTTCTCTTTTAATACTGACATTTTACAACTTGCATTCTCAGCAGAAAAATTTTATCGACCAAGCCTACATTGAGGTGAAAGGAAGCTCAGATACATTGGTTACGCCTGATAGGATTCATATCAATATTCTTATTTCTGAAGAAGACACCAAAGGCAAATCGAGTGTTGAAGAATTAGAACAAAAAATGATTTCTGAGTTCAAAAAACTTAACATCGATATTGAAGAACAGCTTTTTGTAACAGATGCGAGCAGCGATTTCAAATCATATTTCTTGTCTGGTCAAAAAGTAATGAAGTCTAAGCAATACAAGCTCCTTGTTTATGAAGCTTCTACATTGGGAAATGTTCTGAGAAGCATGCAGGAAATAGGCTTAGCCAATATCCAACTTGACAAAACTGAGCATTCAAAAATAGAGGACTTCAAAACTTTGATGAAAGCAAAAGCTGTAGTAAAAGCCAAAGAAAATGCATCAGAAATGGTTAACGCAATTGGCCAGAAGCTAGGAAGAGCTATCTATATTTCTGAAACTAATGCTTACGCATATTCAATACAAGGTAAAGCTGAACGTTTCCAAATGAGTACAACTTCCAGCATCAACCAAGAAGAAACTGAAAACAATCTTTCTTTTGACCAAATTGAAATTAAAAGTGAAGTACTTGTCAGGTTTATTTTAAATTAAAACATTTAAATTTTATTAGACTTAAAAACAAAATGACATGAGATATATCTCCTTAATTCTACTTAGCATAATTTTTGCTGGCTGCAGGAGTAGCAAAAACGATAACCCAAATTATAAAGCCCAAGACTTAGAGGTTGTTCTCGATGGAAGCTTCAATTATCAAAATGAAAGTCTTGCAAGTCAGCGTTGGTTAATTTCTAGTCAGTCAGAATTAGAATCAAAGTTTTCTCTAGAGCCAAATTTCTTGGGTTATTTTCAAAAAAATCCTTTTAATTTTGACACACACGTGATGTTAATAGCTTCAGATAAAGTCAGGACAACAGGAGGTTACTCTGTGGATATCCAATACGATGGAGAAAATGAGAATAACATATTTTTTAAGGTCAAAATTAATGTTCCAAAAGGCCTAGTAACATTCCCGGTATTAATTCCTTATCAAGTCAAGAAATTTCCCAAAACCGATAAAACTTTAAAGTTTAGAGACTAATGTTCTTCAGAATTATAGTTTTTGATAAGTGAAACTCTATTTTTCTAAAGATACTTGACTATTTAAGTTCGATTCTACGTTCTTAAATATTTGTCTTTCTGAATTCTATACCTGTGAAATTAATGCCAAAGGAAGTGCTTTGACTTTGCGTTAACTTTGAAGCGAGGTACCTTTGCAAAAATAATTTTGAATGAAATTCAATTTAAAGTCAAACTTTAAACCTACAGGAGATCAGCCTCAGGCCATTGAAAAGTTGATAAAAGGAATAAACGAAAATGAACGCTATCAGACTTTGCTCGGAGTGACAGGTTCTGGTAAAACCTTCACCATGGCCAATGTGGTTGAAAGTGTTCAAAAACCAACTCTTGTTTTAGCACATAACAAAACTCTTGCCGCTCAATTATACTCAGAATTTAAAGCTTTCTTTCCTGAAAATGCTGTTGAATATTTTGTGTCTTATTACGATTACTACCAGCCTGAAGCCTTTATTCCTTCAAGCGGAACTTATATTGAAAAAGATTTATCCATCAACGATGAAATCGAAAAGCTCAGACTAAGCACGACATCCTCCCTGCTCTCAGGAAGACGAGATGTGCTGGTCGTAGCTTCTGTCAGTTGCCTTTATGGTATTGGAAACCCCGTAGAATTTCAAAAGAATGTGATTCAAGTTGAAGTAGATCAACAAATCCCGAGAACAAAACTGCTTCAGCGTTTGGTACAAAGTTTATATTCCAGAACCGAGGTTCAGTTTAACCGAGGCAATTTCAGAATAAAGGGAGACACTCTAGATATTTTTCCCGGCTATGCAGATCATGCGTATCGCATTCACTTTTTTGGAGATGAAATTGAAGAAATCGAAGCTTTCAATGTGGAATCCAATGAAATTATGGCCAAATATGATACACTGAACATTTATCCAGCCAATATATTTGTAACTTCTCCTGATGTTCTGAACAGTGCTATCGATCAAATTGCTATTGATCTTGGTAAGCAAATTGAATACTTCAAGGAAATTAGAAAACCTCTTGAAGCCAAACGAATAGAAGAACGAACTAATTTCGATCTTGAAATGATCAAGGAATTAGGGTATTGTTCTGGTATTGAAAATTACTCTAGATATCTAGATGGAAGACAACCCGGAACAAGACCTTTCTGTCTTTTGGATTATTTTCCAGATGATTATTTGATGATTGTAGACGAAAGCCACGTCACCATTCCTCAAGTGGGCGCCATGTATGGAGGTGACCGTTCCAGAAAAGAAAACCTGGTAGATTACGGATTTAGATTACCCGCAGCCATGGATAACCGACCTTTGCGACTTGAAGAATATGAAGCATTGCAAAATCAGGTGGTTTATGTGAGTGCAACGCCTGCAGATTATGAACTTCAGAAATGTGATGGTGTTTACGTGGAGCAGGTAATAAGACCAACTGGCTTGCTTGATCCTGAAATTGAAGTGAGACCTAGTCAGAATCAAATAGATGATTTAATTGAAGAAATCAATAAAAGAGTTGAAAAAGACCAGCGTATTTTAGTCACGACTTTAACTAAGCGAATGGCTGAAGAACTCACTAAATATTTAACAAGAGTAAGAATAAGAACACGTTACATCCATAGTGATATTGACACTTTGGAACGGGTAGAAATCATGTCTGATTTACGAAAAGGTGTATTTGATGTCCTTGTTGGGGTGAATTTATTGAGAGAAGGTTTAGACTTACCAGAAGTTTCACTAGTTGCGATTTTGGATGCCGATAAGGAAGGATTTTTAAGAAGTAATAGAACGTTGACTCAAACCATTGGCCGTGCAGCACGTCACCTTGAAGGAAGAGCAATTTTGTATGCCGACAAAATCACGGACAGCATGCAAAAAACAATCGATCAAACGGAATACAGAAGATCAAAACAAATCGAACACAATACTAAACACAACATTACACCACAAGCTCTAAAAAAAGCACACAATTCAGCTTTAAGTGGAAAAAAAGAAAAGCCATACGAAGTTATTGAAACACCGACTCTGCAGGCAGCGGAAGAAGCTGCAGAAAATTACAATGCAACCGACTTGAAAAAGAGAATGACCTTGGTAAGAAAGTCTATGGAAAAAGCGGCTAAAGATCTGGATTTTATGGAAGCGGCGCGTTTTAGAGATGAACTGAAAATGCTTCAGGAAAAATTAGAAAAAGAGAAAGCCTAAGTGGTTATCTGAACTGAGTTTTAGACATAAAATCCCAAACACAAACTCCAGCTGTAACTGAAATATTTAAAGAATGCTTAGTGCCAAGCTGGGGAATTTCTAGAACTGCATTTGAAGCATCCACAACATCCTGCTGAACACCTTTTACTTCATTCCCAAAAACGAAAGCATAGGTTGTATCTTGACTTGGACTAAAATCCTCTAAAGAAACTGAGTTTTCGGCTTGTTCTATAGACATGACTTGAACTTCTCTTTCTTTTAATTCTTGAATAAGTTCCAGCGTACTTTCTCTATAAGACCAATCAACCGTTTGAGTTGCACCTAAAGCTGTTTTCTGAATGTCTTTATGAGGTGGTTTTGCAGTTATTCCGCAGAGATAGATTTTCTGAATCAAAAATGCGTCTGCAGTTCGAA
The DNA here is from genome assembly GCF_042677225.1 of Psychroflexus salinarum. NCBI lineage: Bacteria > Pseudomonadati > Bacteroidota > Flavobacteriia > Flavobacteriales > Flavobacteriaceae > Psychroflexus > Psychroflexus salinarum. The sequence continues at coordinate 21,653 of NZ_JBHTIV010000008.1, forward strand.
ATACAGACCCAATATTGTTAAGACTTCTAATGTTGTCCAAAATTAAAATCAATGGCGTTTTGGCAGAAGTTTTAAACTCTTCATCGGTTTTACGGACGAGTTCGCTATTTTTTAATTTTCTTGGCATAACATGTTTTAATAAAAAAACCCTTTGATTTCTCAAAGGGTTTGGTACTCGGAGCGGGACTTGAACCCGCACGACCGCAATGGTCATTGGATTTTAAGTCCAACGTGTCTACCAATTCCACCATCCGAGCAGAAAGAGCGAAAGACGGGATTTGAACCCGCGACCCCCACCTTGGCAAGGTGATGCTCTACCCCTGAGCTACTTTCGCGTAGATTATTGCGAGTGCAAATTTAATATATTAATTGATTTGTCAAAACCTTTTTAATAAAATCTGCGAAAATATTACTTCTTTGATTTAGGAGATAGCAATCGTTTAATCTCATTTAACTTCATTAAAGCTTCAACCGGAGTCAATGTGTTAATATCTAGTCTTATAATTTCGTCCTTAATTTGCTCAAGCAGAGGATCATCCATGTTATAGAAGCTCAATTGAGGCTCAGGCTGGACTGCCTGTCTGATTGAACTAGAGTCCTCATTGGAATCCCGTAGTGACTCTAATTTTTTCAAAACAGTATTAGCTTTTTGTATCACATACTGTGGCATTCCAGCCATTTTTGCGACATGTATCCCAAAACTATGCTCGCTGCCACCTGGGACAAGCTTTCGCAAAAACAATACTTTATCTTTTAGTTCTTTGACGGAAACATTGAAATTCTTTATTCGCTCAAATTGCTTTGTCATTTCGTTAAGCTCGTGGTAATGTGTAGCAAACAGAGTTTTTGCCTTACTTGGATGTTCATGTAGAAATTCAGCAATCGCCCAGGCAATCGAAATCCCATCGTAAGTACTGGTTCCACGACCAATTTCATCTAAAAGAACTAGACTTCTACTGGATAAGTTATTCAATATACTGGCGGATTCATTCATCTCTACCATAAAAGTGGATTCACCCATGGAAATATTATCACTAGCACCAACACGTGTAAATATCTTATCCACCAAACCAATCTCTGCTGAAGTTGCTGGAACAAAACTTCCCATTTGAGCTAAAAGGACAATGAGTGCAGTTTGCCTTAACAAAGCTGACTTACCACTCATGTTTGGTCCAGTAATCATAATAATTTGATTGATTTCCTGGTCAAGAAAGAGATCATTACTTATATACTCGTCTTCGGCTTTAAGTTGCATTTCAATTACAGGATGCCTCCCTTCTTTTATTGTTAATTCAAAACCTTCATTGATGTTTGGCTTAGCATAATTATGTTCTAGAGCTAATTGTGCAAATCCAGACAGACAATCTAACTGAGCAATCTGAAAAGCATTTTGTTGAATGACTTTAATATATCCTTGAGTCCATATGACAAGCTCTTGAAATAATTTCTGTTCTAAAACTGATATTTTCTCTTCTGCTGATAAAATTTTCTCCTCATATACTTTTAATTCTTCAGTAATATAACGTTCAGCATTTACCAAAGTTTGCTTTCTTGTCCAGTCTGATGGCACCTTATCTTTATGAGTATGTCTAACTTCAAAATAATAACCGTAAACATTATTACTGCCAATTTTCAAACTCGGTATACCAGTTCTTTTAGATTCAGTATTCAGCATTTCATTAAGATAGTCATGACCAGAAAAAGCAACTTTACGAAAGTCATCAAGTTCGTCAGAATATCCTGATTTTATGGCATTGCCTTTCAGAATATTCACTGGAGGCTCTTCAGAAATTGAAGAATCAATTTTATTTCTTAGAACTTCACAAGGATTCAAATGATCTGAAATAGTTTTCAATGACTCATAATTGGAACTGGATAAAGTCTCTTTACATGAATTAATAATATCAAGTGAATTTTTTAATTGTAAAAGCTCACGAGGGTTAATTTTCTGAGTTGCTACTTTTGAAACTAAACGCTCTAGATCATTTATCTCCTTAAGGTAAGATCTTATTTCATTTTGAAGATTAGGATGATCTTTAAGATAGCTTACAGTATCAAGGCGCTGATTGATTTTAAACTGGTGTTTCAATGGAAAAGCGAGCCATCTTTTTAGAAGTCTACTTCCCATTGCTGAAACTGTCTTGTCTATTATATCAATGAGAGATACTCCTTCTGAAGATGTAGATTGATAAAGTTCAAGATTTCTTATGGTAAACTTATCCATCCAAACATAATCCTCCTTAGGTATTCTGGATAAATTATTGATATGCTGAAGCTGAGAGTGATTGGTTTCAGATAGATAATGAAGTATTGCTCCTGAAGCAATTAAACCCTCATTAAAATCCTGAATTCCAAAACCTTTTACAGAAGTTGTATTAAAATGAGAGTTAATCAGATTATTAGAAAAATCATATTTGAAAACCCAATCGTCTAAGTAGAAAAAAGGATGCTGACTTCCAAGCTGGTCTGAAAGTAAGGCCTTTTGCTTTTTTGAAATCAGAACCTCACTAGGAGAAAAGTTTTGAATTAACTTATCGATGTCCTCAAGAGTACCTTCAGAGACTAAAAACTCTCCAGTAGAAACATCAATAAAAGAAATTCCAAAATTAGTTTTAGAACCTAAAAAAATTGAACAAAGAAAGTTATTATCATTTCGCGATAGAACATCATCATTTAAAGACACTCCAGGTGTAATCAATTCAGTTACTCCTCTTTTAACAATGGTTTTAGTTTGCTTCGGATCTTCCAGTTGGTCACAAATAGCAACTCTTAATCCAGCTTTTACAAGCTTAGGAAGATAAGTATTAAGTGAATGATGAGGAAAACCAGCAAGTTCTGATCGCTCACCTCCATTATTTCTATTAGTAAGTATGATATTAAGAATACGGGAAGCTGTTACTGCATCCTCTCCAAAAGTTTCATAGAAATCACCAACTCTAAACAATAACATGGCATCAGGATATTTATCCTTGATGGTATTATATTGTTTCATTAAAGGTGTTGTCTTCGGAGATTTGGATTTAGCCACTTTTTTTCAGCTAAAATACTAAATTGGTTTTGTAAAAAGTTGTGGTAAGGGTTTAAAACTAAAATTCTTGTAAATAAAAAAACCCTTAATTACGTTATGTAATTAAGGGTTTTAATATAAGGAAGGCGGCGACCTACTCTTCCACGGTATGTAG